>JAJEAY010000194.1 GCA_022824145.1 Rhodobacter sp. | reverse complement strand
GATCTCCTGCGGCTTGCGGGGGTTAGCGACGAATCAAGCCTGACGGATCGGCCGCTGACTACCATCCGTCGCCGGTTTCCCTGGCTTGCCGTGAATCTGATGACGGCGGTGCTCGCCTCGGCTGTCATCGCAGTCTATGAGGACGCGATCGCCAAGGTCGTGGCATTGGCGGTGCTGATGCCGATCATCGCTTCGATGGGCGGAAACGCTGGAACGCAGTCTTTGACGGTGGCGGTACGCGCGATCGCGACCAAGGATCTGACTGACTCAAACATTTGGCGGATAATTCGGCGGGAGGTGTTGGTCGGCGCGGTCAACGGACTGCTCTTTGCGGCGGTGATGGGCTGTGTTGGGCTGCTTTGGTTCGGGTCTCCCATGCTTGCCGCTGTAGCGGCTGCGGCCATGGTGATTAACTTGGTTGTGGCGGGCTTCGCGGGTACCGTCATTCCTGTTGCATTGGAGAGGATTCGGATCGATCCGGCTCTGGCCTCCGGCGCTTTTGTAACAACCGTAACGGATGTTGTCGGATTCTTCGCATTCCTGGGAATCGCCGCTGCGGTGCTGACGTGAGCTTGGCGAAAGGCGACGTGCGGAAGGAAGCGTTCAGGCGGCGACGCGCGGCTCATGGCACTGGACTGGACGGGACTGCGCAGACCGAACTGATGAAGGCGCTTGTGCCATGGCGTGGCCAGCCGCTTGCGGGATATATTCCGATAAGGACGGAAATCGATCCGTTGCCGGTGATGGCTCAATGGGAAGCCAAAGTCTGCGTGCCTGTCATTCGCGGACCTGGACTGCCTCTGGAATTCCATCGTTGGACGCCCGACTGCGAAATGGTCGAAGGTCCGTTCGGCGCCCCGGTTCCAGCCGCTTCTGAAGTTGTGGAACCTAAGATTTTGATTGTTCCATTGGTGGCGTTTGACAGCCGGGGTTGCAGGCTTGGCTACGGAGGTGGGTTTTACGACCGGACTCTCGAACGGCTGCGCTCTGCCCGCCCGACGCGGGCCATAGGATTCGCCTACTCTGCGCAGGAAGTCGAGAGTCTGCCGACAGAGCCGACCGACCAGCCTTTGGATGCGGTTGTTACTGAGGTTGGTGAACGCCGCTTCAGGTAAGCAGGGAAGATAGCGACGGTGGTTCGAATCAGGATGGTGGAACCGCTCGCGACCTGCACGAGGCTTTCGGTTTCGGAACTCGGCCTTGCCAGGCTGCAAGCGCTGAGGCCGCGGCACTACCACTGAAAGTGCGGACATTTCTGAACGCTGTGCTGTCGCAGCGGACAAAGATCCAGGACTGCGACCTGAACGTGGAAGCGCTCTTCGACAGGGTCTCGCGACACATGCTTCTGTTTCAGAGCTGTAAATCTAGGGTGTTTCGGCGACGCGAAGCGTGGGATGGTCTCGTCGCCTGTCGAAACTGGCAGCAACCGTCACGATCTACGCCGGTATCGGATTTGCCGGGCTTGCTGGCGGCGCGAAAGCACTTGGTGCGGATTCCTGATTCGCTGCGCTATACGGGTTCAGAGCACGGAGCCTGAACCAGTTCACGACGGGCAGTTGCGGGAACGGGCTTCAAAGAGACCGGAAGACCGTATTTGAGAGGATGGAAATCCGGCGAAGATTGCCTTTCGGCAAGAGCCTCTGCCAGTATCGAATTCAGAGAGTCAGATCACTCCATTCCCGCATGGTATGTGATTCGGGGCATCAGGAAAACAGGTAATGCTGCGCAACGATCCGTTCTCATTTCCTGCGGCGTCGCTTCGGCGGCCTGCGGGGCATACGCTTCCGTCCTCGTCTGGAAAGATGAAACGGCTGTTCCAGCCAATGAATGCGATCGGCGTTCCCCTTGGTGGCATAGGAACCGGTGGAATCATCCGCGCTTCGAATGGCCGCTTCAGCAGGTGGACGATCAAGGGCGGAGGCGTGGCAGGATTCGCGATGCCCAGCAACGGATTCCTGATCCGAATCCGACGGCATGGCCAGGCGCCTGTTGCCGCAGCACTTCAGCCGGTTCCAAAAGGCCCTGAACTTGACTCCTTCGACTATGAACGGTCTGCGCCCGAATGGGGCGGCCTCTTTCCGTTCTCGTGGCACCGGCATGTGCCGATGGCGGAAATCGAAGTGGAATGTCTATCATATTCTCCCGTCATTCCGCATGATCTCTCCTGCTCGACGCTTCCGGTCGCTCTCTTCAAGTGGCGGATGACGAATTCCGGACAGAGTCCCGCCGACGTCTCGCTTGCGTTCAGTTTCGCCAACCTGAACGGATGGTTCGACACGTTTCACGAAGGCCGCCCGTCACGGGTCGCGGCCGGATGTTTCAACAGGCCGATGGATTTTTCTGGAGGTGCCGGTGTCATTCTGGACCGCCGCCGCACAGCGGAAGAACCGGCGGAAGGCACCGGAGAGTGGGCAATCGCGGTATCCGCGCAAGCGGGTGCGGTTTTCTCCCGCACGGTCTGTTTCGATGGCGCCGGCAGTGGGAGTGAATTCTGGAACGGGTTTCTCGAAAGCGGCGACGCGCCGGACCTCGGCAGCGGCTGGGTCACCGAGAGCGGGTTTCGCGAAACACCGCCCGCACATCCGGCCGGCGCCGTTTCGGCTCGCCTGTCCATCGACCCCGGCAAGAGCCGCGAAGTGCTTGCGACCCTTGTCTGGGATCTGCCAAGGATTTCGTTCGGGCAGGGCCGGACATGGTTTCGTGGCTATACCGATGAGTGGGACAGGAAAGGCCGAAGCTCGGAACGGATCACGGATCTGGCCCACCGATCGGCACCGGACTGGGAGAGACGGATCGCCGAATGGCAGGAGCATGTCGGCGACATGCTCGGCAGCGAGCCGCACCGGGCCGGAGTGGCGATCAACGAATCCTACTTTCTCGTGGATGGCCTTACGGTCTTCACTTCGGCGCATGGGTCTCCGGATGGAAGGCGGCATTTCGGGATCATCGAATGCCACGATTACGCGCTATACAACACGCTTGACCTCTGGATCTACGCGGCGGAGGCGGTTGCACAGTTCTTTCCGGAACTTGCGGCAGATGTTGCGCGGGACTACGCAGACTTCCTGGTTCCATCAGATCCGGGACGCCGCCGCCACGGCCAGCAGAACACCCTGTTTCCAATCAATCCGGAAGGTGCCTGTCCGCACGATCTAGGCGGTCCCGGCGAGGATCCCTTCGTCACCCCGAATTCCTATACCTACCGCGACGGAACCATTTGGAAGGATCTCAACTGCGACTTCGTCCTATGCGCATTCCGGGAAGGAAGACATATGGATGCCGGCTGGCGATCGCAGCGGTTTCCCGCCGTTCGTGCCGCCATCGATCATCTTCAGCAGTTTGACCGGGACGGGGACGGTCTGATCGAGAACGAGGGAATCCCCGACCAGACTTTCGACAACATCCCGATGAAAGGTCCATCAAGCTATTGCGGTGGCCTCTGGATCGCAGCGCTTCTCGCGGCGGCCGAGCTCGCTGGGGAAGTCGGTGAAACTGGCCTTGCGGAGGAATGGAAGAAACAGGCGGGTCGCGCTGGAACCGCATACAATGAACGGCTGTTCAACGGGAGGTGGTTCCGGGTCGACACGGACGGCCCGTTCTCCGAAGCGTGCTTCATTGAGCAGCTCTTCGGTCCTTTCCTGGCACGTCGCCTGGGACTTGGAGACATCGTGCCGCGAAGCAGCGCCGAGAGCGCTTTGAAAACAGTCTACGAGCGCAATTTCCTTGATGCGGGTGGAGGAGAGGGCGCTGTATCATTGACGGGTATCCCGGACGAAGCAATGTCCCTGCTTCCGCATCAGGAGGACCGGAGCTTTCAGACGTCCGAAATTCAGCCCGGGTTCAATTTCAGCTTCGCCGCGCAGCTGGAATCGTGGAACCTTGCGAGCGAAGCGGACGCACTTCGACGCGCACTCTTTCGGGAACTCTACGAAAAGCGCAATCTGGTGTTCCAGGCACCCGCCGCATTTGACAGGGGTCGGTTGATGTGCCGGGCGGTGCTCAATATGCGGACGCTTTCGGCTTGGTGGATCGCCCCAGGCAATCTGTTCGAACGAAACTTATTTCATTAACGGCACAAATTGAGTTCTCATTGCGTCAATTAGCGAGAATCCGAAATGGCAAGAAACAACGGGGCCACCAACGTATGCGGAGTGCCGAACTATTGCGATGCGGCGCTTGCGGACAAGGCGAAACGGGCACTGGACACGCTGGTCGATGCGCCGCAGCCTGTGTCCATACTTTTCGGTGCCGAGACTGTGGATATACGGGCACCTGCAGTGCGGATGCTCCGGGAGGTTCTGGACTAGACGACGCAACGAAAAGGAGTTGCGTTGACACCATTGCCTGCCGAATTCACAGTCCGCCACTGCGCATCTTTACGGGCCGGAGCCGAAATTGTGGCATCCATGCCATCGGCTTTGGCCCATTTAGACATGCAACGCAAATTTTCCTGACCATTTCCTTTCGCCGGCCACAATCGGGAACCCTCGGTCAGGCTGTTGCAATCGTCCACTTCGCCCGGAGGTCGCTCACACCAGATCCTCCACAAGAACACCCAGCGCTTTCGCCAGCTTTCTCATGGTGGCGACCGAGCCGTTCGACTTCCCGCTTTCGATATCGGTAATCTGTACCCTGTGGACACCAGCCCGATGCGCAAGCGCCGTCCTGCTCAGATTGCGTAACTCCCGAAATACCTTGAGGGGGCTTTCGCCATCAAGAATCCGGTTCGAAAACGCTTCCGAAACTAGTTCGTCCTTGCCATTGCGCAAGTCATTGGTCACGCGGTCGAAAGCGGTATTGTCCGCCAGCATTTCATCGGCAGCGATGAGCATGCAGTACTCAGTGCAGTCGATGGTAACGGTGTCTGTCATGGGTGTTTCCTCGCGGCACGATATCAAGGACTTCCAATTCTGCGCCGTCATTCCGGACGATGAGCCGGTTGCCAACTTTCAGCCATATCTCCTTACGCCATTGAATTGCCGTTACATTGTTCGCAAACGACTCTGGGTTTTGCGCGAAATGTTCGATCTTTGAGCGTACCGGTTCTGAGTGATCGGTCAGTACTCGCAGAAAGGCTCGCAGCACGCAGCGAATGTAGCTGACTCTTGGCGTTCTACCATGTAGTCGATAACAATGCTGCCGCAATGAACTGATTTCTGGCATGGCACTCAGCGCGCCGACCGTCATTTCGGGCCAGCGGCCGATGCAATTCGTCGATTTTTCCTCGAGTTGCTGATCCGGTCGGACGGAATCCTGACCTTTTGGAATGGCACTGCGAGTGCCTTACACCAAGTCGTTCCATCAGCGATTCAGTCTGGACATCGCAAATGGCCTCATGAACGTCGAAGTAGGCCGAAACCTGCGCATCCGTCTGCGCAATCATGAAGTCAGATGACTTCCTCGTGACCCTCTTCCTGCATTGCCGCGAAGACCGTCTGGAGGTCGATGGTCAACGAGATGGGTTTCGAGTCCGTGAAGCGATACCGAAGACTGAATGCGATGCAGCAAAGCTGCGGCGTGATTTCACGCCACAATGTGTGATTAGGTGTTGTCGAATTGCCGGAATTGCCTATGTGAATGGAAGCCCGGCAGTCACGGATTGGAAAGGCGTATGTCGGAATCCAGCGTCATGCGGTCCAAGCGCTTCGACACTGAAGTTGCCGATGCGGTTTGCTTCACCCTTAACGGGCATTCCCGCTGGGTTTGTCGCAGTTTCCCTTGTGTGGGGCGGTCCTGAATTGGGCGGCCCCGTGAGACCGCTGGCCCTCCTGTCACTCGTCTTTTCCGGGGCGATGTTCGGGTTCTTCTTCGCTTGGGTCTGCTCGACCATGTGGGGACTGGACGCCACGGACCCCAATGTCGCCATAGCGGCGATGCAGGCCATGAATGCAAGCGTTCGCAACTGGGTGTTCGCTCCGTTCTTCTTTGGCACGCCTGTGCTGCTGGCACTCACGGCTGCGGTGGCCATGAAAGTGGGAGCAAGGATGACCGCCGTTCACTTGGGCGTGGCTTGCCTTCTGTACGTTCTTGGCGCGATGCTTCCGACTTTTACCTTCAACGTAACGCTGAACGAGGCCCTGGCCGTTGTTGAGACGCCGCTTGAACCCGCCGCGGCGAAGGAAGCATGGCGGAATTATTCTGGTGCCTGGCAGTTCTGGAACATCGTACGCACGATTTTTGCAGGCGCCGTCTTTGCTTTGGTCGGATGGGGCCTCATAGACCTCGGCGCCCTTCTGGCCGAGAAGGTCGCCCGGAAACGGAGTGCCATGCGCGGACCCGGCAGTCAGTAAGTTCCCGCCACCCGGATGGGAACTCGTTGGCCCCGATAACATACATCGGTTTCAGGAACTGGTGGATATCCGGAAGTGGTATGCAGGACCACCTGCGACGAGAATCGGCGTCCATTCCGTACTGTCCCTGTCCGTCGCCACGCCGTTGAAAGTTGACTATGGCGCTACCGTAGTTTTCCACCCGGAATGTCATTCCGGCATTTTGATCTTGAGAACCGTATGCGTCAGCATCTTCAAAAGGCGCTTTAGAGCGCATTTGCGGCGTGATGCGTGCCCTGTCAGCATTGAAGTCCAAAAGAATGCAGGCCGGTTTGGAAATCCGGATCCAGTCCGGCAGACTCCGTCAGCTGAGGAATCTGCCACATAGGTTTGCCTGCGCTGATGGTCAGTCCAAAAAGAAGCCGACTGCGCTTTCCGAGAGGAGGGTACGTCCGCAGGATCTGCCGATGTAGATGCCGCAGGTCCGGGAGAGGTCGATCTCCGCATGCGTTTCATAGTCCGGCGCGATGCCGAGAGTTGCCGTAAGCTGTGTCCCGCAATGATCCAAACAGTGCCGCCCAAGTGGTTCAGCCGACCGGGTTTAAGCATCGGAAGACGGCGTTCTGTCCAGAATCGGCGCGGCAGATCCCCAGCTGTTAATGGAGATTGATCAGCAATCACTGACTTCGAGTTCGCCACGCAGCACCGGCTGCATTGATCTCGCCGGATCCGCAGCGGCTCAAACACACCCGTCAGGCTCGGTATGTTGACCCTGCTGAACGCTGGCGTTATTGACAGTCCCAGCACTCGGAACGGAATCCCGCACAGGCAAGGAGAGCACTTTGGAATCGATCGCTTCCGACTATCTCCCTATTCTCGTTTTCCTCGCCCTCGCCATCGGTCTGGGCATCGTCCTGATGGCTGCGGCACTTGTCGTAGCCGTCCGCAATCCGGATCCCGAGAAAGTCTCCGCCTACGAGTGCGGCTTCAACGCGTTTGACGACGCGCGGATGAAGTTCGACGTCCGGTTCTACCTTGTCGCCATTCTCTTCATCATATTTGACTTGGAGGTTGCGTTCCTTTTTCCATGGGCGGTGGCGTTCAAGGATGTTGGGATTGTCGGTTTCTGGTCAATGATGGTGTTCCTGGCAGTCCTTACCATCGGATTCGCCTATGAATGGAAGAAAGGGGCTCTGGAATGGGAGTGATGACCGGCCCGAACACGTCCGGAGGTGACCGAGAGGCCGCAGTCTCCGCCGTCAACCGGGAACTTCAGGACAAAGGATTCCTGATTACCTCGGTCGAAGACGTTATCAACTGGGCGAGGACCGGAAGCCTGCACTGGATGACCTTCGGCCTTGCCTGCTGCGCGGTCGAAATGATGCACACCGCGATGCCACGCTACGATATGGAGCGGTTTGGAACGGCGCCGCGCGCCTCTCCCAGACAGTCGGACCTCATGATCGTGGCCGGAACGCTCACCAACAAGATGGCGCCGGCGCTGCGGAAGGTCTACGACCAGATGCCCGAGCCGCGCTACGTGGTCTCGATGGGATCATGCGCAAATGGCGGTGGATACTACCATTACAGCTACTCGGTGGTTCGTGGATGTGACCGAATCGTACCTGTCGATGTCTATGTGCCGGGCTGCCCGCCGACAGCGGAAGCGCTGCTTTACGGGCTGCTGCAGCTCCAGCGCAAAATCAGACGCACCGGAACCATCGTGCGTTGAACGCATGAACCTTTGACCGCGAGGCCAGATGCCTGACGAACTTAACGAACTTGGGGCGCATATTGAGCGGATGCGGCCCGATTGCGTGCTGGGCTGGAGCGTGGACTTCGGTGAACTGAACGTCGAGATCGCCCCGGCGTCCGTACTGACCTTCGCCGAATTCCTGAAAACCGACTTGACATGCAGGTTCTCAACTCTGGTCGATGTCACAGCCATCGACTATCCAAGCCGCGACGTGCGGTTTGAAGTGGTCTACCATTTCCTCAGCATGTACGGAAACCACCGCGTCCGGGCGAAATGCGGAATCCGGGAAGATGACATGATCGCGTCGATTACCGGTGTCTTTCCGGCCGCGAACTGGTTCGAGCGCGAAGTCTACGATATGTTCGGCATAATGTTTTCCGGGCACCCCGACCTGCGTCGCATACTGACCGACTACGGCTTCACGGGCCATCCGCTGCGAAAGGACTTTCCAACGACTGGCTATACCGAAGTGCGCTACGACGAAACGTTGAAGCGTGTGGTCTACGAACCTGTGAAGCTTACCCAGGAATACCGTCAGTTCGACTTTATGTCGCCCTGGGAAGGTGCAGTCCTGCCCGACGAAGGCGGCAGCGGGGCCGGAGGCTGACGGAATGGTCGGGCGAACCAATCCATATGCCGAGGCGCCGGAACCCCGGGAACTTGGCTGCGCGAACGCATCCGCGGGAATTTACCGTTCTGCGAATGACAAGCCGATGACCGACCTAGGCCTAAAGAACCTGACCTGCGAGAGTGTGGGATGATGGACGGCAATTTCGAAGACGCCCTGACCGGCGAGCAGAGAATCCGGAATTTCAACATCAATTTCGGACCCCAGCATCCGGCGGCGCATGGAGTGCTGCGGCTGGTGCTCGAGCTTGACGGCGAGATCGTCGAACGCTGTGACCCGCATATCGGCCTTCTGCACCGTGGAACCGAAAAGCTGATGGAGTCGCGCACCTATCTGCAGAACCTGCCCTATTTCGACCGGCTCGACTACGTGGCGCCAATGAATCAGGAACACGCTTGGTGCCTCGCCATCGAAAAGCTGACTGAAACTGAGATTCCGCGCCGGGCCTCCCTGATCCGGGTACTCTACTCGGAAATCGGACGTATCCTGAATCACCTCCTCAACGTAACAACCCAGGCGATGGACGTAGGCGCCCTCACTCCCCCGTTATGGGGATTCGAGGAGCGCGAGAAGCTCATGGTGTTCTATGAGCGGGCGTGCGGCGCCCGGCTGCACGCGGCATATTTCCGCCCCGGCGGCGTGCATCAGGATCTGCCGCAGGAACTGATTGACGACATCGACCGGTGGGCTGACGAATTTCCAAGGGTCATTGACGATATCGACGGGCTGCTTACCGAAAACCGTATTTTCAAGCAGCGCAACGCCGATATCGGCGTTGTCAGCGAGCAGGAGGTGCTGGACTGGGGTTTCTCGGGCGTGATGGTACGCGGAAGCGGACTGGCGTGGGATCTCCGAAGGTCACAGCCCTATGAATGCTACGATGAGTTCGAGTTCGGAATTCCGGTTGGAAAACACGGCGACTGCTACGACCGCTATCTCGTTCGGATGCAGGAAATGCGCGAGTCGCTGAAAATCATAAAACAGGCGTGTGAGAAGCTGCGAACCGAAAAGGGCGACGTGTTGGCCCGCGGAAAGCTGACGCCGCCGCCACGCGGTGAGATGAAAACCTCGATGGAAGCGCTCATCCATCATTTCAAGCTCTATACCGAGGGCTTCCATGTTCCAAAGGGCGAAGTCTACGCCGCGGTGGAGGCGCCCAAGGGCGAGTTTGGCGTCTATCTGGTGGCGGACGGAACGAACAGGCCTTACCGAGCCAAGATCCGGGCGCCAGGTTTTCTGCATCTTCAGGCGATGGACCATGTCGCTGGCGGGCACCAGCTGGCGGATGTCGCCGCGATAATCGGCACAATGGACGTGGTCTTCGGCGAGATCGACCGGTGACGGCGTGCTGCAAGACCGCGACTGTTCGGAGCAGCGCCCAATGTCTTGCCATTGAGGGCTGCGCAGCGTACCTGTCCTGCGGCCATGGATTGGTCTTGGGAACACTGAATCCGTTCGAAAAAGGATGACTGCTGATGCTGCGGCGTCTTCATCACGATCAGCCTGAGAGCTTTGAGTTCACGCCCGCAAACCAGGCTTGGGCGGAAGCGCAAATCACCAAGTATCCCGAAGGCAGGCAGGCAAGCGCTGTCATTCCGCTGCTCTGGCGGGCGCAGGAACAGGAAGGCTGGCTGTCCCGCGCCGCGATCGAGCATGTGGCGGACATGCTGGGAATGGCCCGTATCCGGGCGCTGGAAGTCGCGACCTTTTACTTCATGTTTCAGCTGCGCCCGGTAGGCAGTGCCGCGCATATCCAGATCTGCGGCACGACGTCCTGCATGATCTGCGGCGCGGAGGATCTCGTCGCGGTCTGCCGTGAAAGGATTGCGGACCGTCCGCATACGCTTTCCGAAGACGGAAGGCTTTCATGGGAAGAGGTCGAGTGCCTTGGCGCCTGCGCCAATGCGCCGATGGCACAGATCGGCAAGGACTATTTTGAGGATCTGACCGCAGCGCGGCTCGGCGAAATCATAGATGCGATTTCCGCAGGCGAAACGCCCGCTCCCGGGCCGCAGAACGGAAGGTTCGCATCGGAACCCGGGCAGGGGCTGACAAGCCTGGACAGCAACGGGAACGAAGGCCAGGCAACGCATAATGCGAGTGTCCAGATTGCTTCGGATGCCGGGGATACGCTGAAACGGATCGATGGTACGGAAGCGCCGCTCTTCACGCCCTGGCTTGGCGACGGCGGGAGCGCTTGAGGGCGGCATGATGGCGCCAACTGAACGAAACGGGGAAGAGCGGATTCTGGCGAGGCAGGGACGCCAGGCGGCACTGGTCATTGCGGCGGCGATGCTGGTCTGGTTGGGCGCGCAGTGGGTGGGCCCGGAACTGGGCCTGCAGGCAAGGTACGCATTTCTCTTCGATCTCGCGGCGCTCGCCGCGTTCGTCTGGGCCATGTTCGTGACGTATCGGATCTGGCGGAAACGCCGAGACAGCCGGGAGTAGGCCATGCTGAGCGACAGCGACCGCATATTCACAAATCTCTACGGCATGCATGACCGCACGCTTGCCGGCGCGATGAAGCGCGGGCATTGGGACGGCACCGCCGGTCTCATCGCAAAAGGTCGTGACTGGATCATCGACACGATGAAGGCATCCGGCCTTCGGGGCCGGGGGGGCGCCGGGTTTCCGACAGGCCTGAAATGGTCCTTCATGCCCAAGGAATCGGACGGTCGTCCGGCATATCTTGTGGTCAATGCCGACGAATCGGAGCCTGGAACCTGCAAGGACCGGGAGATCATGCGCCATGACCCGCACACACTGATCGAAGGCTGCCTTCTGGCTTCGTTCGGAATGGGCGCTCACACATGCTACATCTATATCCGCGGCGAGTACATCCGCGAGCGCGAGGCTCTGCAGACCGCCATCGACGAAGCCTATGATGCCGGGCTTCTCGGACGGAACGCCGCCGGGTCGGGATGGGATTTCGACCTGTTCCTGCACCATGGCGCCGGAGCCTATATCTGCGGCGAGGAAACAGCGCTTCTGGAAAGCCTGGAAGGCAAGAAAGGCATGCCGAGAATGAAACCGCCTTTCCCTGCCGGGGCGGGACTCTACGGCTGTCCGACCACGGTAAACAACGTGGAATCGATTGCTGTCGTTCCGACGATCCTAAGGCGCGGCGCCGAGTGGTTCGCGTCCTTCGGACGGCCCAACAACACAGGAACAAAGATCTACGCGGTCAGCGGACATGTGAACAATCCCTGCGTCGTTGAGGACGCAATGTCGATCCCGTTCGAGGAACTGATCGAAAAACACTGCGGCGGTGTCCGTGGCGGGTGGAGCAACCTGAAAGCGGTGATTCCGGGCGGGGCGTCCGTCCCCTGCGTGCGGGGTGAGGACATGCGCGACGCTGTCATGGACTTCGACGCGCTGCGTGAGGTCGGGTCGTCGCTGGGAACCGCCGCGGTAATCGTGATGGATCACTCGACCGACGTCATCAAGGCAATCTGGCGGCTGTCGAAATTCTACAAGCATGAGAGCTGCGGCCAGTGCACGCCCTGCCGGGAGGGAACTGGCTGGATGATGCGGGTGATGGACCGGCTTGTCAGCGGCGAAGCCGCAATGGAGGAGATCGACATGCTCCTGAACGTCACCAAGCAGGTTGAAGGACATACGATCTGTGCCTTGGGCGATGCCGCCGCCTGGCCTGTGCAGGGTCTCATCCGCAATTTCCGCGACGAGATCGAGGAGCGCATCCGCTCGCGTCGGGCCGGTAGCGTGACCGCCGTTGCGGCTGAGTGACTCGTAGCTTTGCGCGGGAGGCCGGACCGGTTTTTGACAGACCTGCCGGCGAGGTCCGCAGGTTTGTTAGAATCTGGAATGCGCTGCGCAAGGGACGCTCGCCGTGGAAGGCAAGCACATCGGGCTTGCGCATTATGGCTCGGACATGCATCAGTCGTTGTAGCTTTGCGGATGTCAGGAGGGTATGGCTTGAACCAAAGGCTTTGCAGTCTTGAACAGTGTGGCGGCGGTCAAGGAACCGTCTGCCGGTCTTCGGTCAGTGACGTGGAGTGGAGGGTGCCGCAATGAATCTGGCGCGGATGCTGTGCCTGGCATTGGCTGTCGCGACCGTATCTTCGTGCGGGCTGTTTCGGGGCAGTAAGGAAACAGTCGAGGTCCGTAACGAAGGAGTGGAGCCAGGAACCGTGGAGGTCCGCAGGGTTCGGGTCCGGGCTTCGCTGGACAAGGGCAATGACAAGCGCGACTTCACGGTAAGCGTTTCACCTTTCGCATCGGCTTCCGAACAGGCACTTGAAGCGGCATACTACAAGGCGGCGTCCTACTGTCTGAAGACCTATGGTGGCTCGGATATCGCATGGACTGTCGGTCCGGATCAGCCAGTCGATGAGCTGCCGGTGATGGACGACACAGTTACGCTGGAGGGACGGTGCGCACAGCGTTGACCGTTTCCGAAGCGCGGATGGACTAGGGACTTAAATCGGACAGTAACATCAACCATTGACCAGACCCGCCGTCCGACCCGGAATGCGATCGCCCGAAGGATCATCATGCTTCGCGAAGGTCACGCTTGAATACTGTCCGGCTTGCTATTGTTTTTCATGTCATGGACTCATTGCAAGGGAGGTGGACATGACACATTCCCGGTCGGTTCTGACGCCTGACCAGATCCCGGACGCGGCGGAACTCCTCTACGAAGAGGAGTCTCGCAGTCAGTATGAAAGCTTGCACAGAGGCGAATTCCTGGCGATTGATGTGGTTAACGTGAATGCCTACCTGGGTAGGTATCCTGAGGATGCACTGAAAGAAGCCAGCCGCGCCGTGCCTGACGGGAACTTCTTCCTCGTGCGCATCGGAGAGCCTGCGACCTTCAATGTAGGATACTTCGGTGAACGCGAAAGAGAACTGGACTGGCCGATTCGACCAGTCCCACACAGTTTGCCTGGACTTCAGCCTACATAGGGTTCCAGACGACCCGCAGCTTTCAGTAACTGGAATCATCGACACCGGTCTTACCGGTTTCATCCAGATTCCTCCGTCTGTAGGCCTCGCGGTAGGATTGCTTGCCCCTCCGTATTCGGTGGGTAGCATATGCCTTGCCAACGGCGTTTTGCAGAAAGTCATACTGAAGAAGGCAATGGTCACCGTCGCAAATGAATCCCGGGAGGGAATTTGCCAGATTCCAATGACTGCAGGCAGCCCTACTCTTATCGGAATGGATTTCCTTCGCCGCTTTGAAAGGATGCTGATTGTGTCCTATAGCGGGGGAATTCACCTTGTTCCCGATCAGCCGATTCCGCAGCCATGACAGGATGATGACGCATCGTGCGGATGACTTCTTTCTGGATCCGTGCGACACGAATTGCATGATGCCAGAATCAGAGCGAAAGCGCAAGGACGGCAAGCCGTTGGGAATTGCTGAACGTGGGTAGATGCCTGCCGCCCAACGGTCAAGCTTGACCTTCGAGCCTTCCATTTCTGATCCGATCCTGACGCCGGACCTCGGTCTGCCGACGTATTTGCTGCAGCGACGCATCATGGGCGGGTGCTTCATTCTGCGCTGATCATCGTACGTGTCGTAACGCCGGCAAACGGGCCGTTCGGTCAGCGCCGACCGGCTGGTCGTGCTGCCGCAGTGAATTTGTCACGGTTCAGATCCGCAATTTTCCGAAGCGTCGCGCCCTTGCGGTGCGGTCTTTCAGATGCTTTATTCGTCATGTGATCCCACGTCCATGGTCACTTGACAGTAATGGTTCGGGTCAACTGCGAGAGGAAAAATTGCGTTTCAGTAAAATTCTCGTTCCTCTGGTGGAAACCGGGTGGGCAAGCGCTTGATGTGCCAGTCCGTGTCCGGTTGGCTGGCCAGCATGCATCAAGGTGCGAACCACTGTGCGCCAGCAGTCAGGAACGGTTTTGACCTATGCAGTTGGTGGAGAGACATGGTGCATCCACACCGGTCTGAACGGGGCTGAAAGTGCGGTTGGGCGGCGTTCTCCTTGGCGGATTTCTTGCCGTTTCGGTTTCGGCCGGAACATCCGGTGCCGAGGAACTGCCGCCACTGGAAGACAACCCGCGGGTACAGCACGAGTTTCTGTCAGCGGCTGTCGGCGACGCGATCCGAAAGAACTGCCCGACGATTTCATCCCGGATGCTTCGGGTGTTTTTCCGCGTAAGCGAACTGCGGAACTACGCGCTGTCGCTCGGCTATACACGCGAGGACTTCAACCGCCTCCGCAACAACCCGGAGGCGAAGGCGAGACTGGAAAACATGCGCGACTCCTATCTGGCGGAACACGGCGTGACGGAGGGCGACACCGACAGCTACTGCCGCCTCGGCTACGAGGAAATCAACAAAAACTCGCTTACGGGCTGGATTCTGCGGGCGAAATAGACGAATAGCTGTGCAGTACGGAAATGCCCGTGACCAGCAGGGACCGCCATGAGCGATTTGCGGACGATAATCATTGACGGCCAGGAGATCGCGGTCGACGGTGCGATGACCCTGATCCAGGCCTGCGAGCAGGCAGGCATTGAGGTGCCGCGTTTCTGCTATCATGAACGGCTGTCCATTGCCGGAAACTGCAGGATGTGCCTTGTCGAGGTCGTCGGAGGGCCGATGAAACCCGCGGCCAGCTGTGCGATGCAGGTGCGCGATCTTCGACCCGGGCCGGAAGGCCAGCCCCCGCAGGTCAGGACAACGTCGCCGATGGTCAGGGCGGCCCGTGAGGGCGTGATGGAGTTCCTGCTGATCAACCATCCGCTCGACTGCCCGATCTGCGACCAGGGCGGTGAATGCGACCTGCAGGATCAGGCCATGGCGTACGGGGTGGATTTCAGCCGGTTCCGCGAGCCGAAGCGAGCCGTCGACGATCTGGATCTAGGTCCGCTTGTGGAAACCCACATGACGCGCTGCATTTCCTGCACCCGCTGCGTGCGGTTTACCACCGAAGTCGCGGGAATCTCGCAGATGGGCCAGACAGGCCGCGGTGAGGACGCCGAGATAACGTCCTATCTCGGCGAGACGCTCGGATCGAACATCCAGGGAAACATCATAGATCTCTGCCCTGTTGGCGCTCTGACCAGCAAGCCCTATGCATTTACGGCCCGCCCGTGGGAACTCACAAAGACCGAATCGGTCGACGTAATGGATGCTCTAGGTTCGAATATCCGCGTCGACTGCAAGGGACGCGAGGTGATGCGGTTCCTTCCGCGCAACAATGACGGCGTGAACGAGGAATGGATTTCCGACAAAACCCGTTTCGTCTGGGACGGTCTGCGACGGCAGCGGCTGGACCGGCCCTATGTGCGTGAGAATGGCAGACTCAGGCCAGCGGAGTGGGCGGAGGCTCTGGCGAGAGCGGCGGAGGCCATGAAGGGCGGAAAAGTCGCCGGATTGGTCGGCGACCTCGTTCCGGTCGAAGCTGCATTCGCGCTGAAGCAGATGATCGAACGCGACGGAGGCAGTGTCGAGTGTCGTGTCGATGGGGCGAAGCTTCCTGCGGGGAACCGGTCAGCCTATGTTGGAACGGCGGCTGTCGAGGACATCGACTCTGCACGGTCGATCCTGCTTGTCGGCACGAATCCCCGCGACGAGGCGCCGGTGCTCAATGCCCGGATCCGTAAGGCCTGGCTGTCGGGCGCCAATGTTTTCCTGGTCGGCGAGGCGGTCGACCTGACCTATGGTTTCACCCAGCTTGGTGACGGACGTGACTCGCTGGTCAGGCTTGCGGACGAAGCGGGATCCAGCGGGTGTCCAGCGCCCGATCTTGTCATTGTCGGCCAAGGGGCGCTGATAGAGAACGATGGCGAGGCGGTGTTGGGCCAGATCATGAAAATCGTCGAACAGGCATCGGCCCGGCTTCTTGTCCTGCATACGGCAGCGGCCAGGGTCGGGGCACTGGATGCGGGCTGTGTCACGGAGGGCGGAGTCGCCGCCGCCCTTGACGGGGCGAAGGCTGTTTACTGCCTCGGAGCGGACGAAACTGAAGTACCCGACGGACCGACCGTCATCTACCAGGGCAGCCATGGTGACCGGGGCGCCCATCGAGCGGACATCATCCTTCCGGCAGCGGCCTATACCGAGGAGAACGGGCTGTTCGTGAATACCGAGGGTCGGCCGCAGCTGGCGCTGCGCGCGAGCCATCCGCCCGGCGAGGCGAAGGAAAATTGGGCGATTCTGCGGGCGGTCAGCGCCGCGCTCGGCGAGGCGCTCCCCTATGATACCTTGGCGCAGCTGCGCCAGACGCTCATGGCCGAGGTTCCGGTTGTGGCGGCGATTGACGAAGTTCCCGTAAACGAATGGAGACCTGTGCCGCCAGAACAGCCGGGCAGCGGCGAGTTCCGCAACGCTGTGCGCGACTTCTACCTTTCCAATCCGATTGCCCGGGCCTCGGCGGTTATGGCGGATCTGTCCGCCCGTGCCCGCGCTCGGGCCGAGTTTCGTGACGCTGCGGAGTAGACGCGCATGACCTGTTCCGGACAGATTCCCGAGCCGCTGGCAATGCCCGGCCCCGGGTTGCATGCCGCTTCCGACCAGGGCTGGCATTCGGCGTCCGGATGCGGTTTTTCCCGTTCGGCAGGAGATTCTGCGGGGTTGGGACGCCGATGTCCTGGAATCGGGGGTGCCGACCATGTGAGGGGCAATGGCTGACTTCTTTTCCTCGGGTTTAGGCATCGCCGTCATCATCACTGCGCAGTGCCTGCTGATGATCGGCTTCGTGATGGTCTCGCTGCTGTTTCTGGTCTATGGCGACCGCAAGATCTGGGCCGCTGTCCAGATGCGCCGCGGACCGAATGTCGTGGGAGCATACGGCCTGCTGCAGTCAGTGGCAGACGCGCTGAAATACGTGGTGAAGGAAGTTGTGGTTCCGGCAGGGGCGGACCGGGCCGTTTTCATGCTCGCGCCGCTTATTTCCTTTGTCCTCGCGCTGGTAGCCTGGGCCGTGATTCCGTTCAGCGACAGATGGGTGCTGGCCAACATAAACGTCGCAGTTCTGTACGTCTTCGCGATTTCTTCGCTGGAGGTCTACGGGGTGATCATGGGTGGATGGGCGTCAAACTCAAAATACCCGTTCCTGGGATCGCTCCGGTCAGCCGCTCAGATGATCAGCTATGAAGTTTCCATAGGATTCATAATTGTCGGCGTCATCATTTCCACCGGTTCGCTCAACTTTGGCGATATCGTGCGTGCGCAGGACGGCGCCTATGGGCTGTTCAGCTGGTACTGGCTGCCGCACCTTCCGATGGTGGTTCTGTTCTTCGTCAGCGCGCTGGCTGAGACCAACCGGCCCCCGTTCGATCTTCCCGAAGCGGAATCCGAGCTGGTGGCGGGCTATCAGGTCGAATACTCGTCCACTCCGTTTCTGCTGTTCATGGCCGGTGAGTACATCGCCATTTTCCTGATGTGCGCCTTGACCAGCCTCCTGTTTTTCGGTGGCTGGCTTTCACCGATTCCTGGAATTGGGGATAGCCCGCTATGGTTGGTGGCCAAGATGGCGTTCTTCTTTTTCCTGTTCGCGATGGTCAAAGCCATCGTTCCGCGCTACCGTTACGACCAGCTGATGCGGCTGGGTTGGAAGGTGTTTCTGCCGGCTTCGATCGCGTGGGTGGTGATCGTGGCGTTTTTCGCGCAGTTCGGCGCCTTTGGCGGCGCCTATGCGCGCTGGGCAGTTGGAGGTTGAGGCATGCTTTGGACCATCAGTCCCGGGACAGGCAGATGCCGGGCGAAGCCATTCCGGTGTCGGGAGGGGCAGGTCACCCGATTTGGACTCACTTGGGATAGCAATGCCTGCTCCGGCCATCCTAGGGGGGCGTTTGAATGACCCAGATCGACTGGATCCGTGCCGGAAAGTACTTCGTGCTCTGGGATTTCCTGAAGGGCTTCGCCCTCGGAATGAGGTATTTCGTGGCGCCGAAAGCAACCGTGAATTACCCGCATGAGAAGGGTCCGTTAAGTCCCCGGTTCCGCGGCGAACACGCGCTTCGGCGCTATCCCAACGGGGAGGAACGCTGCATCGCATGCAAGCTGTGCGAGGCGATCTGCCCGGCGCAGGCCATCACGATCGATGCCGAGCCGCGCGAAGACGGCAGCCGCCGCACCACACGCTATGACATCGACATGACGAAGTGCATATACTGCGGTTTCTGCCAGGAAGCCTGTCCGGTGGACGCCATCGTCGAGGGCCCGAATTTCGAATTCGCCGCTGAGACCCGCGAGGAACTGTTCTATACCAAGGAGAAGCTGCTCGAGAACGGCGATCGCTGGGAGGCCGTGATCGCCCGCAACCTGGAACTGGATGCCCCTTACCGATGACCGGCGCCGCGAAGAACCCGTTCGAGGATCTGATGAAGCTCGGCAATGAATGGGCCAGAGCCATGTCTCCGACGATTGAGCCGGGCAATCCTTCGGCCGTCGAGAACATGTGGCCAACCATGCCGAAGGAGGCCATGGAGGCGTTCTTCGGGAGGACACTGAACCCAGAAGGGCTAAACGCCAAGACCAAGCTGCTGCTGACGCTGATGGGATTGACCGTCATGGGTGCCCATGCCGAGGCCCAGATACGGATGACGGTGCGGCACGCCCGCGCCGCCGGGGCTACGGATCAGGAAATAAATGAAACGATCGCCATGTCGGGAATGTTCGGCGGCGCGCCTGCTCTGGCCAAGGCGATGCAGCTCGCGTCAGAAGCGCGCGAAAGTGAGAAGGAGAAGTAGCCGATGGGATTCGCCGGCTTTGCCTTCTACGTATTTGCTGTGATGTCGATTGCGGCAGGCCTGTTTACCGTAACCAGCCGCAATCCGGTGCATTCGGTGCTTTGGCTGATCCTCGCGTTCCTCAGCGCAGCGGGCCTGTTCGTGCTGCTGGGAGCCGAGTTCGTGGCGATGCTACTGGTTATCGTCTATGTCGGCGCGGTGGCGGTGCTGTTCCTTTTCGTGGTCATGATGCTTGATGTGGACTTTGCCGAGCTTAAGGCCGAAATGGCGAAATACTTTCCGATCGCGCTCCTGATCGGTGTCGTGCTGCTGATGGAACTTGGGCTTGTCATCGGGACATGGACGTATTCAGACCAGGCAGACGAACTTCGCGCCGCTGTCACGCCTGCCGTATCGGAAACGCACAACACCGCTGCGCTCGGAAGGCTGCTCTATGACGACTATTTCCTGCTGTTCCAGCTGGCAGGACTTGTTCTGCTGGTTGCGATGATCGGAGCGATCGTGCTGACCCTCAGGCACAGGAAAAACATCAAAAGGCAGGACATACTGTCACAGATCTACCGTGATCCGGCATCCGCGCTGCAGGTCAGGGACGTGGAGACGGGGCAGGGTCTTTGATCGTGGGGTTGAAAATGGAAGAACGCGATGGATTTACGGAGAACTCAATGACGGGATTTGCGGGAACTGGAAATCCGTGGCGCCGCGGTCGCCCTGAGCGGGGAATGGAATAGGGGCGCTGGATGGCCGTTTCCGGAACAGCAGATGGGATTCCGCGGATCGTGACAGGTGTTTCCTGCCTGTCCGGTACTGAAGTAGCATTGACGACCAAGTCTGGCCCGGCCTTCCGCCGCCTCGCGTTTTTTGGGCCGCCTGCGTCCGTTCTTTCCGGAGAGAGCGAATGATCGGTCTAGAGCATTATCTTGCCGTTGCGGCGGCGCTGTTCGTCATCGGAATTTTCGGCATATTCCTGAATCGGAAAAACGTCATCATCCTGCTGATGTCCATCGAACTGATCCTGCTTGCAGTGAACATCAACCTTGTCGCCTTTTCCAGTTTCCTCGGTGACCTGGTTGGCCAGATATTCACCCTCTTCGTACTGACCGTCGCTGCCGCCGAGGCTGCCATCGGCCTTGCGATTCTGGTCTGCTTCTTCCGGAACCGGGGCACGATCGACGTCGAAGACGTCAATGTGATGAAGGGGTAAGCGTTCATGGAAGCCACCATCGTCCTTGCGCCTCTTGTTGGCGCGATCCTCTGTGGCTTCGGTTGGAGGCTGACCGGAGAAGCGGCGGCACAGTGGATCGCCACGGGGCTGCTGTTCCTGTCCTGCCTGCTCAGCTGGATCGTTTTCCTCGGATTTGACGGCGAGACCCAGCGGATCGTAATTATGCGGTTCATCGAGTCAGGAAGCCTTGCAACGGACTGGGCGATCCGGCTCGACCGGCTGACCGCGATCATGTTGGTGGTGGTGACGACGGTTTCGGCGCTCGTCCATCTCTACAGTTTCGGTTACATGGCGGATGACGGGAACTTTCCCGAAGGCGAAAGCTACCGGCCAAGGTTTTTCGCCTATCTTTCGTTCTTCACCTTCGCAATGCTGGCGCTGGTGACCTCCGACAACCTCGTCCAGATGTTCTTTGGTTGGGAAGGCGTGGGCGTCGCCTCGTACCTCCTGGTCGGGTTTTACTTTCGCAAGCCAAGCGCCAACGCGGCGGCGATCAAGGCATTTGTGGTCAATCGGGTGGGTGATTTCGGGTTCGCGCTGGGCATCTTCGCGCTCTTCCTGCTGACTGACTCGATATCGCTGGACATCATCTTCGAGAAGGCGCCGGAACTCGCTGAGACCAGGATCACCTTCCTGTGGACGGACTGGAACGCCGCCAATCTCGCCGCGTTCCTTCTGTTTGTCGGCGCCATGGGCAAGTCCGCACAGCTGTTCCTGCACACATGGCTTCCGGATGCGATGGAAGGTCCGACTCCGGTCTCGGCATTGATCCATGCCGCGACCATGGTGACAGCAGGTGTCTTCCTGGTCTGCCGTATGTCGCCGCTGATGGAATTCGCGCCGGAGGCAAAGACGTTTGTCGTTTACATCGGTGCGCTTACCGCGTTTTTCGCGGCTACGGTTGGGCTGGTCCAGAACGATATCAAGCGGGTAATCGCCTATTCGACCTGTTCGCAGCTTGGCTATATGTTCGTCGCTGCCGGCGTTGGCGTTTATTCAGCGGCCATGTTCCATCTGTTCACCCATGCGTTTTTCAAGGCGATGCTGTTTCTTGGAGCGGGTTCAGTGATCCATGCAATGCATCATGAACAGGATATGAGGAACTATGGAGGCCTGAGGCAAAAGATTCCCTACACCTTCATGGCGATGATGGTCGGTACGCTTGCGATCACAGGCGTCGGCATTCCGCTTACGCATATCGGATTCGCGGGCTTCCTGTCGAAGGACGCAATTATCGAGAGCGCATGGGGGGCGCATACGGGTGCAGGTGGATTTGCCTTCGTGCTTCTGGTTGTGGCGGCCGTGTTCACGAGCTTTTATTCCTGGCGGCTGGTATTCATGACGTTTTTCGGCGAGCCGCGAGGTGACGGGCACGCCCATGAACATGCACATGAGAGTCCATGGACCATGCTGGTTCCGCTCGGTGCGCTCGCGCTGGGAGCGACATTCGCGGGTATGGTCTGGTTCGGACAGTTCTTCGGTGACCACGAAACCGTAAACAGGTTTTACGGCACGCCCGTGCATCACTCCGACGCAGACCATAGCACGGAAACCCATGGACAGGCTGAAGACTCGGCTGGCGAGACAGGGGACGGGCATGGAGCGACGGCGGCAGCCGGCTGGACTCCTGGACAGGGTGCCGTGTTCGCGCATCCTGACAACCATGTGATGGATGAAGCGCACCATGCGCCGGCATGGGTGAAGGTCGCCCCCTTTGTCGCGATGCTGCTCGGATTTGCCGTCGCATGGCTGTTCTATATCCGCAGGCCGGACCTGCCCGAAAGACTGGCAGAGAACCAACGGCCATTGTACCTGTTCCTCCTGAACAAATGGTATTTTGACGAGATTTTCGATGCTGTGTTCGTCCGTCCGGCGCGGTCCATCGCCGGAATTCTGTGGCGGCGCGGCGATGGCGGGATCATTGACGGCACCATCAACGGACTGGCAATGGGTGTCGTGCCGTTCCTGACGTCGATCGCGGCCCGTGCCCAGTCCGGTTACATTTTCACCTACGCATTCGCTATGGTTGCGGGGATCGTGATCCTCGTCACATGGATGACTCTCGCAGGCGGGACGGGCTGATGGAAAACATTCTTTCCATAGTTACGTTCCTGCCGATGGCGGCGGCGGGAATTCTGGCGCTCTTCCTGCGCGGAGACGACGAAGCGGCCCAGCGGAACGCGAAGTGGCTGGCGCTGACCGCGACCTCGGTCACCTTCATCATTTCGCTGTTCCTGATCGCGGGGTTTGATCCCGGAAACACCGGATTCCAGTTCGTGGAAGAGCACGATTGGCTGCTGGGGCTGAAATACCGGATGGGCATTGACGGCATTTCGATTCTGTTCGTGATGCTGACCACCTTCCTGATGCCGATAACAATCATCGCGTGCTGGGGCGTAACGCACCGGGTGAAGGACTACATGATCGCTTTCCTGGCGCTGGAAACGCTGATGCTCGGCGTCTTCACGTCGCTCGACCTGGTGCTTTTCTACCTGTTTTTCGAAGGCGGCCTGATCCCGATGTTCCTGATCATCGGGATCTGGGGAGGCAGGGAGCGCATCTACGCCGCCTTCAAGTTCTTCCTCTACACGTTCCTTGGCTCGGTGCTGATGCTGGTCGCGATGATCGCAATGTACCATGACTCGGGCACGACGGATATCGAGGCGCTCCTGACACATAGTTTCTCGTCCGACGGACTTGAGTTGCTCGGAATCAGTGTTGCGGGCGGCCTTCAAACGCTCCTATGGCTGGCGTTTTTCGCGAGTTTCGCCGTCAAGATGCCCATGTGGCCGGTCCATACCTGGCTACCCGACGCCCATGTGCAGGCGCCGACCGCCGGTTCGGTGGTGCTGGCGGCGATCCTGCTGAAAATGGGTGGCTATGGGTTCCTGCGGTTCTCGTTCCCGATGTTTCCGGTCGCCTCCGACCTGCTCGCGCCGCTGGTCCTGTGGCTGAGCGCCATCGCCATAGTCTACACGTCACTGGTGGCGCTGGCGCAGGAGGACATGAAGAAGCTGATCGCCTATTCTTCGGTTGCCCACATGGGCTATGTCACGGCGGGCATTTTCGCCGCGAACCAGCAGGGAATTGACGGAGCCATCTTCCAGATGCTCAGCCATGGCTTCATTTCCGGCGCTCTGTTCCTTTGCGTGGGCGTCATCTACGACCGAATGCATACCCGGGAAATCGACGCATACGGTGGCCTTGTTAGCCGGATGCCGGCCTACGCGCTGATTTTCATGCTGTTCACACTGGCAAATGTCGGCCTGCCCGGCACATCGGGATTCATCGGCGAGTTCCTGACACTGATGGGCATCTTCCAGGCCAACACGTGGGTTGCCGCGGTGGCGGCAACCGGCGTTGTTCTGAGCGCGGCCTACGCTCTTTGGCTCTACCGCCGAGTCATGATGGGGGAACTGGTCCGGGAGGCGCTGAAATCGATCGCCGACCTGAACTGGCGGGAGCGGTTGATCTTCGCGCCCTTGGTGGCAATGACACTTCTGCTTGGCGTCTATCCAAGTCTTGTGACCGATATAATCGGCCCGTCCGTTGAGGCGCTTGTGGCCGGTCACAGTGCCGCCGTCGCCGAATGGTCAGGTGCCGCTTATCTGGTCGCCGAAAGCATGGGCCACTGAAATGATCTACTCCGATCTTCTGACCCTTCTGCCTGAGATCGTCCTTGCGGTTGCCGCCATGGGGGCGCTCATGTTCGGCGTGTATGGCGGTCAGGACAGAGCCGCTCCTTCGATGGTGTGGGGCACGGCGGCAACGTTCATCGCGCTGGCGGTCTGGATCGGATTCAGCGGACAGGGCGTGAACGTGGCATTCGGTGGTATGTTCGTGGACGATGCGTTCGCCCGCTTTGCCAAGGTCGTGATCTTGATTTCCGCAGCCTTGGTTCTGGTAATGGGTGAAGACTACATGGCGAAGCGCGGGCTGCTGAGTTTCGAGTATCCGCTGCTTGTTGCGTTCGCGGTCTGCGGCATGATGGTCATGGTGTCGGCCGGCGACCTCATCGCGCTCTATATGGGTCTCGAGCTTCAGTCCCTTTCGCTTTATGTGGTGGCGAGCCTGCGCCGGGACAGTGTGAGATCGACCGAGGCGGGCCTGAAATACTTCGTGCTCGGCGCCCTTGGCTCAGGTCTGCTTCTCTACGGCGCCTCGCTGACTTATGGTTTCGCCGGAACGACGGTGTTTGCCGGCATTCTTCAGGCGGCATCGGAAGGAATTCCTCTGGGCCTGCTGCTCGGTCTCGCGTTCATCCTGAGCGGTCTCGCGTTCAAGGTATCCGCCGTTCCGTTCCATATGTGGACGCCGGATGTCTATGAAGGTTCTCCGACTCCCGTCACCGCGTTTTTTGCCACGGCTCCGAAGATGGCGGCCATGGGGCTGTTCGCCCGCGTCGTTCATGATGCGTTTGGCGGCGCGGTTGCCGACTGGAGCCAGATCGTGGCCTTCCTGTCGGTGGCGTCGATGTTTCTTGGCGCGGTCGCGGCGATCGGCCAGAGGGACATCAAGCGCCTGATGGCTTATTCGTCCATCGCGCATATGGGGTTCGCGCTGATGGGTCTTGCGAGCGGCACGGCTTTTGGCGTGCAGGCGATGCTGGTGTATATGGCGATCTACGTCACAATGAATGTCGGAACCTTTGCGTTCATCCTGTCAATGGAACGGGACGGGCAGGCGGTGACGGATATCGGTGCGCTGAACCTATATTCCAAGCACGAGCCGCTCAAGGCGCTTGCGATTCTGGTTCTGATGTTCAGCCTTGCGGGCGTACCGCCGTTGGTCGGGTTCTTCGGAAAGTTCTACGTTCTTCGGGCGGCGGTCGATGCGAATATGGC
Organism: Rhodobacter sp.; assembly: GCA_022824145.1. Lineage (GTDB taxonomy): Bacteria > Pseudomonadota > Alphaproteobacteria > Rhodobacterales > Rhodobacteraceae > JAPOUP01. The sequence goes on along the minus strand of JAJEAY010000194.1, from coordinate 136,874 downwards.
GTGGCTCGCGGTCGCGGGAGTGGTCGCCAGCGTGATCGGGGCGTTCTACTATCTGCGAATCGTGTACTATATGTATTTTGGCGAGGACGGAGAAACGCTTGACGGTTCCATGGCTCCAACGCAATGGGCGCTCCTGATGGTGTCGGCGGCCATCATGGTTGCGGGTGTGATCAATCTTTTTGGCATCGAAAGCCTGGCGGCGACGGCGGCGGCGGCTCTTGTCAACTGAGCATGAATGGGGCGACTGGCCGTCCGGTTACGCTCGGGTAATCCTGGCGGAGACCGACAGCACAAATGCCGAAGCGGCGCGGCGGGCGCCGCTGGCGGAACTGCCGACCTGGATTCTTGCGCTGCGCCAGACCGCAGCGCGTGCTCGGCGAGGCCGCAGGTGGGAATCTTTGAAAGGAAATTTCAGCGCAACACTGCTGCTGTCCCCACCGGAACCGCTGGCGTCGCTTGCGCTGCGTGGATTCGTCGCGGGACTGGCATTGTATGACGCGCTTGCGGCGGTCACCGGGCGTACGGATCCGTTCGCTTTGAAATGGCCCAACGATATGCTCCTGGACGGGGGCAAGCTTGCGGGCATACTTCTGGAAAGCCTCGGAAGCGGCCGATCTGCGCGTCATCTGGCAATTGGCATCGGCGTGAACCTTGCGGAAGCGCCTGATGCCGCGGATGTAGAGGCCGGAGCGTTGAAACCTGTTTCCCTTTTCGGCTGCATGGGGCACTCGGTGAGCCCGGAAAATCTTCTCGCGGCGCTCGCTCCGGCGTTCGCATTTTGGGAACGAAAGTTCGCGGAATGCGGCTTCGCACCGATTCGAGAAACCTGGCTGGCGCGGGCTGCGGGGCTTGGGCGGACGGTCACCGCGCGCATGCCGTCAGAGGAAATCACCGGAGTTTTCGAAACGGTCGACTCTTCGGGTGCGCTTGTGCTCCGAACAGCCGATGCGCGTCGCGCCGTTTCCGCTGCGGACGTTTATCTCTAAGGAACTGCGAAATGCTTCTCTGCATTGACTGTGGCAACACGAACACCGTTTTCGCCGTCTGGGATGGCACGGAGTTCCGTGCCACGTTCCGAACCATGACCGCGCACCAGCGTACGGCGGATCAGTACTATGTCTGGTTCTCGACGCTTCTCGGACGCTTGGGCGTTCCAATGGAAATCGATGAGGTGATCATTTCGTCGACGGTGCCGCGCGTCGTGTTCAATCTCCGGGTGCTCTGCGCGAACTATTTTGGCACCCGTCCCTACGTAGTCGGCAAACCGGACTGTCGTCTTCCCGTGGAACCGCGGGTTGACGAGGGAACCATCGTCGGGCCTGACCGTCTTGTGAACGCAGCGGGGGCCTTCGACCGGCACGGCGGCGACCTGATCGTTGTGGATTTCGGAACGGCAACGACCTTTGATGTCGTCGCCAACGACGGTGCCTATGTGGGTGGAGTCATCGCGCCCGGTGTGAACTTAAGTCTAGAGGCGCTTCACGCCGCCGCCGCGGCTCTTCCTCACGTGGACGTAACCAAGCCAAAGAATGTGATCGGAACAAACACAGTCGACTGTATGCAGGCCGGGGTGTTCTGGGGATATGTCGGTCTCGTGCAGGGGATCGCGTCGCGAATCAAGGGTGAGTACAGAGCCGGGATGCGGGTCATCGGAACCGGTGGTCTCGCACCTTTGTTTGCCCAGGGCGACGTGCTCTTCGACCTGATCGACGAGGATCTGACGATGCATGGGCTCACTGTGATCCACCGCTACAACAAGGAGAATGGGTAGGGTATGGCCGACGGCAGACTGATATTCCTGCCGCTTGGCGGCGCGGACGAAGTGGGCATGAATTCATATGTTTACGGATATGGGCGTGAAGGCAGGGAACGGCTGATTGTGGTCGATCTTGGCGTGACGTTTCCCGACATGGACACAACGCCTGGCGTTGGCCTGATCCTCCCGGACATCGAGTGGCTGGCGGAGCGTCGGGACCGGATAGAGGCGATATTCGTCACCCATGCGCATGAAGATCATATCGGCGCAGTGGGCTATCTCTGGAACAGGCTTCGAGTGCCGGTCTATGCCCGTGCCTTTACGGCCTGCATCGGGCGGATGAAGCTGGAGGAATGCGGAATCGCTCCCGAAACGATCGAGACGGTCTCGGCTTGGCCGGAGACGGTGCAGGCAGGACCGTTCACTGTCGGAATGCTGCCTGTTTCGCATTCAATTCCGGAGAGTTCGGCATTGGCAATCGATACGCCGATTGGCCGGATTCTTCACACCGGCGACTTCAAGCTTGACAGGACGCCTGTGGTGGGAGAGCCGTTTGACCACTCGCTGTGGAAAGAGGTTGCGGCATCCGGAGTGCGCGCACTGGTCTGCGATTCCACCAATGTCTTTTCGCCGAATCCCGGCCGTTCAGAAGCAAGCCTGGCTGCCGAAATCGAGGAGCTTCTGTCCTCGGCCACCGGGATGGTGGCAGCAACGACCTTTGCGTCAAACATCGCGCGTCTCAAGACACTTGCTGACGCCGGCCAGAAGGCGGGACGATCGGTTGTGCTGCTTGGCCGCGCGATGCGGCGGATGGTTGAAGCCGGAAAAACGGCAGGGATTCTGGAGCGTTTTCCAAGAGTTGTCAGTCCAGAAGACGCCGGGGACATTCCCCGGAACCGCCTATTGCTGCTAGCGACCGGCAGTCAGGGCGAGCGCAGGGCGGCCACGGCCCAGCTCAGCCGCGGCAAGTACCACGGATTCGAGCTTAAGGACGGAGACACGTTCCTGTTTTCGTCCAAGACCATTCCGGGCAACGAACGCCATGTGATCCGCATCATGAACGGACTTAGCGAGAAGGGCGTTGAGGTCATAGATGACGCCACTGACAGATACCATGTTTCAGGTCATGCCAACAGGCCGGATCTGGAAGAGATGCATGCGCTCACCGATCCCGCTATGGTGATTCCCATGCATGGAGAGCACCGGATGCTCAGCGCGCATGCCAGGCTGGCCCAGGCGGGAGGCCGTGCCGCCATTGTGGCGACCAACGGCGCTGTCGTGGACCTCTCCGGGAATTCGCCGAAAGTGATCGAACGGATTGAGGTCGGGCGAACCTATCTTGACGGAACGGAATTGGTGGATTCGAAGTCGTTTGTCGTGCGCGACCGCATCCGAATGGCATTGAATGGCCATGTGCATGTTGAAGTCCAGATAGAAGGAAGCGGCGGAAAGGCTGAGACCTGGTGCGAAGCCATGGGGCTGGCCCGGACAGGTCGGTCTGGCGAACCGCTTGATGAAGTTCTGGACCACGCTCTGATGCGGGCACTTGGCCGCCAGAAGCGCAAGGTGCTTGCGGATGATCAGGCTGTGGATGAACTGGTTCGGTCGGTGGTCCGGAAGGCTGCGATGGCGGAGATCGGAAAGAAACCTGAGGTTACTGTTGCGATCAGTCGGGTTGACTGACGGGAGGCAGCCTGCGATGCATTGATGGCGTTTCCGGGTGCAGGTCTCTGAGCGGCTGTCGTTCGGGTGTTCTGAGTGCCGACCTTTGCGCAGTCAGAGTGTGAAGTCACGCGCTTTCTGGGCTATCCCGGAACTGAAGCCGAACTGCGTTCGGTTCGGCTCGTGCTGTTTCCAAAGCATTATGTCGCCAGCCGTTCGTCAAAGCTCATGGCGATAAACTGCGGCAAATGCGCCCCCATTCCCACCATATTGTCTTCAGGCGGCGCGTTTTGAGGCTTTCTGCGTGATGAAGCATTGCCGCGTCGCTTTCGCGACTGGCTCTCCGCAGTCTTCAGTTCTTCGGCAATGTCAGGTATCGAATTGCTGGCCGGTTTTTCGGATGCCTCTGCCGCCTGGATGCGTGGGATCTTTTTCCCGATCAGCCGCTCAACTGCATCAAGCGCCTTCTCGTCACGTGTCTCATAAATCGTTATCGCTTTTCCCTCACGCCCGGCACGTCCAGTTCTGCCGATGCGGTGCACATAGTCCTCGGCGTTGGTGGGGACGTCGAAATTGAAGACATGGCTGACAGACAGAATGTCGAGACCGCGTGCCGCGACATCCGACGCGACTAGCAGTCTCAGCGAGCTGTCACGAAAAGCGTCGAGAGTTCGGGTTCTCTGCGATTGGTCAAGATCGCCGTGGATCGGTTCCGCCTGAAAGCCATGTTTTTTCAGGGAACCAGCGAGGATGTCGACGTCGGTCTTTCGGTTGCAGAAAATGATCGCGTTCGTGCAGGCCTCGCCCTCCGCTGCAATCACGGAGCGCAGGGCGGCGCGTTTCTGCTGCGGCGCGAGATCGCGGCGGGAAGCCCTGAACATGACCGCCGTCTGCTCTATAGTCTCCGAAGCCGTCGCCCGCCGGGCAACTTCAATTTTTGCTGGGTTCGACAGAAAGGCATTCGTGATCCGTTCGATTTCCGGCGCCATGGTCGCGCTGAAGAACAGCGTTTGGCGGGTGAACGGCGTTAGCGAGAAGATGCGCTCGATGTCCGGGATGAATCCCATATCGAGCATCCGGTCGGCTTCGTCGACCACCATCACCTGAACGCCGTTGAGAAGAAGTTTGCCTCGCTCAAAATGGTCAAGAAGTCGACCGGGCGTGGCGATCAGCACGCTGACGCCTTTGTCGATCAGTTCGCCCTGCGCTTTGAAGCTGACCCCCCCGATCAGGAGTGCCTTTGTGAGATTCACGTGTTTGGAATAGGTTTCGAAATTCTCGGCAACCTGGGCCGCGAGTTCCCGGGTCGGGCAAAGAACGAGACTGCGGGGCATTCTTGCCCGGGTGCGGCCCTTCGCGAGCATAGTGATCATCGGCAGCGTGAAGCTGGCGGTTTTTCCCGTTCCTGTCTGGGCGATGCCGAGTACATCGCGGCCTTCGAGGGCCGGCGGAATTGCGTCTGCCTGAATTGGGGTTGGGGTTTCGTAACCTGCTTCCGATACTGCTTTTTGAACTTCCGGGGCTAGCCCCAAGTCGGAGAATGATGTCATGTGTGCCTTTCGGATTGCGGCTTGTGTCCAGCCACGTCTCCTTCGCAGCCCAACAGACCGGATTGCCTGCTTTTCGGCTGGTTGTAGGCCATCTATTCGATCTCCTTCCCGGCGTCAAGGTCGGGAAACCGGCGCTTGGCGGGACAAATGGTCACCATATGGCAACGTTCCGGCGAAACCTGAGGTCTGAGCCGCTCGATTGCGGGTTGCTCGGCGGGATGAGGCGAGCTGGAACTGTTCAGGACACAGTCGCCTCTCGCCTCGACTTCAGCGTATCGGTTCCCCCGCGCGTAGAACGGCCTATGCCAGAAAAGAAGCGTTTCGTGCGGATTCTTGCCTCTGGGTTAAGTGGTGATGCCTGCGTTCATGGTGTCGAGGTACCGCTGTCTTCGCCGCCCGATCCGTCCATCGGCGATAGCGCCGTCGCGAGCAGTTCTTCTAGCGCATCATGGCGACCTAGGCGGGCCATCCCGAGTGCTTCCGGCAAAAGGGCCGTGCCTTAACCCGGCCAGCGTCAGAGACGTCTCCACCGGACGTGGCCCGCCCGGTGCCTGAAGGTCAAGAATCTCGACCTCAATCCTGTCGCCGTTTTCGCGGAGCGCCGCCCGCCACATCTCTGTGGCACCCAGAACTGCATAACGGTCGGGCTTGTCTCTGTCTGCATGTGTTGCTTCGACCTCGATAACAAGGTCGGGCGGCGTCGCCGCCTCGAAAACCTCCGCCGCCTTGCCGCCCTTTTCCGCCGCGGCGTACCAACGTTCTGCGTTGGCACCGATGTAGAAGCTCGCATCGGCTTCCAGTCCGGTGTTCTCGGGATCTTCCGGGCGCTTCCAGCGGGTGCCGCGCTTGGCTTTGATCCGGCGGCCGAGCAGCCGAGCGGCCAGCCTGACCGTCTCTTCAGATGCGTCCGCGTAGTCCTCATGCGGCCCGGAAGGGGTCATCCAAGCGATGATTCCATCGGCGGCAACCATCACCCGCCGCCCGAACCGGTTCCAGTCGACTCGCTTGGCCAGTTCCGGGACGATGTCTGGTGGCACTGCAATCCTCCAGAATTCCGATCCCATTGGGCCGACACTGTGTTGCGGCCAGGATGTATCGTGCATCACCGATCCTACTTGGAAATCTCATGAAGACATGCAGCCGATCGCAAGGGGATTGTTACCTCGAGTCCCATTCTATCTGGTGCGGCCATCAGAGACGATTGTCAATTAAACACTATGGAGGTGCATCACTACGCAGAATGCATCTGGAATATCTCTCCGCAAGGGTCTGATGCTGAATTAGGTCACCGGCATGTAGTGCACTGATGAATTGGTGTCGCACCTCTTATCTGCTGGTCTTGATCGGTGTCCTGACCTCAAGATCGCCAACAAGCCCAAGGCTACGACAGTTCAGTCTCTGAAGTCCGCTCGCGTCAATCAAGCTATATGCGCTCCTTGCATCAGCTGAACAATCCTTGTTGTCGATGTCGGCATAACGGGGTGGAGGTGGCCCAAAAACCAGAAACTCAGGCCATCATCTCTTTAGTCGCAGTGAGGGTCACGTCCCGGTAGTCACGCTCGACCCGGTCGATGTCCCATTGCAGGCGCGTAAGATACACTACGTCGCCATCGTGGTCATGGCTGATGTGCTGCTTGTTGGCATCGACGAATCGCTCGATCGCTGTCTTGGGGCCATTAGCCCAGCGCGCTGAGGTGAACTGCGTGGGTTCGAAGCGAACCGGAAGTCCGTATTCCAGTTCGATGCGGCTCGCCAAGACGTCGAACTGAAGCGATCCCACGACGCCAACGATGAAGCCGGAGCCCACCAGCGGCTTGAAGACCTTTGCGGCGCCCTCTTCAGCAAACTGCATCAACGCCTTTTCAAGGTGCTTGGCCTTAAGCGGGTCGGTGGCACGGATTCTTTGAAGCAGCTCAGGCGCGAATGAAGGGATGCCTGTCACACGGATCGCTTCGCCTTCGGTCAGCGTGTCGCCGATGCGCAGCTGGCCATGGTTGGGAATGCCAATTATGTCCCCGGCCCACGCCTCTTCCGCCAGTTCGCGATCCGAAGCGAGGAACAGAACCGGGTTGCCGATCGCGATAGGTTTCTTTGTCCGCACGTGGGTCAGCTTCATGCCTCGCCGGAAGTGCCCGCTTGCCATCCGCAGGAAGGCCACACGGTCGCGATGCCGTGGATCCATATTCGCCTGAACCTTGAACACGAATCCGGATACCTTCCGTTCCTCAGGAGCCACCTGGCGCGGTTCGGCGCTCTGCGGCTGTGGAGCCGGGCCAAAGTTCCCGATTCCGTCCATCAGTTCCCTGACGCCAAATGAATTTATCGCGGATCCGAACCAGATTGGCGTCAGTGATCCTTCATGAAATGTGCTCCTGTCGAACGGCGGCAGCAGCTCGCGCGCCATTTCCAGATCTTCAAGCAGCTTTCCCACTAGGCGGGCCGGTACATGTTCCACAAGTTTTGGGTCATCAAGTCCTTCAATTCCGATCGACTCGACCACCCTGTTGCGGCCGGCTCGGTCCAGGAGTTCCAGGCGGTCGTTCAGCAGGTCATAGCAGCCGATGAAATCCTGGCCCGTTCCGATGGGCCATGAAGCTGGCGTAACGTCGATGGCCAGCGTCTCCTGAATCTCGTCGATGATCTCGAATATCTCCCGGCTTTCCCGATCCATCTTGTTGCAGAATGTCAGAATCGGCAGATCGCGGAGACGGCAGACCTCGAAGAGTTTCCGTGTCTGGCTTTCAACACCTTTTGCGCCGTCTATCACCATGACAGCGCCGTCGACAGCTGTAAGTGTACGGTAGGTGTCCTCGGAAAAGTCGCTGTGCCCGGGAGTATCGACCAGATTGAAACGGTAAGCTCCGTAGTCGAATGACATCGCCGAAGCGCTGACGCTGATTCCACGATCCTTTTCAATATTCATGTAGTCCGACCGCGTTCGCCGTGCCTCTCCCTTGGCACGCACTTGCCCAGCCATCCGAATCGCGCCGCCATATAGCAGGAACTTCTCGGTCAGCGTGGTTTTGCCGGCGTCTGGGTGTGAGATGATCGCGAAGGTTCGCCGACGCGCGACCTCGGGCGGAAGTTCGGGGATGTTTGACGTACGGTCCAGCATGCAGGCGCATATAGGACTGACCGCACTAAAGAGCAATTGACCTTGGCCGAGACAGCCAGCACGGCACTTCAAGTCAGTTGGGGTGAGTGATAGGCCTTCGCAGACATGACTTTGGTTAGGAGGCTGAAAAGTGGATCTAGGGATCAGAGGCAAATCGGCGTTGGTGTGCGCTTCTTCGCGGGGGTTGGGACTTGGCTGTGCCGAAGCGTTGGCGGAGGCCGGCGTGAACCTGACGATGAACGCACGCGGTTCGGATCAGCTCGAAGCCTCGGCGGCGGCTGTTCGCGAAAAGTTCGGAATCGCGGTTACTGCAGTGGCAGCAGACATCGCGAGCGAGGATGGACGAAAAAAGGTGTTGGACAGGTGCGGCCCGGTCGACATTCTCGTCAGCAATGCTGGCGGGCCGCCGCCGGGAATGTGGACAGATTGGAACCGCGGAGATTTCCTCAAGGCTCTGGAATCCAACATGCTGACGCCCATCGCTCTGATGAAGGCGCTGGTGCCCACAATGATGGAGCGGGGATGGGGACGGGTTGTCAACATCACGTCGCAGTCCGTGAAAGCGCCGATTCCGTCTCTTGGTCTCTCGAATTCCGCACGTGCAGGGCTGACGGGTTTTGTCGCTGGCACGTCCCGCCAGGTGGCGAAATCGGGCGTTACCATCAACAACCTTCTGCCGGGAGTCCATGCGACTGACCGAGCGGATGCGCTTGATCAGGGAATTGCCAATGCGGAAGGCATCACGCTGGACGAGGCGCGCTCAAGGCGCGCGTCGACAATCCCGGTCGGACGTTATGGCACATCGGCGGAATTCGGCGCTGCCTGTGCCTTTCTTTGCTCCCGGCACGCTGGATTCATTGTTGGACAGAACATCCTCCTCGACGGCGGCGGAGTTAACGCGACGCTCTGACCGAACTGCCTGCACTGCATCGGGTTGCAATGTGCCGAAAGACCGATCAAATTTATCAGGTTTGAGGCGGAGTGCTGCGTGGCGGACGACATCTATCGGCTTGAAGTGCAGGATCTGATCCGGAGCTACAGCGGGCGCGCCGCGGTTGACCGAGTCTCGCTGCAGGTGATGCCGGGGCAGGTGACCTGCCTGCTTGGACCGTCGGGATGCGGAAAGTCGACGACGCTGCGGTGTGTCGCAGGTGTCGACCGGCAGGATTCGGGCCGTATTCTGGTTGACGGCGAAGTGGTCTGCGACGGCAGCTTCAGCGTGCCGCCGGAGGGCAGGCCGATCGGGCTGATCTTTCAGGACTTTGCGCTTTTTCCGCATTTGAGCGTCGTCGACAACGTTGCCTTTGGCCTCCGGGGTTCAAGGAATGCCAAACGCTCGCGGGCATGCGAGGTTCTTGACCGTGTGCAGATGCGGGAATTCGCTGACCGCTTCCCCCACGAACTGTCAGGAGGCGAGCAGCAGCGTGTTGCGCTGGCGAGAGCGATCGCGCCGAAGCCGAAGGTCATGCTGATGGACGAACCGTTTTCGGGGCTGGACAACCGCCTTCGTGACGGCATCCGCGACGAGACTCTTGAGATCCTGAAGGAAGAGGGCGCTGCCGTCGTTCTCGTTACCCATGAACCCGACGAGGCAATGCGCATGGCCGACGAGATCGCGCTGATGCGTACCGGCCGGATCGTGCAGCAGGGAGCGCCCTACAACGTATACAACGCCCCCGTGGACCGGGCAGCGGCGGCATTCTTCAGCGACATCAACATAATTCGCGGCAAGGTGCGCGGAGCGCTGACGGACACGCCGTTCGGCCAGTTTCTTGCTCCGGGAGTGCCCGATGGCACTGAAGTCGAAATCGTGATTCGTCCACAGCACCTGAAAATTGATTTCGACCGCGGCGGAAAAGGCCCGAACCCGACCCCGCGGGACGGCACGGCGGCGCGCGGAACCGTCCAGCGGGCGCGGTTCATGGGATCGGAAAGCCTTGTCGAGATGAGAATGGATTACGATGGATCGGTTCTGACCGCGACGGTCCCGTCCGTTTTCCTTCCAAATCCAGGAAAAGCGCTTTGGCTAATGATCAGGCGGGACCGTTGTTTCGTGTTTCCGAAGGCCTGACGGCCTAGGTCGCTGTGTCCCTGTAGGCTTCCTGCCAATCGCCGGGTGCGTTCAGGAACGCCTCTACCTGATTCAAGGTCTCGGCATCGAAGGACTCTCGCTTTCTGGCCGCATCCAGCACGTCCCACCATGTACAGAGGCTGTGGAGCTTGACCCCGTGCTCCTCAAGGGTCTTTTCGGTTTGTGGAAAAATTCCGTAGTAGAAGAGTACCGCCGTATGGCCACAAGTGGCGCCGGTCTTGCGAATGGCGTCCGTGAAGTCGAGCTTTGAGCCTCCATCAGTCGCAAGATCCTCCACCAGCAGCACCCGCTGGCCTTCCTTCATGACGCCTTCGATCCGGGCGTTGCGGCCGTAGCCCTTGGGTTTCTTCCGCACGTACGACATGGGCAGGCCCATCCGTTCGGCGACCATCGCTGCGAAGGGGATCCCGGCGGTCTCTCCGCCGGCAATGTTGTCAAATGCCTCGAAACCAGCTTCCCGCATCACCGTGACGACGAGAAAGTCCATCAAGACCGATCGGATCCGTGGAAACGAGTTCAGCATTCGGCAGTCGATATAGGTCGGCCCCGGCAGGCCCGACGCATAGACATAGGGTTCGCGCGCGTTGAAATGAACCGCGCCGGCTTCAAGCAGCATCTCGGCGGAACGCTCGGCGATCTCGTTTTTGGAGGGGAAGGATGAGGGGATCATTGCGGCTGCTCTGTCTTTGGCGTCGGGGTCACCCCTGAGTCGGAGTTTCGCCGTTCAGGTCGTGTCGGGAAACTGACCAGTGAAGCGGAAAGCCAGGATTGAACACAGTGATCGGGCCGTCGGGAGTCATTATTTTCTCGGGATAGGAGACTGGAGCGCCTTTGGCAAGCGTGACCGTGTCTTCATTGGCACGCAAGCCATAGAAAGCGGGCCCGTGAAGCGAGACGAAGCCCTCGAGTCTGGAAAGAGCGCCCTCTTTCTCGAACAGTTCCGCCAGAACCGAGATGGCGTTTGTCGCAGTGAAGCAGCCGGCACAGCCGCATTCCTGTTCCTTGTTTCTGTCAGTATGCGGAGCGCTGTCGGTTCCCAGAAAGAAATGCGGGTCGCCGGACGTTGCGGCAGAGACAAGAGCCAGTCGGTGTTCCTCGCGCTTGGCGACAGGCAGGCAGTAGTAATGAGGCCTGATGCCACCGGCCAGAATATGGTTTCGGTTGATCGCCAGATGGTGTGCCGTGATCGTTCCGCCCATGTCGGAGTTCTGTGCCTTGACGTATTCGATTCCATCGCGTGTGGTGATGTGCTCCAGAATCACCCGCAGATCCGGTGTGGCGCGGCGGATCGGATCGAGCACGCGGTCGATGAACGCCGCCTCCCTATCAAAAATGTCGACGGCAGGGTCGGTAACTTCGCCGTGAACGCAGAGCGGAAGTCCGACTTCAGCCATTTTCTCCAGCACCGCCTGTATGCGGGTGACGTCACGCACCCCGGAGGCCGAGTTTGTAGTTGCACCGGCCGGGTAGAGCTTGACCGCCTTGACCAATCCGCTCTCTCCGGCGGCGGCGACATCCTCTGGATCTGTCTCTTCGGTGAGATACAGCGTCATGAGCGGTTCAAAATCAGCGCCATCCGGAAGCAAAGCCACGATTCGCTCCCGGTAGGCAGTCGCGTCCGCTCCCGTTACCACCGGGGGGACGAGATTCGGCATGATGATCGCTCGCGCGAAGTGCCTGACTGTCTCAGGCAGGACCGCTTTCATAATTGCGCCATCCCGCAGGTGCAGATGCCAGTCGTCGGGACGACGGATGGTCAGCATTCCGTTCACAGTGGATTCCCGACTGAATATGCAGACCTCGCTCCTTTGGCCGATGTGACCGCCTTGAGTAGGGCCGAGCAGCCGGGAAAAGCAGATGAATTCAGGACTGCTTTGTTCGGGCGTCCAGCAGTGAGGGAGCAGGAGAAGTGAACCTGCAATACTGCGGAACGGTTTTTTTCTCCTCGGTGCTGTCCGGACATGCACCGAATCAGTCCAGCGTTTCCCAGCAAGGATTGATTGCGGGCTCCGCGGCGTCGATTCACTCCATCCATCCGTCTGCAAATGACGCGCGGCTTTCCCGCAGAGGCGAGGTTTGACGCTGGCATCGCCGAGTGGCGCGCGCGGTCTAAATCGAAAAAGATGCGTGGCCGGATAGGGCAGGAAGTGGAGCGGAGACCAGTCAGAGGCAGGGCGATCTTGGCTGACATCAAAAGAAGGCCTGCAGCCCGGTCTGTGCCCGCCCCAGAATCAGCGAGTGCACGTCATGCGCACCCTCATAGGTATTGACCGTTTCCAGATTCATCATGTGGCGCATGATCTGGAAATCCTCCTGGATGCCGTTGCCGCCGTGCATATCACGCGACATACGTGCAATTTCCAGCGCCTTTCCGCAGTTGTTTCTCTTGATGATCGAGATCATCTCGGGTGCGGCTTTTCCTTCGTCCAGAAGCCGGCCGACCCGAAGCGAGGCCTGCAGTCCCAGCGAAATCTCTGTCTGCATGTCAGCGAGCTTCTTCTGATAAAGCTGGTTCTGCCCCAGTGGACGCCCGAACTGCCGCCGCTCAAGCCCGTAGCTTCTGGCGGCATGCCAACAGAACTCCGCAGCACCCATCGCGCCCCAGGAAATGCCGTAGCGCGCCCGGTTCAGGCAGCCAAACGGACCTTTGAGACCCTCGGCCCCCGGCAGAAGAGAATCTTCGCCAACTTCAACGTTGTCCATGACGATTTCGCCAGTGACGCTTGTACGTAGGCTGAGCTTTCCGTCGATTTTAGGTGCGCTGAGCCCCTTCAGTCCCTTTTCGAGGACAAAGCCCCTTATCTTGCCGCCGTGAGCATCTGACTTTGCCCACACCACGAAGACGTCGGCAATCGGCGAATTCGAAATCCAGGTCTTGGAGCCGGAAATCACGTAACCGCCGTCCGACTTTGTTGCAGCGGTCTTCAGAGCTCCTGGATCGCTTCCTGCATCGGCCTCGGTCAGGCCAAAGCACCCGATCAGTTCTCCGGACGCCAGTCTTGGAAGGTAATTCCTTCGCTGTTCTTCGGATCCGTAGGCATAAATCGGAAAAGCCACCAAAGAGGACTGCACTGACATCATCGAGCGATAGCCCGAGTCAACCCGCTCGATTTCGCGCGTTACGAGGCCGTAGGTGACGTAGCTTTCTCCGATGCCACCGTAGGATTCCGGCAGCGTTATTCCCAGCAGTCCCGCTCCGCCCATCTCCTGGAAGAGTTCCGGGGCGACCTTCTCGTCACGGAACGCTTCTATTACCCGCGGCTGCAGCCGGTCCAGGGCGAAGGCCCGCGCTGCGTCGCGCATCATTCGTTCGTCTTCGGTAAGCTGGTTCTCAAGCCGGAACGGATCTTCCCAGTCGAAACTGGACAGCTCGGAAACGTTTTCGCCGGATGCTTCAGTTATTGGTTTCATTGGAGTCCCCATTCTTACCAATTCCTAGTGCGGTGCCTCGCCGGACGCAATTGCCGCTTCGCTAGCGGTGGTGCCATTTGGCGAATTTTGGTGCGAGCAACACGATAACGACTATGCGCAGAATGTGGTGGGCCACGACCAGGGCTACGTCGGCGCCTGCAACCAGCGCGATAACGGTCATCTCCGCCTGTCCTCCGGGGAGAAAGGAGAGAATGACCTCGAGTCCGCCTGCAGGTGTGATTCGCAGGGCCAACGCGATGAAGGCGAGACTTATGACAGCTACAAGAGCGCTGAACAGCAGCCCAGCACCTACATCCCGCCGGAATTCAGCTGCGGTTATGCCTGAATAGGTCGCTCCGACCGTGATCCCGATGAAGAACTGGGCCGCCCAGATCACCTCCGCTGGCGGACGATGCGACAGCAGGCCAGAAAGGCTCAGCGCGGCAGTTAAGATCATCGGGCCGATGATTGACGCGCCAAACAGGCCCAGCCGCTTGGCGACCTGCCAGCCGATCATGGCCGCCGCCGCCATCAGCACGGTCTGGATGGCAGGAACTTCCTTGACCGGCTCACCCGGCGGGGCGGTGAGATCAAATCCGTAAGTCAACGTCAGGAAGAACGGCGCGACGGTGACAATTACCAGAACGCGGGTGGCGTGGATCAATGACATTGTGCGGATGTTTCCGCCAGCTTCCGCGCCGAGAACAAGCATGTCCTGCAGGCCGCCGGGCATTGCGGCGAAATACGCTGTCGGATGGTCAAACCTGTAGACGCGGCGGAGCAGAGGATATCCGATGCCTCCTATCGTCGCGACAAGAAACGGAATCATCAGCAGGGACGGCGCGTAGCGCGGCAGTTCCGCGATCAGAGCCGGAGTTATCGAAGCCCCGATGGCGACTCCGAGAAAGGTGCGCATGAAGGTGCTTATGACGCCCATTCCCTGCAGCCTTACGCCGGCCAGCGCGACGGCAAGGCATCCCAGCATCGGTCCCAGAAGAAGTGGAAGAGGCAGGCCAAGCGCAAGGAACGTGACCGCTCCGGCTGTGGCGGCAAGACCGGTGCTGATGCGGTGTCTCGTGACGAGTTTCATGGAGCGGCGGTAGAACAGCGTATGGTCGGTTGCGCAAGTCACCCTTGACACGGGTTCATCCGATGCACCTCAAGATGCTGTCTTGTTTTCTCGGTCGCCTTCGCGACATCCTTGAGCGCATTGGCTGAACGAATTGGCATTCAGTGGTGCGGAACGGCGATGATTGCGTCTGACAGCATCAAGGAAGGTCTCGAAGAGGCCGTATCCTTTGCTAGACAGCATCGGGCGAAACTGCGCGTCAGCACAAATAAGTTCGGTGCCGGTTCGGTTTTCGGGCCGGACTCAGGAAGCGCTCCATAGACTGGAAAGCGGTGCAGCGAACATGTTGTCTGCAAATGGTACGGTTCGGTCGTGGTCGTAAAGGACCAGGCCTTGGATGAATCTGTCGCCGCAAGCCGTCGCGAGCCTGCGCATTCCTGAAAAATCATCTGCGGAAACGGTCGCAGACGCCTTTACCTCGACCCCGATGATCTCTCCGCGCCGGTTCTGCAATACGATATCAACTTCGTTCTTTTCCTTGTCGCGATAATGCGAAAACAGGCATTTCTGTGCGCTCCAGGACTCGATCTTCCGCAGTTCGCTGAATACGAAGGTTTCGAGGATCGTCCCGAAAGCCGTTTTTTCTTTCCGGATCACATCTGGAGTAACATCTCGCATCGCCGCCAGAAGTCCCGCATCGAGGAAGTGCAGCTTGGGCGATTTGGTTAGCCGCTTAAGGCGATTTGTGAACCAGGGCTGCAGGGTGTGCACCAGATAGAGGCTCTCAAGTACCTTAACGTATTTTCGCGTAGTCACATGGTTCAGACCAAGAGCCGCGCCGATACCTGTGTAGTTGACCAGTTGACCGGAGTGCTCTGCCAGAACTGCCAGTAATTTCGGCATTACGGCGAGATGTTCTACGTGAGCGATGTCCCGAACGTCGCGCTGGACGATGGCGTCGAGATAGCTGTTGTACCAGTCCTGCTTTCGCCCCCATTTCTTCCGGCCAAGAGCCTCTGGATACCCTCCTGAAAGTACGGTCTCGATCAGACCGTCTCCAAGGATGAATCGATCCGCAGCCGGTGTTTGCGCCGCGAATGCTCTATCGATGAAGTTCGATTGTTTGCTGAGAAGCTCCGCTTGGGAGAGCGGCAGGATCCGAATCACTTCCATTCGCCCGGCAAGCGAGTCCGCTGCCTTCGGAACGGTCATCAGGTTGGCGGATCCCGTCAGAAGGAACCTGCCTGGTGTCCTGTCATCGTCGACTGTGCTCTTGATTGACAATAGCAGGTCCGGTGCACGTTGGATTTCGTCGATCACCGCACGGTCCAGGCCTCGGATGAAGCCAACAGGATCATTGATTGCGGACCGCAGCACGTTCGTATCGTCCAGCGTGAGAAAGGGAATTCTGTCCGAGGCGATGTCCGTCGCAAGTGTCGTTTTTCCGGACTGCCGCGGTCCCGAAATGAGAACCACACGGGTGTCGGTCAGCGCTTCCTCTATCCTTGCCTTGATATATCTGGGGTACATTGTTCGGTAATTCTACACCGACCGATTGAAAGCGCAACCCCGACCGATTGAAAATCAAAATACGACCAATTGAAAGCCTAGACCTGACCGATTGAAAGTAAACATCCCGCGGAATGGTTTTTCTGTGGATCGATTTTCCAGTTTTTCCAACATCATCCGCAGGCAGAAGGCTACCGGGAACCTGTCGTCACGAAGACAGGATGCGCGTCAAGTGCCGAACTTAAGTCGTGAGATTTCTGTAACAGACTTTTGCCAGCTGACCTTGCGGGCATCGTTGCCGCAAATGCCCTTCGGGTCGTCTCAGGTGCAGGAGATGGCTGTCTTGCATTGGCGAGAACGGGACGATCTTCGCATTGGTTTCCCGGGAGAGACAGGGAATCTTTCGCCATTCGATCAGATGGTCGCAGTGCTTTCAGTGGCCGATACTTCGAACTTGATACCTTGCATTTTTGCCATGAAGTGGAATAAATACAAGGTATGATTGAAACGTACCCACAGGACATCAATCGAAGTTGCATTGGACACCCACGCGGGCGCCGTACTTCTAGGGCCCAGACAGGTTGGCAAGACGACGCTGGCGCAGGACATCGCGGAGGACCGCGATGCTCGCTATCTCGACATGGAGCGGGTTGCCGATCGCCGGATCCTTGAGGAACCCGACCTGTATCTCGACGAGCAGTCAGGGCGCCTTGTGGTGATCGACGAGGTGCAGCTGATGCCGGATCTGTTCAAGACGCTGCGTGGCCAGATCGACCGGCGGCGCAGAAGAGGGCATCGAACTGGGCAGTTCCTTCTGCTTGGGTCGGCCACTCGAACTCTTCTGCAGCAAGGTGCGCAATCTCTGGCTGGGCGGGTCAGTTACCACGAACTCATGCCATTCACCTTGCCGGAAACTGGCACTGAAGCGCCGTCCATCCTCTGGCTGCACGGCGGATTTCCCGAGAGCTTCCTGACCAAGAGCGGCAAGGCGAGCCTGAGATGGCGGGAGGACTTCATCCGAACCTATCTTGAGCGTGATATCCCGTCGTTCGGGTTGCGCATTCCAGCCGAAACCTTGCGCCGGTTCTGGACGATGCTTGCCCATGAACAGGGCGGAATCCTTAACGCAGCGAAACTTGCTGCCGGTCTTGGCGTCTCCGGCCAGAGCGTGGTGCGGTACCTTGATCTGCTCGTTGACCTTATGCTGGTACGAAGGCTCCCTCCTTGGCATTCGAACGTCGGCAAGCGCCTCGTCAAGTCGCCCAAGGTCTATATCCGCGACTCCGGACCGACACACGCCCTTCTCGGAATCGAGACGCAGGAAAATCTGCTGGGGCACCCGGTCGCCGGTGGAAGCTGGGAAAGCTTCTGTATTGAGAACCTGATCGCCGCCGCTCCGCGTGGAACCGTGTCAGGCTTCTACCGCTCGTCAGCAGGGGCGGAAATCGATCTGGTTCTGAACCTTCCGGGAGGTGCGCTGTGGGCGATTGAGATCAAGCGGACGACGTCGCCGAAGGTGACGCGCGGATTCCATATTGCAACGGAAGATCTGAATGCGGACGAGCGTATTCTGGTCTATGCAGACAACAGGGATGTTCCCGGGAAGGGCGGCGTTAGGGCGATGCCACTAATGAAGGCCCTAGAACGATTGGCTTCAGCTTAGCCAAGAGAAGCAGCGGGTAAGGATGATGCGGCGCTGCTGGATTCCATTCGATGTTCGGTTCCTGATCTTACCTCAGAGAGGTCGGTCATGTGGAGCCGTCTCACCGTCTTTCCAATAGTTCCAGTCAAAAACTCGCGCAGATGGGCTCGAATTTCCTCAATCTGGCTTTGCGGCAAAGTCCGCGTAGCCGGACAGACCGCGTGGGGAAGTCGGCCCGTTACCTGATGCCTTGCACGAATCCACCGACAACGTTTGGCCCACACAGCAATCGCCTATTTTGAAAGTCCCGCGCAGTATGGCTTTGGTGTCGCGAGGACTGCCGGAATTCGCTTTGTGTCGAAAGAAGAACCGAGGGAAACCCGCCCGAACCCGTTGAATCCCGCGGGGGAGCAGGTATTTGGAATCCATCGCAAAGAAACCGCATTGCCTGCGGTCTTCAGGCAGATGCTGTTCAATCATCCACCAGTATAGGCAGCCGGATGAACAGCGGTGACCGCAGATACGGTGCCCCACGCAGCAGTCCAGCGTGAGCGTCGGGCATGCTTAATGGACAGCGACGATATCCATGAATGCAGGCCAGGCTTCGGGGTCGGCAACGGTCTTGTCCCGGCAGAAGGCATTGCAGAATCCATAGACGCGGCCATCCAGTTTCAGGAAATGAGTGACGGGCTTTCCGGAATAGGGGCAGGCGGCGTTCTCGGATGGTCCTGACCGAACCAATTCTGCTTGACGCAGGGTGGGACCGGGCCAGGCGCATTGTTCATACGCGCGTGCGTATCTGGCAAGGTCGGGACCGTCCACGAGGCTCATGGCACGCCAACGACGGAAGTCAGGGTCGGCAAGATGGGCCTGGACATAGGCGCGGGCATTCGATCCGACCGAAAGGTCATAGCCAGCAATACGGGCGGCAACAGGTGCGAAAAACGCGTCCGCCGCCGAATATTCTCCGCAAAGCCATGGACCACCGGAATTTCCAAGCGCATGTTTCCAGATCGTCTGGATCCGGTCGAGATCGCTTTGGACTGTTCCAGGAGGCTCGTAACCGATATATGCACAGCGCAGGTTCATTGGGCAGTGCTCGCGCAGGGCGGCAAATCCTGAGTGCATCTCTGCGGCAAGGGCTCGGCTCATTGCACGGAGTTGGGAGTCGCGCGGCCAGATTCCCGCATCGGGATGTCGGGTTGCCAGCTCTTCGGCGATTGCCAGCGAATCGCTGACGACGGCACCGTCTTCAGTTATCATTGTTGGAACCGTGCAGGCCGGCGGAAGGGAGGCTAGATGGTCCGCGACCGGGCCGTCCGCGAAGCGGACGAATCTCTGGCTGAACGGAATTCCGAAGCGTGTGAAGAGCAGCCATCCCCGGAGCGACCAGCTCGAATAGGCGCGGTCCCCAAGTATGAGTTCGTAGGACATGCGGTGAACTAAGGGAATTGTGCGGTGCAGTTCAAGCGAATTGAGTCTTCGCATCCGGTTCCTTCCAAAGTGCGGCGTGGACGAATTATGTACAGAATTGAATATGTTTACGGCACGTGGCTTTACTTCTGGTAGAAAGGGTTGCTGAATCGTAGGTGCCGCGGACACGGCATCCGTAAGGGAAACCGCGAGTGTTTCCTGTATCGCGAAGCCTGTATGATTGGTTGCCTCTCTATGAACGGCAATCAGGAGTTTTCGCCCGTGCCGGAACGCCACCTGAAAATCAGTTAGGTTCGGCTTCAGCGCCGGATTGCCGTCCGCAGCCTATGCTCGTAGTGTCCGGCATCGCGGAAGTGCCATATCCTCCCAGTCATTTGCACTTCATCCAGCCCGTTCCGATTCACGGAACGCGAACGGTTTCCTTGATTTGGACACTGTCCTATGCTGGAAGCGGAACAACGGATTCGGCTAATCCGCAGGAACGACGGCGTACAGTCCAATGACCCAGGAATTTGACAGCATCCCGGAGATTGCCTTGCGTTGGCACCGTGCTGGCACAGGCGCCGTTCTGGCGACAGTCGTTCAGACCTGGGGATCGGCGCCGCGACCTGTCGGAAGCCAGCTGGCAGTCAGCGGTGAAGGGGAGATAGCGGGATCCGTCTCAGGTGGCTGTGTTGAAGGTGCCGTCGTCGTAGAGGCTGCCGATGCGCTTGAGGACGGCACGTCGCGCATCCTTGAATTCGGCGTAAGCGACGACGAAGCCTTCCATGTGGGACTCGCCTGTGGTGGCACCATCAGGGTGATGGTCGAGCCGGTAGGTGCCCAGATTTCTGAGGCAATGCTGGCGGAACTGTGCGCGGCCAGGGCGGACCGGCGCCCTGTGGCGTATACCGTTGAGACCGCAACTTGGTCCCGGCGGTTGATGGATACGAATGACGCAACGCTTGCCGACGGGCTTGCCGAGCGCTTCAGATCCGACAGATCGGGATTTGAGGGCGAGGCCTTCGTCGGCATTCACAATCCGCCGCTGCACATGGCGGTGGTCGGCGCTGTCCATATTGCGCAGCCACTAGTAGCGATGGCACGGTTGGCGGGATATGACGCCGTGGTGATCGACCCGCGCGAGGCGTTTGGGTCCGAGACCCGATTCCCTGGTGAGCGGATTCTGCATGACTGGCCAGACGAGGCTTTGGCGGAGCGCGGGCTTGACGCGCGCACCGCGGTCGTAACGCTGACCCACGATCCCAAACTGGACGATCCAGCCATCGTCGCGGCGCTGAATTCAGATGTCTTCTATCTTGGCTGCCTAGGTTCAGTCCGCACGCACGCGAAGCGCAAGGCCCGGCTCAAGGAGCAGGGATTTACTGACCGGGATATCGCTCGCATCCATGCGCCGGTGGGGCTCGACATCGGTTCAAAGTCTCCTGCTGAAATCGCCCTTTCCATCATGGCGGAGATCACGCAGGCACTCCGGCAGGGCAAATGAGGTTCGGACCGGTTCCGATCGCGGACGCCGAGGGCGCGGTCCTGGCGCATTCGCTTGTGGTTGCAGGCAGGAAGCTGCGCAAAGGTCGGATCCTCGGCGGGTCGGATCTGGCATTGCTGCGGGATGCGGGGATCGAGGACGTGATTGTGGCGCGGCTGGACGCCGGCGACCTTGATGAGGACGCTGCCGCAGCGATGATCGCGCGGGCAATGGTTCCCGACCCCGCCAGCGCCGGACTGCGGCTGACGGAAGCAAGCACAGGTCGGGTAAATTTCTACGCTACTGTTCCCGGAGTCCTCAATCTGGATGTGAGCCGGATCGAGGCAGCGAACCGAGTTGACCCGTTGATCACCATCGCGACTTTGCCGCCGCTGGCCCGTACCAGAAGGGGAGGAATGGTGGCGACAGTAAAGATCATTTCTTACGGAATTGCCCGACTCTCAGTCGAACGGGTAACGGAATCCCTGCAGGATTCGATGCTGGTCCAACCGGTTAAGATCCGGAACGCAACCTTGATACAGACCGATACCGGAACCGGACCGGGCAAAGGGGAGAATGCTGTCCGAAGCAGGCTCGAAGCGCTTGGCATTGCTATGGACGGGGTATTGACAGTGCCGCATCGGATTTCGCCACTGGCGGAGGCGGTCGCGGCATCAAGGGCAGGGCTTGTGCTGATCCTGACCGCGTCGGCCACCTCGGATCCGAGTGACGTGGCGCCCGAGGCCGTTCGCGCGGCGGGCGGGACGGTTACCAGATTTGGAATGCCTGTCGATCCGGGCAACCTGCTGTTCCTGGGTCATCAGGGCGGCAGGCCGGTAATCGGGCTGCCAGGCTGCGCCCGTTCACCTGCCCTGAACGGCGCTGACTGGGTGCTGGAACGTGTCTCATGTGGTTTGGAAGTGGGTGACGGAGACATCGCCGCGATGGGTGTTGGAGGGCTGTTGAAGGAAAGCCCCTCAAGACCGTATCCGAGGGAAAGGCGCCGGTAACGTCAGAATGTGTTCTTTCTGGTCTGCGGAATGCCTGTTCCCGTATGGCTGCCGGGAAGCAGGGTGGTCCGTTCCTGAATTATGCCTGGTCACTCAGGTCGTTCAGCATGTCCAGAAGTTTCTCGATCCTGTCTTCGCCGTATTCGGCCTCAAGCTGTGCGAATATGCGGTTGCTCTCTGGAATGTTGCACTCGATCACAGCTCGGCCCGCCTCTGTTATCTCGATCATGGCCCGCCGCCGGTCGCCGCAATCCGTGCAGCGGCAGCAGTAGCCCTTTGCCTCAAGGGAATGGATGATTCTTGTCAGGCTCGGCATCAACAGGCAGGCGGATTTCGCGATTCTGGTGGCATCGGACGCCCCATGTTCATCCAGAACGCGCAGCACGCGCCATTGCTGCTCTGTCACTCCAGCATCCGCAAGCATTGCCCGGATCGGCCCCATAACGCGCTCCCTCGCGCGCAGCAGCGCGATGGGCAGCGACCGGGAGGTCGCTCTAATGTCCGATACGCGGTCGTTTACCGCGAGAGCATCGCATTGTTTCATGCGCACAACTTTGCCGATGCGCCGCGCGCTGGCAAGCAGGCTTCGCAACTCGGGACGTTGACTCCGGGTGCAAGTTGATTAACATGTTAAGTAAAGGAGAGGAACCGTGCCGCATCTTGCCATTGATTACTCCGCCAACCTGGAAGATGTGGCAGACATCCACGGGCTTTGCGAAGCGCTCCGCGTCCGTGCGGCCAGTCTTGAAGCGTTTCCGGAGGCGGGAGTCCGTGTCCGGGCGTTTAGGGCAGACCATGTCTCGATCGCGGACGGTGATCCAGCCCATGGATATATCGACATCTCGGTGCGGCTGCGCGAGGGGCGGTCACAGGAAGTGAAGGAGCAGGCCGCGACCGAATTGTTCGACGCTGCAAAGGCGCACTTGGCTGAGGTCATTTCGATGCGGCCGGTAATGGTTTCGCTGGAAGTGCGGGAAATCGACGCTAGGCTGGCCCCGAAGATCAACACGGTTCGAAGCTGGATCGAAAAGGAGTCCGTCAATGACTAGCCTGCAGGACAGTCTGGGCAGGCTTGACGCCTATCTGGGGTCCGTTAGGACTGATGGAGTGCTCAATCTGATCGGAGGCAAGTCTTCAGAGGCCGCGTCCGGCGCGGTTTTCCAGTCTGTCAGCCCGGTTGATGGCAGCGTGATCTGCGAGGTTGCGAAAGGCGGTGCGGAAGACATCGATGCGGCCGCCAAGGCCGCAAAGGAGGCGTTTCCGGCATGGCGCGACCTTCCTAACGCGGAGCGCAGGAGTCTTCTGCATCGAATCGCCGACCGGATCGAAGAGCGCGCCGAGGAGATCGCGCTTTGCGAAAGCTGGGACACCGGACAGGCGATCCGGTTCATGTCAAAGGCTGCGCTGCGGGGGGCGGAGAATTTCCGGTTCTTCGCGGACAGGGCACCCGCAGCCAGGGATGGGCAGATGCTCCCGTCCTGGACTCTCATGAACATCACCACAAGAGTGCCGATCGGACCTGTGGGGATCATCACGCCGTGGAACACGCCGTTCATGCTGTCGACGTGGAAAATCGCGCCTGCATTGGCCGCAGGCTGTACTGTGGTACACAAACCTGCGGAGCTTTCGCCGGTAACGGCGCGAATTCTCGCGGACATAGCGCATGAGGCGGGACTTCCGCCTGGAGTATGGAACGTCGTGAACGGATACGGCGAGGACGCGGGACGTGCCCTGACTGAGCATTCGGACATAAAGGCGATCGCGTTTGTAGGTGAATCGAGGACCGGAAGCGCAATCATGCGTCAAGGTGCGGATACCCTGAAGCGCGTGCACTTTGAGCTTGGCGGCAAGAATCCAGTGGTGGTTTTTGAGGACGCCGATCTTGATCGGGCGTTGGACGCGGCGGTCTTCATGATCTACTCCCTCAACGGGGAACGCTGCACCTCTTCGTCCCGCCTTCTGGTCCAGTCAGGAATCGCAGAGGAATTCACAGCTCGGCTGGTGGAACGGGTGAATGCCATCCGGATCGGCCATCCTCTGGACCCAGCCACGGAGGTCGGTCCGCTCATTCACTGGGATCATCTCAGGAAAGTGACCTCATACTTTGACGTAGCGCTTCAGGAGGGCGCCACGATCGCTGCGGGCGGTGAGCGGATTGGGGAGCAGGGCTGCTACGTAAGGCCGACCCTCTTCACTGGTGCAAGAGCTGATATGCGGATTGCCCAGGAAGAGATATTCGGCCCGGTACTGACTGTGATTCCGTTCGACACAGAGGAAGAGGCCCTCGAAATCGCAAACGGCGTTGCCTTCGGTCTTGCGGGTTATGTCTGGACCAACGACCTCACCCGGGCACTGCGCTTCACGGACAGGCTGGAAGCGGGCATGATCTGGGTGAATTCGGAGAACGTGCGTCACCTTCCAACACCGTTCGGCGGAGTCAAGGCGAGCGGAATCGGACGTGATGGCGGCGACTGGTCCTTCGAATTCTACATGGAACAGAAGCACATTGGCTTTGCGCTCGGCAAGCATCACATTCCGCAGCTAGGCAAGCCACACTGAGAGACGAGTGAAAAAAGGAGCAAGATCATTCCCGTTCCAGCCCCGGTTCTATACCCGCCATTCAACATCGTCCGGCTCTCCCACGTGGAATACCGCGTGACCGACTTGGCACGGTCGCGGGAATTCTATGTGGATCTGCTGGGTCTTCAGGTGACTTACGAGGAGCCGGGTGCTCTTTATCTGCGCGCGATGGAGGAGCGGGGGCACCATTGCGTGGCTTTGGTGCAGGCGGATCGGGCGGAAGTAGGGGTTTTGGGATACAAACTGTTCGATGAACCCGATCTGGACAAAGCGGCGGCCTGGTTCGCGGAAGAGGGGCTGCCGGTTGAATGGGTCGAGCGGCCCTTCATGGGGCGGGTTCTGCGAACTCATGACCCGTGGGGCGTTCCGATTGAATTCTATGTCAGAATGGACCGGCTGGAGCCAATCCATCAGAAATACGGGCTCTATCGCGGGGTCAGGGCGCTTCGAATCGACCACTTCAACCTTTATTCCCCCCATGTTGACGAACAGGTGGCGTTCTACAACCGGATGGGATTCCGAACGACCGAATACACAGAGGATTCGGAAACCGGAAAGTGCTGGGCGGTCTGGATGCACCGGAAAGGAGGGGTCCATGACGTCGCGTTCACCAACGGCATAGGTCCAAGGCTGCACCACTCGGCGTTCTGGACAGCGAATGCGCTGAACATCATTGATCTATTGGATGTAATGTCCACCACCGGTTGGCTGAATGCCATTGAGCGCGGTCCCGGACGGCACGGAATCTCAAACGCATTTTTTCTATATGTGCGTGATCCCGATCTGAACCGGATCGAGATATACTGTTCCGATTACCAGACGGTTGATCCCGACCACGAGCCGATAAGGTGGGATCTGAAGGATCCGCAGCGCCAGACGCTGTGGGGAGCGCCGGCGCCAAAGTCCTGGTTTGAGGAAGGTAGTCTCTTTGCCGGGGCGTCGCTGAACCAGCCTGCGCTGAAGGCGCAGCCCATCATCGCGCCCTGACGGTCACCAGATTCGAGGGAAGGACTGGTTATGGCACCAAGAGAAGCAAATGGCGCTATGAGATTCGCAACGGTTCGTGCCGGGGGAGAGCAGCTTTACGGCGTGGTTGAACAGACCGGGTTCATTGCGCTGTCGCCGGAGTTTCCGCAATGGCCAAGCCTGCGTGAAGTGATCGCCGACCGGGGGCTGCCGCAATTGGCTCTGGCTTCGGCGGGACGGGCAGCGACCCATTTGGAGTGGGATTACGAAATACCGATCCCGTCACCGGAGAAAATCATCTGTGTTGGCGTGAATTACCCGGATCGTAACGCCGAATATAGGGATGGAACGGACGCGCCAAAGTTCATGTCGCTGTTTCCTCGATTCGCGCGGTCATTTGTCGGCCACGGAAGTCCCTTGGTTCGCCCGCCGGAATCGGAACGGCTCGACTATGAAGGCGAAGTTGCCGTCGTCATCGGCAAGGCCGGGCGCCGGATCTCCCGCGAAGACGCCTTTGGCCATATCGCGGCGCTTACGCTTTGCAACGAGGGCACGATTCGCGACTGGGTCAGGCATGCGAAATTCAATGTCACACAGGGCAAGAACTGGGAAGGCTCGGGATCGATCGGGCCTTGGCTCGTTCCGTTTGAGGATCCGTACCAAGTTGAGGACATCCGCCTCACGACCCGTGTGAACGGGGAAGTCAGGCAGGATGACCGGACGGGCCGTATGGTGTTTCCGATCCGGCAGCAGATCGAATACATCTCAACGTTCACGACCCTCGTGCCGGGGGATATCATCGTCACTGGCACGCCTACAGGGGCAGGCGCCCGGCTGGAGCCACCGGTTTTCCTTCGACCCGGCGATGTGATCGAAGTGGACGCGGAGGGCATAGGTGTGCTGAGGAACGGGGTCGTGGACGAATGCTGAGCCACGACGAGGTAGCAGCTGCCGGTGAGGCGCTCTTCGAGGCGGAACGATCCGGTCGGCAGATCGGGCTGCTCTCACTCGAATACCCTTCGTTGGCCATGGATGACGCCTACGCCATTCAGGCGGATCTCTGTGACCGCAAGCGGGCGGCCGGAGCGTCTGTGATTGGCTGGAAGATCGGGCTGACCAGCAAGGCCATGCGCGATGCGCTCGGCATCGACATACCGGACAGTGGAATCCTGTTTGACGACATGCTTTTCGAAAACGCCGCAACCGTTCCTGAAGGACGGTTCATCGAACCCCGAATCGAAGCCGAAATCGCATTCGTGACCAACGATATCTTATCCGGACCGGGTGTAACGCGAGAGGATGTCGTGCGTGCGACGGAGCATGTCGTGGCGGCACTGGAAATTCTTGACACAAGAATTCTCCGGCGTGACCCGGCATCGGGCCAGGCCCGCACGGTGTTCGACACCATCGCCGACAACGCCGCAAATGCGGGGATTGTGCTCGGCGATGTGCGCCACAGCGTAGGAGAGGTTGACCTTCGCTGGGCGGGAGCGCTCGTAAGGAAGAACGGTGAAGTCGAGGAAACCGGCTTGGGTGCGGGCGTGCTGGACGATCCGGCGCTGGCTGTTGCCTGGCTCGCCAATCGGCTGGGCCAGTATGGACAGCGCATCGATGCCGGGCAGGTCGTGCTGTCGGGAAGTTTCATAAGGCCGGTCGAGGCGCCGCCGGGCAGCCGGATCATTGCGGATTTCGGTTTGTTCGGTGAGGTATCCTGTGACTTTGGCTGAAGCATGACCAGCAGCGGCGGGCAGCCGCTGGCTTCTGCATTCGAGAGGTTCCGGTCAAAGGGCTGTTTCACAAGTCTCGCTGTTTGCCAGCGGGCTGGGCTTCTATGAGGATGTGGGGAATTGCAGTCCAGGAGGCCGCCGTTAAGGACTGCGGGAATGTACCCAATGATCATCCATATACTACAAAGGGTCCGGGTAAGGCGAGTTTCGAGCTGCCCTTCGGATTGGACAGGGCTGGTATCCGGTAGCAGGGAGGCTGAGGGCAGTGTGGCAGGGCCGAAAGGCCGGTCGGTTGGCGAACCTTGGCGCAAATGGATACATCGGATTGCATGAAGCTCAGAGTCGCCAGCCTGAATGAGATGTTCGATGCGCCGTTTGACAGCATTGTTGACGTCCGCTC
The DNA here is from genome assembly GCA_022824145.1 of Rhodobacter sp. Taxonomy (GTDB): domain Bacteria; phylum Pseudomonadota; class Alphaproteobacteria; order Rhodobacterales; family Rhodobacteraceae; genus JAPOUP01. The sequence goes on along the minus strand of JAJEAY010000194.1, from coordinate 109,486 downwards.
ACCAGCCGAATTCGCCGAAGACCATGTTCCAGGCGCCATTTCACTACCCGTGCTCTCCAGTGATGAACGTGCACGGGTTGGGACGATCTATACGCAGGAGTCCCCGTTCAAAGCGCGGAAGGTCGGTGCTGCCCTTGTTGCGCGGAACGCAGCCAGCCATATTGAAGGTGCACTCAGTGACAGGGACGGAAGCTGGCGGCCGCTTGTCTATTGCTGGAGAGGTGGGCAGCGCTCAGGGTCGTTCGCGTCGATTCTGTCACAGATCGGATGGCGCGCCGGAACCCTTGAAGGAGGGTACCGCAGCTATCGCCGGCTTGTGGTCGAGATGTTGCGCGATTCGCCGTTGCCGCACAGATTGCTTCTGCTCGACGGGAATACCGGCACGGCGAAAACCGAAATCCTTGGAAGGCTTGCGGTGCGGGGCGTGCAGACATTGGATTTGGAAGGGCTGGCCGCTCACCGCGGATCACTGTTGGGGGCGGTCGGAGGACCGCAGCCATCGCAGAAAGCATTCGAGAGCTCCCTGGCGAAAGCGATCGCTGGATTTGATCCCGGCCGCCCGGTCGTCGCCGAGGCGGAATCCAGCAGGGTCGGCGATCTGCAGCTGCCCGCTTCGCTCTGGCATGCGATGCGCACGGCAAAACGGATCCGGCTCATAGCACCGATTGATGCCCGTACCCGATATCTCTCCCAAGCATATTCCGATCTGACCGGTGACCGGGCCGTTCTTCAAGGCAAACTTGTGAAATTCGCAAAGTTCCATGGTCACGCTCAGGTGAAGGCGTGGCAGGAAATGGCTGGGAACGGAGAATTCGAAACCCTCGCTGGTGAACTGATGCAACGGCACTATGACGTTCGGTACGAAAAATCACGGGCCTGCCGCGAAGCGGTGCAATACGGAAAAATCGAACTCGATGATCTAACCGAAGGGGATCTGGATCAAGCCGCAGACCGCGTCGCCGCAATGGTGTCGCGCTACGAATCATTGACTTCGATGTAAGGCGAGCCTTCGATGATCTGGCCGACCATCGAGGCTGTATAACCTGCATCCTGCAGAGCGCGAAGCCGGTCCTGCGCCGATTCCGGCGATACGGCTGCGAGCAGTCCGCCTGCGGTCTGCGGGTCGAAGAGCAGTTCGGCAAGATCGGTTTCGGGGAGGCGCATGCATTTCGAGACTTTCCGGTTCTCGGAATGTAGCGTTGATCGGATTCCTCGAGCGGCCAGTTCCGTTGCGCCTTTAAGGAGAGGGATCGCGGACAGGTCAATGCAGGCCGCGACGTTGGAAGCCGTGCAGATTTCCATCAGGTGTCCCGCAAGACCAAATCCTGTAACGTCGGTCATGGCATGCGCGTCGGACAGGATCTCAGCCGCTTGTCCTTGCGGCTGCTCCATCGCAGCCAGCATGCCGACCACCCAGTCTCCGCGCCCCTCCAAAGCCATTTCGGCGGCGAGAATCGTCCCCGATCCGATGGGTTTGGTCAGAATGAGTGTGTCGCCCGGCTCGGCGCCGGCCAATGTGATGGCGGGACGCTCAAGCAGTCCGGTTACCGTGAATCCGACTGTAAGCTCGTTCCCGAGCGAACTATGTCCACCCGCGATTTCGGCTCCGGCGGCTGAGAACGTTTCTGATGCTGCATTCATTATCTCGGCAAGCCAGGCACGTTGCTGCCCCTCGGACATACGCGGCAGGATCACGGTGGCGAACGCCGCCTGCGGCTTAGCCCCCATTGCCCAGATGTCACCCATGGAATGGACAGCCGCGATACGCGAACAGATCCATGGATCTTCCGAAAAGGCGCGCAGATGGTCGGTCGTAACCGCCTGCCTTACCCCGCCGATGCGAAGGACAGCCGCATCGTCGCCGGGTCCGGTCTCGATGTCATTACGCCCTCGGCGCGGCAGTGTGGCCAGCGTATCCGCGAGCGTTCGTGCACCGACCTTTGCGCCGCAGCCGCCGCAAAGCGATTTTTCGCCGAGCACAATATCAAGGCCCGTTGCGTGCTCGGCGGGAGTTTCCAGCACCTCCATTGCTGGCAGATCCTGGAATTTTCTCATGAATCTGCGATCAATCCGGTCTTTCAGATGCCAGAGCCAGCGGCCCGAAAGCCGTCCGCCATATTTGTCGGCGATGGCATTTTTTCCGCCGCGCGAGATGAGTTTTAGGAAGTCGTGTTGCGGGCGGTATCTGCGCTTGGCGGCGCCTGAGAGCGCAGCGCGGAGATTGTGGTGGAGCACCGGTGCCTGGCGCACCGCGAAAACACCGGCTTTGGGACGTGCAACCGGCAAATGCGCGCAGTCACCTGCAGCAAACACATTTGGATCAGAGCTCTGCAGTGTTGAATCGACGGTTATGAAACCGTTCGTAACGTCAAGTCCGGTTCCGGTAAGCCAGCTCTCCGGATGCGCTCCGGCGGCTCCGACAGTGAACTGTGCCTGAATCTCGGTTCCGTCCGAAAGCTTCACCGCGTCTGGTCCAACAGCCGAAACCGTTACGCCTTGGATCAAACGGATTCCGTGACGGTCGAGGTCCGCCAGAATTGCGGCGCGTGCGCTTGCACCCAAGCCGGGCAAGGCATTCGCCATTTCGACTACGGTGATTTCGGCTACCCGACCTGCAGAGTTGATCGCATGGGCAATTGCCAGGCTGAGTTCAACTCCGCCCACGCCTCCTCCAATGACCGCGACCCTTGCCTCTCTGCTCCCGTCCAGGACCGTGGCGCGGTATCTGAGCCACGCAGTAGCGAAAGGTTCGAGAGGTTTGGCCGGAATGGCATGTTCCGCAAATCCCGGAAGGTCGGGCAGACCCGAGCCAATGCCGACATTTATCGATGCGATGTCGTAGTGAACTGGATGACGGCCGGGGACATGGATGCGCCGGTTTGCTAGATCGATTGCCTCCACGGCGCCAAGTACCAGCCGGGCTCCGGAAAACCGGGCCAGTCGGACGAGGTCAATCATTAGATCGTTTCGATCATAATGACCGGCGACAAATCCGGGCAGCATGCCGGTGTAGGGAGCTTCAGGGCCCGGGTTTATCAACGTCAGCCTTGCTCCGGGAAGCGGACTCATGCCCCATCGGCGCAGGACCAATGCGTGGGTATGCCCGCCACCGATCAGTACAAGTTCCCGTGTGAGCGGATACGTTCGTTGCATCACCGGGCTCCAACCTGTGGTGGATGCCGGACCTGGCCGATCGGATTTGCGCGGATCCGGAATGTTCGGCCTGCTTCGAATGGCATGAAGTCGCGGAAAGACGAACTTTCAGCCGAGGCGCGGACTGTCACTGACGTTATCGGGAAGAGCACGCTGGTCACGGGTTACTCAATTTGCTCAGTCGACCGGCAAGCCACTCGGAACCCGGTCGGGACGACCCATTGGCCGTTCCAGCGCGGTTTCTCCGGTGAGTGCGTTCAGGAACGCCAGAATGTCAGCGATCTGCGGGTCGGTCAGAGGAGGCAAGTCAATCTCAATCGCTGAAATCCGCCGCTGCTCCTCAAGGCGGTCATGGCGAACCACGAAGTCGGTGGATGCGAGCCAAGGCGCCGGTGGAAGAAGGGCAAGTTCGGGCCGCCAGTTGGCATTGCTCTCCTGCGGATGAAGGTGGTGGCGCACTATGGCGTCAAGAGTTGGCATTGATCCGTTATGTCCGTACGGGCCAGTCAGCGCTACGTTTCTAAGGAACGGCACGCGGAAACGATAGGCATCTTCGAGCCGGTCGCTCTCGCCTATCCGTCCAACATCGCGCACCGATGGATCGAACTGCCTGGTTCGGCCGGGGCCAAACTGCGGCAAGCCAAGCGCGTGGAACGTCTGGCTGCTTAGGAGCGGACCGCTGTGGCATGCAGAACAGCGCGCATCGCCGAAAAACAGCTCCATTCCGCGCAGCTGCTGCCCGTTCAGTGCGTCGTCCTGGCCCTCGAGATATCTGTCGAAAAGACTGTCGTGGTTGCGGAATTCAGTGCCGATGAACGCGCCGATGGCATTGGCGATCTCGACAATTGTCACATCAGCGGGGTCTTCGACGTTTTCGAAGGCGGCGACGAAGAGCTGACCGTACTTCTCGATGCCTCGTACGCGTTTGGCGATGATGGGCCAGGCGTGATCCATACGGTCCTTGATCGCACCGGCGATTTCGTTTTCGCCCGGCTGGCCGGCCATTTCGGCGTCGGACGCCACCGGAAAAAGTGCCTGTGCGGCTAGAAGCGAGTTGAGGCCCTGGGGCAGGAATTCCTCGGCCGGCGTGTTGAAGCCGTTTTGATAGAGGTCGGAGATGCTGATGCGCCCGTCGTGGAACATGAACTGGACGTTGTTGGCTCCGAGATTCCACAGCCCCGGTGCATTGCGCGGAATCCGTCTTTGGACGCGGTTCGCCCCTTCTCCTGCTGTGCGGTTGGGGCCGATGCCCGTGCCGCCCTCACCGATGCCAAGCGACAGACCGTCCGAGCTGCCTAGGTCGTGGTGATGGCATGTGCCGCACGAGATGTTTCTGTTTCCTGAAAGGATCTTGTCATAGAACAGGAGTTGGCCAAGTTCGGCCTGTCTCGGGTCGAACTGGATGAAGTCGCTGTCCGTCAACGGCTTCGGGAGGTCGATTGCAGAGGCGGGCAGGGCGGAAACCAATGCGAGGAGAAGACCATGAAGCCCGGAATGAATTCTCTTTGGCGCGGTGCCGCCCTCTTGTTGGGGGTTGTGCTTTCTTTCCCTGCGTTTGCCGAGATCGAAGAAGCGCGCGATCTGATGGAAGCCGGTCGTTTTGAGGAAGCGCGCGAGGCACTGTGGCCCGCCGCCAGATCCGGCAATGCGGAAGCCGAGGAACTGATCGGGGTGATGTATGCGCTGGGCCTCGGCGTCGAAAGGGACGAAGTCCGTGCCATGGAATGGTATATGCGCGCGGCGATGAAGGGGCATCCGGGCGCACAGTCGGGAGTTGGCTGGTACTATGAAGTCGGGATCGGGCTTCCCGCACCGGATCTGGTCCGTGCGTATCTGTGGTATGTGCTCAGCGCGATAGGCGGCGACCCCGACGCGGCGATCAGCCTTGAGGAAGTCGTGAAGAAGATGTCGGCGGAACAGATCGAACATGCTCAGGTGCTAATAGATGACTACCGTGTTTGGCTCTACCCCTTCCGGTAGCCGGAGTGCAGCCGGTTTCCGCCATTTGGAAGCGACTCCGTGGGCGAATCCCGTTAATTACGCCCATAGTGAAGATAGAGGTATCGCTGCCAGCTTGTTGCCGAAGGGCACGCGGTCGGTGCTGTCGTAAAGGACCGCTCCGTATGCGAATCGATTCCCGCAGGCTTCGGCCAGTGTTCGAAGCCCCGCGAAATCACCTGCTCTCACTGTGGCGGACGCCCTGACCTTAATTCCGGCTATCATGCCGTCGTCCCGCTCCAGAACAATATCCACTTCGTGCGTCTCCTGGTAACGAAAATGGTGCGGTGTCAGTTTCATTTCCGATGCGGACATCAGTTTCAGGATTTCAGAAAATACATAGCTTTCGGTAAGCGCTCCCAACAGGGTTCGATTCGCTTTCAGCCGTCTGAAGTTCAGTCCGCGCGCGGCGGCAAGCAGGCCAGGGTCAATGAAATGCAGCTTGGGGGTCTTGACGATCCGCTTCAGGGCGTTCGTATTCCATGCAGGCAGGGTCGAGATCAGGAATATCTGCTCCAGAAGGGCAACGTAGCGCTGCCCTGTCTTGTGGCTGACATTGATTTGGGATCCCAGTTTGGAGTAGTTGGCAAGCCGCCCTGAACGCTCTGCCAGCACCCGGACGAATTTTGGCAGTTCCGTCAGCTTTTCGACCTGTGCGATGTCTCTTAGATCACGCGCCAGAACAGACCTAAGGTAAGACCGCGCCCATTCCTGCTGTTGCCGTTCGCTTTCACGGCTGATCGATTCCGGAAATCCGCCTGGCAATATGAGCTGGATGAGATCGTCTCCGACGATTGCATCCCGATGGCTCTGCAGGGTTCCCGAGAACAGGCGCTCAAGAAACGTCGGTGTCTTTCCTGTGACTTCCGTTCGGGCCAGAGGCAGCATCCGGACTGTCTGCATTCGGCCAGCCAGGCTGTCGGCGACGCGGGGAAGGGTCAACATGTTCGCGGAACCTGTCAGCAGGAACCGTCCGGGACGTGGATCTGCATCGACTGCCACCTTTATAGCCAGCAGCAGGTCCGGCAGGCGCTGGATTTCGTCTATAGTTGCCCGGTCGAGACCTCGGACGAAGCCCGTTGGATCCGACCGTGCCACGTTCAAAACCGTCTGGTTGTCGAGAGTGATGTATGGCCGATCTGCATCCTCCATCTTTCGTGCGAGGGTTGTCTTGCCAGCCCGCCGCGGTCCCTCGATCAGGACTACCGGCATGTGTGAAAGGGCTTCCTTTACCCGTCGCTCTACAAATCTCAGGTACATGTCACTTTCCGAATCAATGGTAATTGGAACCCATACGACTGTAAATTGGGAATTAAGACTCTGTAAATTGGGAACTGAAGGTCGGTAAATTGGAAGGGAAACGCCTGCTTTCTGGTTGCAGCGCCATTTTGCTTGGTATGGCAGCCCAGCCAGCATCTGGCACCGCGCGACAATCTGTATTGCATGCGATGGTCCAGACAGGATGACAGTTCCGAAGCCGCCGCTTGGCATCGGTTCCGTGATTGCAGAACGCCTCAGAAAATTAAATTCGGTTACTCGGCCCGCGGGCTGCCTGCAAGGTTTGAAGAGGTGATCCGGTTTAGCGCACGCTGTCAGGCGGACCCTGATGACGAGGTATTCCATGCTTGGACAGTGGCATCGGCGCAGTCCAGGCATGGAACCAATTCACATTGGCGGATCTTCGAGACGTCACTGCGCGGGCGGGAAGAGCGAACGCCTTGGCTGGCCGATTCCGGCTGAACTGACGACGAGGCGCTTCCGAAAGCCTGTGGATCGGGTGCTGCAGCTGTCTGTCGCATTTCTTTCCAGCATTGATGACTTTCGACATTAGGCTCAAGGATGGCGACTCCGTTCATCAGTCGATTGATTGCGAAGAGATCTCACCCTTCGGGACATCTCTCCCGCTGCTGCCTTCGGCGGTCAGGAAGAGAGGTTCCTGACAGAAGCAGATCCGGCAGATGTGCAGCATCGAACGATGTCCGGCCCTGAATGCCGGAACAGAAGCAGGGAGACTGAAAGCGGTGGCCTGAACCTGGATTGACTATGGTGCTCGTGAGGTGCTCCCGAAACCCGAACAGCGGTTGGTGAAGCCATCCGGTCGCTCCACATTGCATTTGGATGCCCGGCAGTTGTTATTGCCGAATGCTGGAATCCAGAGCGTCTGTCATTGGCATGAACGCTGAACTGTCAATGTCAGCAGCTTCAGGAATTCACGCGAAGTCAGGGAGCGGTTCAGGAACTTTGATTTTTTTCAGACGTTCAAACAGGTTCTTTGCCTTGTCCAGGCGCCCATTTGCTACTTTCACGGGCTTTCGTCGTTCGGTTTCGGCCCAAGGGTCTTCGTACCCATCTTTAAACAGGAAGACGGCGGTCGCGGCCAATTCAAGAACAACGGAGTTCTCTAGCGCGGCAGTCCGGGCGAACTCCAGGCGTTCGGGAGGGACACTGTCGTCTGGCTTTTCATCGACGGAGTAAATCGAATAGGTTCCGCCCCAATCCGCCTGCCGCTCCTGTTCACTGAGATTCCCCAGCAGCGTGCCCATCATTGCCGACATTGCGAGATCGTCACTGTGGGGGCCTTCTTGCCTATAGATGAACCAAAATCCATCGTCCAAGCCAACAGCAGCAAGCAGGTAAGCCGTCTTCTGAAGACGGGATTGGCCGGTGATCTTGCCCCCAGCATCGCGAACAATGGCTGCGGCCTGTTTAGGCTTTATGCAGGACATGCTTTACCTCCTCGTCAATGATCTGTTGAATTCTGTGTTCGGACTCGTCGCTGTCTCGGTCAAAATAGGCTCGGGTTGACTTGAAATCCCGGAGACCCGCAACAACGTCCGAGCGCTGACTAAGGTCGATCACGGCCCCGCCGTCAGTTCGGATGTTGATTTGTTCCAATGGTCCACTCGACCCGACACCCCTCTTGTAGGGCGACCTGTTCAGTTCATCCGTAAGAATGGTTGGGATACCGTCTTTTTCCATTTCTAGGTCTTGTAGCCTTTGGGAAATTTCTGCGCAAGCTTTGTCAGTCATTTCGATATGCAGTGAAGCGCTGGGATTCTTTGGGCTTATCTGGTGATGAACCATGGCTCGGACATCGATGCATTTGAAGAGCTTCCTGTCCTGGAGGCGCCCTGCAAACGCACTGATCAATGGATCCTTGGCTTCCCGCAGCTGTGAAAGTGAACCCCACACAACGGCATCGTCAAGCTTTAGCGCAGCTTCTGCATCATCTGGAGATCTGGCGAATTCCACGAGTGGATGATTGCGTGAAAGACCCACCTTACAGACGCCGTCATCCCGAACGCGTTCTACAAGACGGACCATCAGTTCCACGAACAGTTTCTCAGCGCCTCGTGTAGCCTTATGAAAGTACACAGTAGGATAGAGGTGAAAGAGCCCGAGGACATACGCCTCAGCGGCGTGGATTGCCTTATGCCCGATTACGAATGTCGGAACATTGTCAATTATTTCCCCGTCCACACCGTAAGGAACGTTTTCAATTTCCAGGTTTTCAAGAAGCCAAGTGAAGTCAATGGCTGAGTTCCGGCTGCCGGTCATGAGCCTGTCACGGCGCATTTAGTCCAGCCGGTCTGCATCGAACTGGCTGGAGACCACCACGTTGTGAACAGTTTGTCTGCCTTCCTTCTTGATCATGTCTGCGACATCGTCCGGGAAGCCGCTTCCCATATCTTTAAGGATTTCACGGAGCTCGCTGTTCCGGATAAGCCAGTCGCTCATCTTCTCGTGGTCAGCCAATTTTAGCTCAAGCCGTTTTCCAACGGTTTCGAAGGCGTGGCTGAAAGGACCGTGACCGACATCGTGTACCAATGCTGCCGCAAGGGCGATTTGCTCACGAGCCTCCTCTCTCTCTGTACCCTTCCCCCGCTGTTCAACGATCTTCATGAGTTCTCTAGCGGTATGAAACACTCCAACGCTATGAGCGAAACGGGTATGCGTTGCTCCGGGAAAAACCAATTCGGAAAATCCTAGCTGTTTAACGCGCCTCAGCCGTTGAAACGGTCTGCTGCATATTGCCTTCCACAGATTACGCTCCAGCTGCAGATCGGTATCGAATACGATCAGGTTGTGGAGCGGGTCACGGACTCTTTGCTTTGCCATTGATTGCTGATGATCTACTTTTGTTCTAATGCGGTATATACGTCTGCACAAAGGAGTTCAATCGAATTCTGTTGAAACGGTGAATCGTCCAGAACCGCCGCAGAAACTGACCCGGAACTTTTCCATGTGTGGCAGGAAAAGACGGATTCCGTTCCAATGAGTGCTCTCTTTCTCGGTTCTTGGACATGAGCCGATGCGCCGGATTACGGTCTGATCGGGCGGGCGGTGATCGAATCTGTGCAGTTCTGGGCATATGTCTGCAGGCTGTCTCAACTCAGCAGACGCTGAAACGGTCCTGTCGTCCAAATCGGCGCCGCAAAGATTCAGCGGACTGGCATCGGGCATTGTCAACGGAATTGCGGAACGCTTCAGCGGTTCGGCCGACGGCGAGGCATTGGTCGTCCCCAATTGCACTCAGGACTTGCGGGTAAAGGTCAATTCGTATCGAAACCTGCAGGCATTGGAATCGCTGGGAAATTCTCGCCCAGTGTGGATTTCGGAGGCGTCCAGAAGCCATTGGCACAGGACGCGCTCGGAACCAGTAAGCCAGCACAGGCAGATTTCAGAGCTTGCCTGGAATCGAGGATTCAAACAGGGCCTGACATTTCTGAATCAGAGCAAACCAACGGGGTCGCTAACCGTTTGAGCTTTCCTGTCGCTGGATCCCGAATGGGTTCAGGTGAATACTGTGCGAGGTAGGCGCGCCTTGGCCTGTCCGTAGTGTTCTCGCCGGATCGATGCAAGGTGCGACTCGAAAAGGCTACCACCGTGCCAGCCTTGCAGGTCATCGGAAGACCTGGATCGTCTCCGAAATACCCGTTGAGCTCGTCCGTTCTGTCCACTCGCTCGTGGAGGTCGACGCCCGGATCCGCGTCGAGGTCGCGGGGAATAAGGTACACACAGCCGTTTTCCTCGGTCGCGTCATCAAGCGCGATCCAGAGAGACACATAAGGCAAATGCTCAAAACCAACATACGCGCTGTCCTGATGCCAGGCGAAGCTTGCGCCCTTGCCCGCGCCTTTGACCACGAACTGCTCATTGAACAGCATTGCGCTACGGCCGAGACACTGCCGGACAATCCGGTCGGCGCTCGGACCAAGCACAAAGTCGCCAAGCTCTGGAAAATCCATATGCCGGTGACGCAGGAACCGGCGCGCCTGGCCTTGGCCGATATTGTGGAGCCCGGAACCGCCGTCCTGCGGAGGTTCGGCCAGCAGCGTGTCGCAGACACTGCGGAGCATTTCCAGATCGCCGCCGCCTATCGCGTTTTCGAATACGGCGTAGCCTTGGCGGCGGAATTTCCCCTGCATCGCTCAAGTAACCTTCTATGGCAGAACTGGCCGCGTCCGAGGCGGGAAATGGCCTTGCTTCGCCAATTCCGCGGAATGTCGCGTTCATTTGGCCGCTCCCCTGTGAACAAGGGGGCGACCATCGGATTCATGAGCCGGATTTACTGGGCGTCAGCCATCCGGGTGGCATCGATTTCGGCCTCGACTTCAGCCACGGCCCCAGTCAGCGCGTCAAAAATGCGCTCGCCGCCGTCGACGTTGGTCTTGAACCAGTCGTAGACCGGCGAAGCTGCCTCTTTGAACATTGCCTTCTCCTCAGGCGTCGGCACGTAAATGTCGCCGCCAGCGGTCTGGAAGTCCTGATACGCCTGGATTGACTTGCGCTTTGGCGAAGCGAAAGTCGCTTGCTGAAGTGCATAGAATCCGTCGACAACGACTCTCCGGAGAGCGGGGTCAAGTGACATGAACTTCTCGTTGTTCATGAACCACAGCGCACCCATGTAGGCATGGCCGTCGAGCGTGACGTATTTCAGCCCGGCATCCGGAAACTTCATGTTCATGATGTCAGTGATGCCGTTCTTGGATCCCTCGACTACGCCGGTCTGGAAAGACGTGAACAGTTCCGGCCATGGAATCGGGGTAGGCGAGGCGCCAAGCGCTTTGACCAGTTCCTGCGGAAGGTCGGCGACAACCGTCCTGATCTTGAGCCCTTCCATGTCGGACGGCTGCGTGACGCGCTTCTGCGTGTTTGCGAAGTTGCGCCAGCCGCCGGTGTTGCCGACGGTCATCAAGCGGACCATCCCGTCGGAGGCTTCCTGAACCATGTCCTGCATGGTGGTCACAAAGCCTGAACCGTTCGCCAGTACGGCTTCGGCCACCCGGTCGTCGCTCATCAAATACGGAAGATCCAGAACCTGCACGAATGGAAAGATGTTCGCCGTTCCGCCCGATGTCTGGATTACGATGTCGATATTGCCGTCTGCAAGGCCCGCAAGGCATTCGGTGCCGTTCGAGCAGAGCTGCGTCCCGATGAACAGTTCGACGCCGATCGCGCCGTTGGACGCCTGCTCGACATAGTTCTTGAACACGACGAGACCGTCATAGTCCTCGTCGTTCTCGTTTGAATTGGCGGTCGCGCGAAGGTTTATCTCCGCTGCGGCGTAAGCCGCGACAGAGCTGCCCGCGAGCAAAAGCGCCGTAAGTGCTGAGACTGTCAGTTTTTTCATCATCTGGTCTTCTCCCTTTTTTGGATGATGCGGAGCTAGTTGACGAACCCCGTAAGGCGGGGGATCGTCATTGAAATGGCCGGAATGTATGTAATCAGGAAGATCACAACGATTTCAATGGCCAGAAACGGCAGAATCGCCCGGGCAATGCTCTCAACCCGCTCGCCGCTGACCGCCGAGGCTACGAACAGCACAAGCCCCATGGGCGGAGTCGCGAGTCCAACGGTCAGGTTGACGGACATGATGATCGCGAAGTGAATTGGATGGACGCCCAGGTCCGTGAAGATCGGCCCGAGAATCGGGCCAAGGATGATTATGGCGGGCCCCGCGTCAAGAAACATGCCGACCAGAAACAGAAGCAGGTTGATCAGGAACAGGAGGATCAACGGATTTTCAGTAAGCGAAAGGATGAATTCGGCAAGTATCTGGGGAGCGTAGGATAATGAAACCACAGTTTTGAACGCGATCGCGGCACCCACCAGAAGAAGAACGACGGCGGACGTCGCGGCAGAGCGGCTCAGGATCTGGGGAAGATCCTTCAGTGACAGCGAGCGCAGGACAAAGAAACCGATGACAAGGGCGTACGCGACCGCGACAGCAGCGGCTTCGGTTGGAGTGAACACGCCAGCGAGAATGCCGCCAAGTATCAGGATCGGTGTTTGGAGCGGTATCACTGCGCGCTTGCAGACCATACGGAAGTCACGGCTGAACACTTGGCGCAGCCCGAGCGCGGCGCCGTGCGCGATCAGGAGCCCGCCCCCGAACGCCAGCCACTGGGCGGTGGTGGAGGGTTCCTCTCCGACCGGAATGAACTGCATGGCCAGCCAGCCAAGATTGAGTCGGACAAGCACGAAGGAAAACCAGTACTCGAGCTTAGAGAGCTCAATGCCGGAAATCACCACTCGGTGAGCGGCGGGCAGTTCGTAACGGTCAGCCAGGGCACGGATCATCAGCATTAGCCCGACACCGACGAGTATCCCGGGTACGATCCCTGCAAGAAACAGCGCGGCCACGGATTCTCCCATCACATAGGCATAGATGATCATAATGCCTGAAGGAGGGATGATGGGGCCGATCACGCTGGACGCGGCGGTGATGGCCGCGGCGAAGCGGCGTGTGTAGCCTTCTTTCTCCATCGCCGGAATCAGCATCGAGCCAAGAGCGCTGGTGTCAGCGACCGCGCTGCCCGACAGGCCCGCGAAGAGGATCGAGGACAGGACGTTGACCTGTGCCAGCCCGCCGCGCAGATGGCCCATCAGCGCCTGGCTGAACTCGACAAGACGAACGGTGATGCCGCCCTTGTTCATCAACTCGCCTGCCAGCATGAAAAACGGAATCGCCATCAGCGGAAAGCTGTCCATCCCGTTATAGACATTGCGATAGAGCAGGGTGATGTCCTTTTCCTGTCCGTTGAGCCAAAGGAGGACTCCCGGCGCAGCCAGCAACGCAAAGAAGACCGGCAAGCCAAGCAGAAGGAAAGAAAGAAACGCGGGGAGGAACCAGATCAGCATGCGCTCACTCCGCCATTATCTCGTCTTCGTGCGGCCCGAGCTCCTTCAGGCTGCCACCGCCGCCCGCAAGCGCAATAAGCGTTCGGAGGAACAGCTCGACATTGACCGTGAACAGCAGCACGACGCATACGAAGAATGACGCCATCATCCATCGGCGCGGCAGCTTCACCCATTCGAACGAACCGTCGAGGAAATAGAGCGAAGCCGTCTTGGCCTTCGAGAGGAATCCTGTGATTTCGCCCCATCCGATCTCGATGGCTATGCCGAGCACCAGCCCGGAAATGGCAAGCAGGGCGAGAGAAAGCACGGCTGCGGAGCGTTCCGGCATCGTGCGCAATACTGTGTCTATCGCCACGAATCCGCCTCGGCGATAGGCTGTCGGAGCGATAAGGCCTGTCATCCACAGCATGGCGAAACGGGCCGCCTCGTCGGGCCATGGAAGCGGGTTGTTCAGCACGTACCGGAAGAACACCTGAATCAGGATGGCCAGAACCATCAGCGCGATTGCCAGAATGGCGATTCCGCGACCGATTCGAAGTACGGTTTCGTTGAATGCCTGAAGCGGCAAAAGCAGGGCGTTCAGAAGTGCCATTCCACGCCTTTCCCCTTGCTGGCATTCGAGGCGGTCATCCGGCCAATGCCGGATTCGGCGGCGGATTCTCGAACCTTCCGTATCTGCCCTGGCTGAACACGAGCGGTGAACCGTCACGCCAGACTGCGCGGATGACTTCCGCGACCACGATACAATGGTCTCCGCCAGGATGCTGCGCCACTGTTTCACACTCGAAACGGGCAAGGCATCCGCTGATCAGCGGGACTCTGTGTTCATTCGGCTCCCAGACGAGCCCGTCCCACGCCGTGCCGTTCCGCGAGAATCCGTCGCTGATATGGATTTGCTCCGCGCCGATGACGTGGATCGCGAAATACTGGGCATCGGCGAAGGCGGAGAAACGCTGGGAGAGCTTCGCGGGCGCCCACAGGACGAGCGGAGGGTCAAGTGAAACCGAAGCGAAACTGTTGGCCGTAATTCCGAGGGGGCCGATCTCGCTGTCGACGGTTACTACGGTGACTCCGGTCGCATAGCGACCTAGGGCTTCACGGAACGCGCGGGCGGTGTTTGTGCCAGGGATGACGCTGCGAATCCCGCAGCTGTCCGCTCCGTCATGCATCATGGCACCTCATGGCCCAATGCGGCTGTGTAGAGCTCGTACCATGTCTCGCGGTCCATTGCCACCTTGAAGGCATCGGTGAACGAACGGATTCGGGCGAGCGTGTTTGACCCCATTACCGGAAGTATGCGGGCGGGATGAGCAAGCAGCCATGCCACCGCAACTGCGCTTCTGTCTACGCCGTTGCGGTTCGAAACGGCGTCCAGGCAGGCACTCAGATCCTCATTTGCCGCACCGTCTGCCAGCACGCCTCCACCGAGCGGTGACCATGCCATAATCGGGACACCTAGCTCCTGCCAATGGGCAACATCGCCGTTAGTAAAGCCTTCATGGGCGAGCAGGCTCAGTTCGATCTGGTTGGTGACAAGCGGAGTCCGCATCGCTGATTGAAGAAGCGACCGGTCGTGAGGCTTGAAGTTCGATACGCCTACCGCGCGGACTTTGCCGCTGGCTACGGCGCTGTCCAATGAGGCGCCGGTTTGCTCAGCGTCCATCATTGGGTCGGGTCGATGGATAAGGAGCAGGTCGATGCGGTCGAGGCCCATCAGCTTAAGTGATAGATCCACGGAAGCCTCTATGTGGGACCGACTGGTGTCGTAGTGCTTGCCCCGCGCCCGTTCATAGCGTCCAGCGGGCGCGACAATCCCGCATTTGGTGACGATCTGGAGCTGTTCGCGAAGTTCAGGCGCATCCCTGAGCGCAGCACCAAGCAGCTCTTCGGATGCGTAGCCGCCGTAGATGTCCGCTTGGTCGATTGTGGTGATGCCCTGCTCAAGGCACGCCTCGATCTTGGCCTGGACATGCCGGGTTGACGTGTCCGGGTCATCGCAGAGCCGCCACATGCCGTATACGACTCGGCTGAACTCAATCTGTTCGGAGAGGCGGATACGTTCCATCATCTTCTAACTCCCGCACCAAGCGGAGTCTCCGGAATTCGTTCAGGAACGCGACCGTAGACGTGCGGCAGAGAGCAGGTCTTTAGATTGGGCATAACACGGGATCCGACGGATCTGCATTCGTCGATGTGGGGATAGCCCGAAAAAATAAATGATCTGATGCCCATCTTCCGGTATTCCTCGATTTCCGACATGACCTGGTCGGTCGATCCGACGATCGCCGCCCCGCAGCCGGATCGCGCCCGGCCGACGCCGGTCCACAGATGCGGCTCGACAAAACCGAACCGGTCAGCGAGTTCCCGGGCGCGCGCCTGGTGCGCGACTCCCAGTGATATCGAATCATGGGCGCGGTCGCGTATGATGCGTCCGTATTCGTCATCCAGCGCGGCAGTAAGGTGCTCGGCGTATTCCTTTGCCTCGGCCTCGGTGTCGCGCACGATCATATGGACCCGCAGGCCGTAATCGAGCGTGCGGCCGTAGGTCTCCGCCCGCGCGTTCACCGCCTTCATCCGTTCCGCGACCCGTTCCTTGGGCTCCGGCCACATCAGGTAAACGTCACAATGCTGTGCGCAGAGTTCCAGCGCGTCTGGAGAGTAGCCGCCGAAATAGAGAAGAGGGCCGCCAGCCTGCTGGTACGGCTTCGCGGGATCTGTCCAGAGATCCTCGAACCTGTAGATCTCGCCGTTGTGGTCGATTCGGTCACGGCTCCACGCCTGTTTGAGGATCTCCACCACTTCCCTGGAGCGCTGGTATCGATACCTGCTTTCGGCGGACTCCCCGGGAAAGTCGGAACTGATGATGTTCAGCGTCAGCCGGCCCTCGAGCATGTGGTCCAGCGTTGCCACGGTGCGCGCCAGCATGATCGGCTGCATCTCGCCGCAGCGCACAGCTGCCAATAAGTTGATTCTGGAAGTTATCGGTGCGCAGCCCGCGACAAAGCTCAGTGTGTCCTGCCCGACCTGATAGGAAGACGGACAAAGGATGTTCCGGAACCCTTGGGATTCCGCTTCCCTGACAATGGCGCTGCAATGCTGCCAGCTGGACCGCAGGTTTCCGTCCGGCACGCCCAGTTGGGCATAATCGTCGGAACACAGTGCGGCGAACCAGCTGATTTCACAGGCTTCAAGGTCAGCGGAAGTGACCGGAACGACTGGCATCTGATATCCCTGCGGGCGATCTAACATTTCACTTGCCTATCACCCTTCGCTGAATGCATCAACAGTGTATCAATCCGGAATCGCACCATGTCCGCCAGCCACTCCCTTCCGATCTACATCCAGATCAGCGAAATGCTGATTCGGGACATCCAGGCAGGACGGCTGCTTGAAGGCGAGCGCCTTCCGCCGGAACGGGACATGGCACGGCAGTTGGGGGTTTCCGTTGGCACGCTACGCAAGGGGCTCGCCGATCTGACAGCCAAGGGACTGCTGGAGCGGCGTCACGGATCCGGAAACTACATCAGGAGCGGCCCTGCGTCGGACAGCATCTACGCGTTTTTCAGGCTGGAATTGGTCGGTGGAGGCGGTCTGCCAACGGCGGATGTCCTGTCAGTCGCCACGTTGGACGCACCCGACGGGTTTGCCAGTGGCGGAACTGCGCACCGGATCAGGCGGCTGCGGAAACTCAGTGGAACGCCGGCTGCGATCGAGGAAATCTGGCTCGATGCGATCTGCTCGCCTAGCTTGGATCCGAAGGATCTTTCGGAATCACTGTATCACTTCTATCGAAGCAGGCTGGGGCTGTGGATCCAGAGGGCGGAAGACCGAATCGGAACCGGGCCTCTGCCGGACTGGGGTAGCGGTCTGATGCCAGACGCGGCGGAACCGCTGGGCGTTGTTGACCGGGTGAGCTGGGACCAGCACAGCCGGAATATCGAGATTTCGAGGACATGGTACGATTCCGGCCATGTCCGCTATGTCTCAAGGCTGAAGTAGGGAGTGTGGGCGCAATGCTGAATTACGGACTGATCGGCTGCGGCATGATGGGTCAGGAGCATATCCGGAACATCGCATTGGTTGACGGTGTGCAGGTCGCGGCGGTGTTTGACCCTGATGCCGGAATGCGCAACGCTGCGGCGGCGCTTGTGCCCGAAGCGGAGATTTCGGAGGATCTTGCGGCGCTGGTGGAGCGTCCCGGGCTCGACGCGCTTGTGATCGCCAGCCCGAATCATCTGCATGCCCGGCAGATAGCCGGGATCGCGGAACAGCGACCCCTTCCGCTTCTCGTCGAAAAGCCGCTCTTCACCGACCAGGCCGACGCTGCGCTGATAGAGCGTTTCATCACCGACTATCCTGCGCCCGTCTGGGTTGCGATGGAATACCGCTACATGCCACCGATCGCGCGGCTGGTTGCCGATGCGGCGGTGGCGACGGGCGGTGTGAAAATGCTCACAATCCGTGAACACCGGTTTCCGTTCCTGCCAAAGGTCGGCGACTGGAACAGGTTCAACCGTAACACCGGCGGGACACTTGTGGAGAAATGCTGCCATTTTTTCGATCTCATGCGGCTGATCCTTGCCGACGAGCCGGTGCGGATCACGGCAAGCGGAAGCCAGGCGGTGAACCATCTGGATGAATCCTATGGCGGCAGGACTCCGGACATCTGGGACAGCGCCTATGTGATCGTCGAGTTCAAGCGTGGCGCCCGGGCAATGCTGGAACTCTGCATGTTCGCCGATGGATCGAAATTTCAGGAGGAGATCTGCGCCGTGGGTCCAGCCGGCAAGATCGAGGTTCAGGTTCCCGGACCGAAGCGGTTCTGGCCCGAGGGGGAGCCGGACCCGGTTGCCAGGATCACCGTGAGTCCGCGTATGTCAGGTCGGCGCTGGATCGAGGATCTGCCGGTGGACCCCCAGCTGCTCGATGCCGGAGACCATAACGGGGCAACCTATTTCGAGCATCTGCGCTTTGCGGAGGTCGTCCGTGGCCGGGTGCGGCCGGAGGTTTCACTTCGGGACGGGGAGCGGGCTGTGGCGATGGGGCTCGCAGCTCAGGACTCGGTGGAGACAGGGCAGGCGGTTGAGCTGGGGTGGCCCCAGTGATGTTTCACGACCGGAAGCTGGTCGCCGGAACCAGACGTCCGGTATCGGTCCCGGCTCCGCTCGCGTGCCCGGAGTTCACGTGTGGATGAAAGTATCCAGGGACGTGCCCGATGCGCTGCGGCGCTGCGTCTATGCCACGGGAATTTCCATTGCCACGTGAGCCGACCGTGGTGGCCGCTCCGAATCACTTTCGCTCGGCTGACCTGCAGATGGGTGCCGCCACCGCCCGTTCAAAGCTCCCCAGCACGACCGCAAAATATGTGCGGTCTTCACAGTAACCCGCGACCAATGCCCAATGTCGCTGGGAGTCTTTGCGGTGTCGGTAATGGGGCTGACCCAATCCTGCATCCAATGGTGGGACAGGACATCCGCCTGGAGGAATGCCATGCCCGGACTGCACGATCTTTCCATGGTCATGAATCCCATCGATTCCGCGCAGGGACTGCCGAACGAGCACTATGTGTCCGATGACATGTTCGCCGCCGAGCGCGAGGCGCTGCTGTTCGCCAATTGGGCCGGAATCGGGTTTGCAAAGGATCTTGAACCAGGTGAAGCCATGCCGGTCGACCTCGCGGGCCTGCCGCTGGTCGCGCTCCGCACGCACGAAGGCGAAGTAAAGGTCTTCCAGAACACCTGCCGTCACCGCGGCATGATCCTGGTTGAACGGAAAAAGAAGTTGGGTGGCGTTCTTCGATGCCCCTATCACTCATGGTGCTACGCCCTGACAGGCGAGCTTGTGGCCACGCCCCATGTCGGTGGGCCCGGCATGAACCGGCATGACGGAATCAGGCGTGATCAGCTCGGACTGGTGGAAATGCGCAGCTATGTCTGGCGTGACGTGATATTCGTCAACGTAAACGGCCGCGCGCCCGGATTCACGGAATATGCGGGAGAGGCAATCGCCCGCTGGAGCGAGTTCGAGAGGCAGACACTGCTGGCTGGCGGCGATGAAAGCTCATTCACCTTTGACATTGCCTGCAACTGGAAGCTCGTGGTCGAGAATTTCTGCGAGAGCTATCACCTTCCTTGGGTACATCCCGGTCTGAACAGCTATTCGAGACTGGAGGACCACTACAATATCGAGGTGCCGGGAAGGTTCTCGGGCCAGGGTACTCTTGTCTACCGACCGATGATTGAGACGGATGGCAGCGCATTTCCGGACTTTCCGGGCCTTTCGGGGAAGTGGGACACAGGCGCCGAGTATCTGGCGATCTATCCGAATGTGCTGATGGGAACGCATCGGGACCATGCGTTCGCGGTGATTCTGGAGCCGAACGGCAAGGACCGCACTCGGGAACTCGTGGCTCTTTACTATTCAACCGAGGAGGCCGCGAAGGGCGACGGTCTGGAACCGCTGCGAAGGAAGAACGCTGAAACCTGGTACGGAGTGTTCGAGGAAGACCTCTTTGTGGTTGAAGGCATGCAGAAGGGCCGCAAAGGCATTCGATTTGACGGCGGCAGGTTCAGTCCGGTGATGGATGGTCCGACACATTGTTTCCACCATTGGGTTGCAAGCCATATGGGCTGCGCCGTGCAGGCAGCCGAATAGATTCGGTGCCGGGCACTGTTCATGAGAGACTGCTGGTCGCCCATGAAAAAGGTGACCTGGAGGGGCTCGCCACGCTTTATGCTCAGGCAGCGGATGCCGCAGATGACCTGGACGCGCGGTGCTTCTTTCTGACCCATGCCTACGTCTGCGCACTTGATGCCGGCGACATCCGGGCGGATGGGCTGCGGGCAAGACTTGTCGAATACGGTCGCGAGGAGTGACTGAAAAGCGCGGTAGAATTGGATGCGTGGCGCAGGTCCGCTGCAGGATTCTCGGTTTCTTCCTAGTAATTTATTGAATTTATTTGATTAACAATGGAACGCCAATGTCGCTGGATTTCAGAATGCGAGGGCGCGATGCCTCAAATAGCGCTCCTCAAGATCCGCGATTAACTCTCGCCTTGGCGAAATCCTGGTCTTGACAGGCAGTCTTCGAGCCAGAATGCACGATATTTCATCTGGATGTGTGGCCGCTTGCGCCAGCTTCGCCGCACCAATGCAGGCCGAGAGGTCGCCGTTCTCGGGAACCGGTATTTCTGAGTTCAGCAATGTAGCGATTATTCCGATCCAAAGCGATGACTGCGCACCGCCTCCGATTGCCTGGATCTCGTTTACGGGAACGCCGGAACCCAGTTGGGCGTCGTATGCGGCACGGAACTGCATTGCCACGCCCTCCATCACTGCATAGGCGATCTCAGCCCTGCCGTGCCCCGCCGTGATGCCGGCGAAGACAGCGGTTGCGTCAGGGCGATTATCCGGCGTGCGTATGCCGGTGACCGATGGGCGGCTGACCGGAAGACTCGCGATTCCCGCTTCGATACATGCCTCCGCCAGATGTGCGAGCCTGACCGCATCGCTGCCAGTCAGCCCGGCAAGCCAATCGAGCGACTGGGTTGCGGCCATCACGACTCCCATCGAAAGGAACGTTTCGGGAGCGGCATGCGGCGTGGTGAGAACGGCCTTTTCCGGCGCTGGATGAAACATGGAGTCGACCGCGCTGAGAACGCCGGAAGTTCCGATACTTAACGCCGCGCGGCCCGGCCTTGACGCTCCGACGCCAAGTGCGCCGCAGTAATTGTCGCCAGCGCCCGCGGCGACTACCACCGTTGACGGCGTTCCCCAACGTCGGCAGTGCGTCTGTCGCAGCTGCCCAGCTGGATCGAAGGACTTCAGGAGTTTGGGAAGGCGCGCGCGGTCCCAGCCTGAGGCTGTCAGCAATGCGTCATCCCAACTCGCGCTGGCGCAATCAAGCATCATGCTCCCCGCTGCGTCGGTAACTTCCGTTGCGCGGTCTCCCGTCAGCCTAAGGCGCACATAGTCTTTCGGCAGCATGAGAATATCGGCTCGGTCCAGCACGTCCGGATCGTGCTTGGCAAGCCATAGGAGCTTGGGCGCCGTCAAACCCGGATCAGGCTGGCCGTTGGTGCGCCAGCCGATGTCGGGAACTCGGTCAAGCAGTTCCGCACACTCCACGATCGCCCGCTGGTCGTTCCAGAGAATGCAGGGAGTTGTGGGCCGGTTGTCCCTGTCGAGAAGGACTTGACCGAGCATATGTCCCGACAGGGAGAGACCGCCCAGTCGCGCCATCAGGCCCGGTTGGGCGGAGGCAAGCTCGTCAAAGCACTCGACCGTCAGCGTCCACCATTGATCTGGATCCTGCTGGCTCCAGCCTGGTTGCGGAATATCCACATGCGAGCGCCGCGCGACGGTTGTGTGGCACGTGCCCTCTTCGTCCACCAGAGCAACCTTGATGCCCGATGTTCCGATGTCAACGCCCGCGAAAATCACGTCGTTCCCTCGATCAGGGCCCGTGCAGCATGTTCATCGGTGACCAGGTGGTCAACGCAGCCCCGCCGCAGGATCGCCAGAATGATGGGAAGTTTGTGAAGGCCTCCGGCCCCGAGGATGACATTCGGGAGCGCGTTCAGATCCTCTAGCCGAATGCCCAGCACTCGGCTGTTGATCTCGTGGTCAATGGGTGCGCCGTCCGCGTCAAGGAAATAACCGATGATATCGCCAACCGCACCGGCCTCGATCAGATCCTCGGCGGTTATGTCTTCCGGCAAACCGTCGGCGAGAATGAGTGAATTCCCCATATCTCCCGCAGCCAGGGCCAGCCCGTCGGCATTTAGGATTTTGTCGATCGAGCCTCGGAACTCTTTCTGATCGCGCAGGATATTGCGGCTCTTCACGCTGGCGGCATAGACCGGAGCGGTGAAATAACTGTGGGATGCATTGCAGAGGTCCGCCAGACGTGTGGTGATCTCGTAGCTGTTTACGTCCGATCCCTTCGTCAGCCCTCCCATCACACTGGTGATCTCCAGATCCGGGCGGTTCAACGGCTCCATGTATCGGGTCGCCATATTCAGTGTGTTGCCCCAGGACATTCCGAACAGATGAACGGCTTCCTTCTTCAGCATGTGTGTCAGCACTTGGCCCAGCGCCGCCCCGAGGATGCTGTAGTGACTGAAAGTCCCGCCTCCCACTGGAGCGACCGTTGCGGATGAAAGGCCGAAACGCACGACCAGTTCATGTTCCAATGCCACGCAGGCACCGAGTGGAGAGTTGATCGACACCCGCACAATGCCGCGGTCGCGCGCCTCTGAAAGTGCCTTGTTGACCCGCAGTCTGGTCACTCCGAAGACCTCAGCCGCTTGGGCCTGGGTCAGCCCCTGAATCTCGCAGGCGAAGGCGATGCGGACCAGCATCTGTTCTTCGGAATCCAGGATTTCTGTCTGTGAGCGACGCGGCATCTCTCGAAACCTTATTTGACGGCCCCCATTGTCAACCCGCGAACCAGCTGCTTCGACGCCAGGAGAGCGAAGATCAGGACAGGGATCACGATCAGCGTCGAAGTGGCCATGATTTTTCCGTAGGGCAGGTTGTAGCCCTCCATGAAGCTCACAGCCATTGCAGGCGCGGTCTTGGCGTCGTTGCGCGTCAGGATCAGGCCAAACATCAATTCGTTCCAGGAAAAAATGAATGAGAAAATCGCCGAGACCGCGACACCGGGCATGGCCAGCGGCAGGCAGATCGAACGCATGATGCGGAACTGCGAAGCCCCTTCCAGCCGGGCCGCCTCGTCGAGATCGTAGGGAATGCCCCGGAACTGATCGGTCACGATCCAGATCACGATAGGCAGGTTGAAGGTAAGGTAGATCAGGATCAGCGTGATGTGCTTGTCGAGGATACCGAGATTCCGTGCTATCAGGAAGAACGGGAGCGCAAGCACAATGGGCGAGACCATGCGGTTGGTGATGAACCAGAACCAAAGGTCCTTTTTCCCCCGAAACTCGAACCGCGCGAGCGCAAAGGCTGCGGGCACGCCCAGCACCAGCGCCAGGGCCGTTGTGCAGATCCCGATGATCAGTGAGTTGATCAGTGTGCGTAGAACGCCATCCTCAAAAAGCGCTTCGCGGTAGTTCGCGAGAGAGGGTTCGAAAATCCAGACTGGCGGAGCCTCCAGCGCAACGATCTGGGTTTTGAGCGATGTGGTGACCATCCAATAGAACGGAAACACGCAGACCAGCAGGATCGCTGACAGCAGAAGTATCTGTCCCCAGAGTGGCTTCTGCGACCGAGCAGCCATCCTAGACTTCCTTGTAGAAGACGCGGATGTAGATCTGCGCCAGTATGATCGTGATGATCAGTAGGATGATCGCCTGAGCCGAGGCAAGCCCTTGGTCAAAGCCTCGGAAACCTACCCGCTGGATCATCAGGGATATGAACTCTGTCGAACTCCCGGGACCGCCGCGTGTGAGGGTAAACACCATGTCAAAGAGTTTCAGTGTGTCGGCGGTGCGCAGAATCAGGACAGCCACGAGACCGGGAATCAGGAAGGGAAGCTGTACGTAGCGCAGTATGGCCCATTTGGACTTTGTCTCAAGCCTTGCCGCCTCTTCGGTTTCGGCAGGAACCATGGTCAGTCCCGCCAGCAGCACCAGCGCGACAAACGGCGTCCACTGCCATACGTCCCAGAAGATGATCATTGCGAAGGCATTGGTCGGATCACCGATCCAGTTGATGTCGGCACCGCCCAGTAGCTGGTTCACCACGCCGAACTTCTGGTTAAACATGACCTGACCAAGCAGGCCGACGACCGCGTAGGTCGTTGCCATCGGCAATACCAGACCCAGCTGGGCGAGCGTTTTCAGCAGAGTGAGGCGCGGCTGGTGCAGGATCAGGGCAATTCCCAGCCCAAGGGCAATCTGCAGCGGCAAGGCGCTGCCCAGCAGGAAGAAGGTCCGACCCATCGCCTGCCAGAAGACCTCATCGGTAAGAACCGTCCAGTAATTCTCGAGGCCGATGAACTTGACCTTCTTCAGTTTCGTCAGGTTGAAGAAATGCAGCGACGTCCAGAGCGCATACAGCAGCGGCGCAATGCCTACGATCGCGAGTCCAATCACGGCCGGGCCGATGAAGGCGAAGATTGTACGTCGCGGGAGCTTTCCGCGCATGCCGTTCCGGTCTCCGTCAGTTGCCGAGGGCGCGAATCAGCGCCCTCGGCCATTCTCACCTATACGGATCTATTGAGCGAGAGGCTTTTCGCCCGAATAGTAGCCAGCCTCCTCAAGCACAGCTTCCATACGGGAACCGATTTCCTCGGCGCCCTCTTCGGTGGTTACTTCGCCCAGCATGATCTTGGTGCCCCACTCCTGCACGATCTCGGTGATCTCGGGCCATTCGGCGAAACGCGGACGGAATTCCGGCACGCCGTCCTGCCAGCTTTCAACGAGCGCAGGAACGAACTTGAAGTCGTCCAGGCCTTCCTGCTGGTAGACCGACTGGCGTGCGGGCACGCCACCGCGCTCAAGATACTCACGCGCATTCGCTTTTGAGGTGGCCCACTGGATGAAGAGATAGGCTGCAGCCTGTTCCGCATCATCCGCTTGGGATGCCACTGCCAGCGAGAAGCCGCCGAGCGCAGGCTTTCGGCCAGCGGGGCCCATCGGCTCGGGCGCAATCTCGACGCATTCCGCAACCGAAGACGTCTCGGGCGAGACTACGGTCGAGTAGAAGGCCGACCATTCGGTGATCATCGCCACATCGCCCTGGGCGAATGCATTTACCGTTTCGGCATGGTCATACGCCACGATGCCGTCGGGCATGTACTGCATCAGATCCTGACGGAACTTAAGGCCAGCCTGGCTTTCGGCACTCAGGAGATTCGACCGGAAGCTGTCGTCCAGGAACGATCCGCCAAATGGCCAA
This sequence comes from Rhodobacter sp., assembly GCA_022824145.1. Lineage (GTDB taxonomy): Bacteria > Pseudomonadota > Alphaproteobacteria > Rhodobacterales > Rhodobacteraceae > JAPOUP01. The sequence goes on along the minus strand of JAJEAY010000194.1, from coordinate 84,326 downwards.
AGCACCCGGGCGAAGCTGTCAGCGGACTGGGTTTCGTTACGCTTGGACTGCAGTGCGAAGGCGTATTTTCCGTCCTTCGTCAGTGCGGGTCCGTAGGTGTCCTTCAGCTCTTCCCAAGTGGATGGCGGGCCATCAAGACCGGCTTCTTCCAGCGTGCAGCGGTTGTAGAACAGCAGGCCCGAATAGTTGTCGAAGGGCAGTCCGTAGATCGTATCGTTCCATCCGCCGAAGGCGTTCAGGACAAGCGGGAAAAAGTCGTCGATGTCGAGGTCAGGGTCGACAGCGTCGGGAAACTTCGCCTGCACATCGGCAAGGGGCACGATCCAATCGTTCTCGGCAAAGTTACCGATCCAAACAAGGTCGATCAGCGCGATGTCGAGATCGCCGCCCGCCACAAAGTCGCGCACCTGCTCGCCAAGCGCGTTTTCGTACGGGTGCTTGATGATATTGATCTCGATGCCGGTCTCTTCCTCGAAGGCGGGCAGCATCGCCTCAATCGCCTCGTAGCCGGGGCGAAGCAGGAACACCACGTCCACGGTGGTTCCGGCGTAGGGCGCCGCGGCGTCCTTCAGGCTCCAGCCATGGCCGTCGGCAAAGGCGGCTGTGGCAACTGTCGTGGTGATGGCCGCAGAGGCCATCATGGCTCTGATTCTCATGTCTTCCTCCTTATTTCGCAAGTGTTGACATTCCATTGCCTCCGGCAGCATACCAATGTATGAGCACACTTACAAATGTAATTTGACCGGAAAGATTCCGGGAAAATACGAAGGAACCTTCATTGGCTACGATCAGACTGGCGGGCATCAACAAGTTCTACGGTGATCTGCAGGCGCTCACCGACGTCTCGCTTGACATAGCGCACGGAGCATTCGTTGTCTTTGTCGGACCCTCGGGCTGCGGCAAATCGACTCTCCTGCGCTCGATCGCCGGGCTTGAATCGGTCGATGAGGGCACGATCGAGATTGACGGCCGCGATGTGACGGATCTTGATCCCTCCGATCGTGATCTGTCGATGGTCTTCCAGTCGTATGCGCTCTATCCGCATATGACAGTGCGGGCCAACATGGAGTTCGGCATGAAGGTCGGCGGGGTCGCGGCGGACGAGCGCACCCGGAGGGTTATACAGGCCGCGCGCATTCTCCAGCTGTCCGAGCTGCTGGACCGCAAGCCGGGCCAGCTTTCCGGCGGACAGCGGCAGCGCGTCGCGATCGGGCGGTCGATCGTCAAGAACCCGAAGGTTTTCCTGTTCGACGAGCCGCTGTCGAACCTTGATGCCAAGCTGCGGGTTCAGATGCGCATTGAGCTGGAAGCACTGCACCGGGAGCTTGGTGCGACGATGATCTACGTAACCCACGACCAGGTTGAGGCCATGACTATGGCGGACCGGATCGTTGTGCTGAATGACGGCAAGGTGGAGCAGACGGGCTCGCCCATGGACCTCTATCATCGGCCGGAAACTGAATTTGTGGCTGGATTCATAGGATCACCGGCCATGAATATCCTCCCGGCGGACAGCGCTCTGGGCCTGGCAACCGGTGCTGCCGAGGGCATGCGCAGTGTCGGAATCCGTCCCGAACACATCCTGCTTGGCGATGACGGGCTGCCGGTGACCCTGCGAAGCAAAGAACTGCTGGGGGGAGAGAGCTATCTCTATACCCAGGACGCCCAGGGAGCGCAGATCGTCATCAAGACCGATGGCGATGACGGTCATGCGTTGGGGCAGACTCTCCACCTAGTGTTGCCCGACGAGCGTATCCATAGGTTCGACTCGGCCGGTCTTGCGTTAAGGTAGGATCGATCAAATGACGTTGTGGCAGCAGCAGATGGTCGGCCTCATCGCTCCTGCGGTGGAACGTTCCATAGCAACCCAAGAGGTTGTGATCGGTGCGGGCACACTGGGTCTGGCAGGCGAGGTTGCGGCACGGGTCACCCCCCTTCGCAGGGCGCTTGTCATGGCAGACTCAGCGGGCTTCGCGGCTGCGGGCCGGCAAGTGCTTGACGCACTCTCCGGGGCGGGCTTCCAGACCACGTCCGCTGTGATCCCCAATGCGCCGCTGCCAGAGGCCGCCGTCACCGAAGCTGAACCGTTTCGCGCGGCGCTCGCGGCGGATCCGGAACTGTTTCCGGTTTCGGTCGGCTCAGGCGTCATCAATGATCTGGTCAAGTGGGCTGCGTTCAGGAACGACCGCCGTTACCTGACCGTCGCGACGGCGGCGTCCATGGACGGGTACACCAGCGCTGGTGCGGCTCTGGCGCAGGATGGCTTCAAGGTCACGATTCCTGCCCGCGCGCCCGTCGCCATGCTCGCCGACCTTGACGTTATCGCGACCGCGCCCGCGGAGATGAATGGCTGGGGATATGGCGATCTTGCTGGCAAGGTGTCGGCAGGCGGGGACTGGCTGCTCGCCGATGCCATGGGAGTCGGACCTCTCGACGACGTCGCCTGGCGTCTGGTGCAGGACCATCTGCGGGGGTGGCTCGCAGGGCCGGAGGGCATAGCGGCTGGACGCACGGAATCCGTCGCGCGGCTTCTTGTCGGTCTCACCGCAGTCGGCTTTGCGATGGAATTCCATGGCTCCTCCCGTCCTGCGTCCGGGGCCGATCACCAGATCGCCCATATGTGGGAGATGGAGGGACTTTCGTTTAACGGTCAAAAGGTCAGCCATGGCGCCGCTGTGGGCGTGGGGTGCGTTGCATCCCTGGCACTGTTCGATTGGCTTCTGGCACAGGATCTTTCCGCGCTTGACACCGAGGACGTCCTTTCCCGGTCACCTGATCTGGATGCCCGGCTGACTTCCCTGCGCACAGCGGTCCCGGACGCCCGGGTCGCCGTCAGGGCCGAAGAAGAGCTGCGTGCCAAGAGCATTGATCGCGGGACACACCGTGAACGGCTTGAACGCTTGCGCGTCGCATGGCCAGAGCTGAAATCACGGCTGGGAACCCACCTTCTGCGTACCGAAGAGATGGCTGGCATGCTGGCCCGGGCGGGTTGCCCCGCCTATGCCTGCCAGATCGGAGTTACGCCGGATCACTTGCTGCGAACCCTGCGGGCCGCCGCCTATATCCGCCGTCGATACACGATATTTGATCTTCTGCACGACGCTGGGCTTACCGAGGTCGCCTTCTCGGCGGTTCTGCCAAAGCTTGGCCTCCCAGCCACGGAAGCCGCCGAATGACACTTCAGCAAAAAGCCATCAGGGCATTGGAGGAAATCGGCGCGGTCCTGCACACCGCGCTGCCCGAACAGATTGAGGCCATGGCCTCGCCCATTCAGGACGCCCGCCGCATTGCGCTTTATGGGGTTGGGAGGGAAGGGCTGATGATTAGATCGCTCGCCATGCGGCTCTATCACCTCGGGCTTGATGCATCGGTGGTGGGTGACATGACAGCTCCGCCGCTTGGCTCAGGCGACCTGCTGATCGTCAGCGCGGGCCCAGGTCAGTTCTCGACCGTTCAGGCGCTCATGGAAACAGCTGGATCGGCTGGCGCCACGACTCTCTGCGTCACGGCGGAACCGGACGGTCAGGCACCTAGGTCCGCGGACCACGTGATTCATCTGCCGGCCCAAACCATGGCCAGCGACAGCGCCCCGTCATCGATCCTGCCAATGGGCTCCCTGTTCGAAGCGACACAGTTCATCTTTTTCGAGTTGCTGGTTATGCATCTGCGCGACCGTATGGGACTCTCTGCGGAGACCATGCGGTCCAACCACACAAACCTGGAATAGGATATGGGCTGGCAGAACCGCTTTTCGATCGCTGGCAATAGCGCCCTTGTTACCGGGGCCTCCTCGGGGATAGGGGCGGAGATCGCCAGAGTGTTTGTGCAGGCTGGCGCTCGTGTGATTGCGACAGGCCGGTCCATCGAGCGGCTTGAGGCATTGAGAGCGGAAATCGGCTGCGAAGTGATTGCCGCTGACCTCGGCACGACCGAAGGCTGCGAGGAGCTTGTCCAGGAGACGCTCGCCCGAATGCCTGATATCGGTATCCTGGTGAATTCCGCAGGTGTCGCATTGGTCGGACCGGTGCTGGATTACAGTCCAGACGACTGGGACAGGACCATGGCAATCAATCTGCGCGCGCCCTTTTTGCTGGCAAGAGGCCTGGCGCCTCCCATGATTGCCGCGAAATCCGGCAAGATCATCAATATCTCCTCCCAGACAGGTGTCATCGCGCTTGCTGACCATGCAGCCTACGCCTCATCGAAGGGCGGGCTGAACGCCCTTACGAAGTCTCTGATGGCTGAGTTCGCACCGCATAACATCCAGGTCAACGCCATTTGCCCCACGGTGGTGATGACCGAGATGGGTCGGGAAATCTGGAGCCCTCCCGACAAATCCGGCCCCATGATCGCGGCCACGCCCTTGGGCCGCTTCGGCGAGCCGGTTGAGATCGCGGACATGGCACTCTACCTTTCGTCACCGGCGTCTGACCTGGTGAACGGGGCGCTCATGATGGCCGAAGGCGGGTATTCCAGCGTATGAGAGGCTTTGGCGTCCATTCCTCGATGTGGACGATGTCCTGGGACGCCGAGGGAGCGGCGCGGGCCCTTGCGGCTGCCAATGGCAGTGGATTTGATTTCATCGAAATCGCGCTCCTTGACCCTGCCTCGACTGACGCCCGTTTGGGGCGGCGGCTCCTGACGGAAGCCGGGCTTCCCGCCGTCTGTTCGCTCGGCCTTCCGCAGGAATGCTGGGCGTCCCGGAATCCGGAAGGCGCCATTGCGTTCCTGACGCTCGCCATCGAAAAATGCGCCGCCCTTGGCGCCACAGCGCTGACTGGCGTAACCTACGGCGGCATTGGCGAGCGCTCCGGCCTGCCGCCGACCCAGAAGGAACTGGACAATGTCGCCCGTGTCCTGGGCCAGGCCGCCGGGATTGCCCGGGCTCACGGACTGGACTTTGGCATTGAGCCGGTCAACCGCTACGAAAGCCATCTTATTAACACCGCTGCCCAAGGCGTACAAATGATCGAAAGGGTGGGGGCTGAGAATATGTTCCTCCACCTCGACACCTACCACATGAACATCGAGGAAAAGGGCGCGGGAAATGGAATCCTCGCTGCCCGCGGACACCTCCGCTACATCCACCTGTCGGAGAGCGACCGGGGCACTCCCGGCATGGGCACCTGCGACTGGGACGAGATCTTCGCGACGCTTGCCGCCGTCGGCTTTGACGGCGGGCTTGCCATGGAGAGCTTTGTCAACATGCCGCCGGAAATAGCCTATGGTCTTTCGGTCTGGCGCCCTGTCGCGGAAAGCGCCGACGAGGTGGTCGGGAAGGGTCTGCCGTTCCTGCGCGGGAAGGCCGCTCAATACGGCCTGATCTGATGCCCCATGACGACCCCCTGACGGCAGAGGCCGCCTTTGCGCGCTATGAAGAACTGTGCGACAGGTTTCCTTCCGCCGAGTTCCCCGAAGCGCCTGTCACCTGCAGCGGTCTTCTGGAAATCGCCGATCAGTTCGACGCGTTCATTCTGGACGGCTTCGGTGTGCTGAATGTGGGCGAGCGCCCAATTCCCGGCGCGCCGGAATGCGTCTCCGAACTGCGGCGCATGGGCAAGCGTCTGATCGTTCTGACCAACGCCGCAAGCTACACACGGGCACATGCCGTCAAAAGATGCCATCAGCTTGGGTTCGATCTTGATCCTGAAGAAGTCGTGTCAAGCCGGGAGATTGCCGCCTCGCGTCTGGAGACGGTCGCGGCCGGAGCACGCTGGGGCGCGATCGCCGCGTCTGAAGACCGGTTCGAGGATATTTCCGCAGATGTCCGGCACTGGGACGGAGGTGAGTTCGACGGCATTCTGCTGCTCTCAAGCGCTGCTTTCGGGCAGGCTCTCTTCGGGCGGCTCAGAGCCGCGTTGCTCAGCCGTCCGATTCCGGTCGTCGTTGCCAACCCGGACCTCGTTGCGCCGCGTGAGACCGGGCTTAGCAGGGAACCAGGGTATTACGCCCATCTGCTGGCTGATGAAACGGATATCGTGCCGATCTATTTCGGCAAGCCGTTCGGCAACGCTTTCGAGGACGCTCTGGGCCGATTGCCCGGCGTTCCGCTTAGCCGCATTGCAATGGTTGGCGATACCCTTCACACGGACATCCTGGGAGGCCGCGCTGCGGGCCTGCGCACGGTTCTCGTGGAAGACTTTGGTCTGTTTGCCGGTCTTTGCGTGGACAGGTTCATATCCCGCAGCGGCATCATCCCTGATTTTCGCTGTGGAAACATCGCCTGACTGCTCGCCAATCCAGCCGTGACATACCGAATCTGCTGGAATTGTTACCGGATTTCCCGGCGACCGTGTTTTTTTGGTGGCGGTGCACTGTGGTCATTAGGGACGGTCAGGAGCAGAACAGGGAAATCCAGAGTTACCTCTGACAAGGTTCCTGATTTCCGGACCACGGCAGTGGTCATTGTGACAGTATCAGTGGTTCATGCTTGGCAAAGGACCGCAGAGTTCCCTCCGGTCAGCCAGCGGTTCTGTATTGGCAGCAGGCGGGAAACCGACTTGCTACGACCGCGCGTCCGTCAGCTGCGTTCCAGGCGCAGGTCAATGTGCGGGTCTGTCAGTGTGGATGCGGCGAACCGCGCGTTTCAGGTCAGAAAGAAGCTGCTGGAAAGGCAGCGTCGAAGTGGCTTCGGCACGTCCGATCAGCACATAGTCCCAGCCTGGACGCCCGTATGACGGCAGCACCAGACGTGCTAGTTCGCGCAACCTGCGTTTGGCATGATTGCGGACAACCGCGTTTCCGACTTTCTTCGAGCAGGTGAAGCCAACGCGAATGATTTCCGGCGCCTCGGCCGCACTGCGTTCACAGCCCTGAAGAATGAATCCTGGCATGACTCTGCGGCGAGCCCGGGCAGCACGGAGAAAATCTCCGCGTTTCTTCAGGATCTGCAGGGAGACGGAATCCGCCGCCTGCGCCACAGCAGCGGCCTCGGCGCGTGGCTCAGGCGCTGAGTTTTGTCCTGCGCTTGGCGCGGCGCGCGTTGAGTATCCGGCGTCCCGCTTTCGTGGCCATGCGTGCCCGGAATCCGTGGCGCCGCTTTCGGACCAGATTCGACGGCTGAAAGGTGCGCTTCATTTTACGTCTCCATCGGTCGCGGCCCGGACTCGGAAAAAGTCTTGAAACGGGCCGGTTTGTCATTCAGGGCATGGTCTGTAGAAGCAGCGGGTGCACTTGTCAATTGACTGCGTTGGCGATTGCCGCAGAAATCGGCTTCCGTACGCGCGGAAATCCTGACGGACTCTCCAGACGGGCTTGTTTCCGGCACTTTCACGCCGGTTCTCGCGAAAGTCCGATCGACTGTGTTATGGATGTTCCCCAGGAGTTCAGCACTCAATTACAGATACGTCAGTTGCAGGCAGAAAGGTGCAAGGCATGGACGAACAAACCCAATCCAATCCGCGCGGGATTACGCGGCTGCTGCCAATCGCTGTGATATTGGTGGTTGCGGTGATCGGCTTCTTCACGCTGAGGGACTATCTGGGGTTCGAGGCGCTTCGGGAAAACCGCGAGTCACTGATCGCGTTTCGCGACATGAACTATGCGCTCACGGCCTTGGTGTTCATCGGGCTATATACGCTGATCGTCGCGTTTTCCCTTCCGGGCGCTACCATTGCGACATTGACGGGAGGATTTCTGTTCGCGACGTTCCCGGGCGCTCTGTTCAACGTAATCTCCGCGACGCTTGGGGCGACGGCAATTTTTCTTGCGGCCCGTTGGGGATTCGGTGAGCGTCTCGGCGCAAAACTCCAGCAGAGCCAGGGGGCCGTAAAGAAGATCAAGAAGGGAATCGACGAGAATCAATGGTCGATGCTGTTCCTGATTCGGCTGGTTCCCGCAGTTCCGTTTGTCGTGGCCAACCTGGTTCCCTCATTCATGCAGGTGCCGACGCACCGGTTCGTGATTTCAACATTCCTCGGCATCATTCCCGGCGCGGTCGTATATACGTCGGTCGGTGCAGGACTAGGTGAGATTTTCGCCCGGGGAGAGACACCGAATCTCGGCATAATTTTCGAACCCGGAATCCTGCTGCCGATTCTGGGTCTCTGTGCACTGGCTCTGTTGCCGATACTGATCAAAGCCGTTCGTGGCAGGAAGGACATATGACGATGGAGCGTATCAATACCGACCTCTGTGTTATCGGTGCGGGTTCCGGTGGGCTGAGCGTTGCTGCCGGAGCGGTACAGATGGGTGCCAGGGTGGTACTGCTCGAGGGCGGCAAGATGGGCGGTGACTGCCTGAACTACGGCTGCGTTCCCTCAAAGGCTCTGATCGCAGCGGCCAAGGCGGCACACGGGATGACTTCGGGTGCCCGATACGGCGTGACGCCGGTCGAGCCGCAGGTAGACTATGCCGCCGCCAAGGATCACGTTGCCGGGGCGATCGCCGCCATCGAGCCACATGACAGCCAGGAACGGTTTGAGGAACTTGGAGTCCGGGTGATCCGCGAATACGGGCGTTTCATCTCGCGGACCGAAGTGCAGGCTGGCGAGGCCGTGATCAAGGCCCGCCGGTTTGTGATCGCGACTGGATCTTCGCCATTGGTGCCGCCGATTCCGGGTCTTGAGGAAATTCCATACTATACCAATGAGACCATCTTTGATCTGCGGGAACGGCCCGAGCGTCTGATTGTTGTCGGCGGTGGCCCGATTGGGATGGAAATGGCGCAGGCTCACGGGCGGCTTGGATCGAGGGTCACTGTGATCGAGGGATTCAAGGCGTTGGGCAAGGATGATCCCGAACTTGCCGTGACTGTGCTGGACCGGCTGAGGCAGGAGGGGATCGAAATAGTCGAAGACGCTCTCGTCGAGAAGGTCAGCGGCAGTCGAGGCAACATCACCATCCACACTAAGGACGGCTCTTCATATTCCGGAACCCATCTTCTGATGGCTGTGGGGCGCAAGACAAACATCGAGGGCCTTGATCTGGACAGGGCAGGGGTGGCCCATGACCGCGCCGTGAACGTTGACGCCTCACTGCGGACGACAAACCGACGGATCTATGCAATCGGGGACGCCGCAGGCGGGCTGCAGTTCACACATGTTGCCGGCTACCACGCCGGCGTCATCATTCGCTCAATGCTCTTCGGCCTGCCTGCCAAAGTGACGGACCGCCACATTCCCTGGGCGACCTATACCGATCCCGAGCTCGCGCAGGTAGGCCTCACAGAAGCACAGGCGCGTGAGGAACACGGCGATGCGCTGGAAGTCGTGCGCTTCGAATTCAGCGGCAATGACCGGGCAGTGGCTGAAGGCAGCACGGACGGATTGGTGAAGGTAATGATAGTCAAAGGGCGTCCGGTTGGCGCTTCCATCGTAGGAAGTCACGCAGGAGAACTGATTCAGGTCTGGGCGCTCGCCATCGCAAACCGGCTAAAGATCGGCGCCGTTGCCGGAATGGTCGCTCCCTACCCAACGCGGGGCGAGGCGAACAAGCGTGTTGCCGGAGCCTACTTCACCCCGCGGCTGTTCGAGAACCCGACGGTCAAGCGCATTGTGCGGTTCGTACAGCGGTGGATTCCCTAGCAAATGTTCCTGAAGTCGCTTTCAGGGAGGTTTCTGGTACTGACGACAGTGTTCATCGTGCTGGCGGAGGTGTTGATATTCGTTCCGTCAGTCGCGCGGTTCCGCGAGGACTATCTGCTTCGCCATCTTGAAAAGGCGCAGATCGCGTCGCTGGCGCTGCTGGCGGACAACATGCTCTCAGAAGAATTGGAAGCGGAACTACTTGAAAATGCAGGAGTTTTCAACGTGGTTCTACGTCGCGACGAAGCAAAGGAGCTTGTACTGTCCTCCGAGGTTCCGTCGCCGATCGCCGACACATTCGATCTGCGTCAATACATGGCTTTCGACCTGATCGGCGACGCTATCGCGCGGCTTCGGAATCCCAGCAACGAAGTGATACGCATAGTTGGCAGCCCGGTACGGGACGCGGGCCTTCAGATAGAGATCACGATGGAGACGGCGCCGCTGAGATCCGCAATGATCGACTATGGGATCCGGATCCTGACTCTCTCGGCAGCTCTCTCGGTCATTGTGGCGACGTTTCTGTTTATTGCGGTCCGGCGCTTTTTGGTCGGGCCGATCAAGCGCGTGGTCCGGGCAATGTCCACCTATGCCGAAGCGCCCGAAGACGCGCGCCGGATCATTGAGCCGTCGGCTGGAATTTACGAACTTCGCGAGGCCGAATCGGCACTGGCTTCAATGCAGACGCATGTAACGGGGGCGCTGAAGCAGAAAGAGCGGCTGGCCCAGCTTGGTGCGGCGGTGGCGAAGATCAGCCATGACCTTCGCAACATCCTGTCAACGGCACAGCTTTCGTCAGACCGGCTTCAGAGCAGCGAAGATCCAGGCGTCAAGCGGTCAGCCCCGCGGCTGGTGAACTCAATCTCACGGGCGGTGAATCTATGTGAAGGGACACTGGCCTTCGGAAAGGCTGAGGAACCTCCGCCGCGCCTGGCTCATGTGATGCTTGCGGACATCGTTGATGATGTCATTGAGGACGAGCGTCTGGCGAGCGAAGGCAACAGAGTCGAACTGGCTGCGGACATTCCCGCTGGAATGTCGGTGCGGGCGGATTCCGAACAGCTCCACCGCGTGATCGGGAACCTGGTCCGAAACGCGCGCCAGGCGATTGCCGCAAGCGGACGCCCCGGCCGGATTTCGGTGAATGCTACTGAAACCGCTGATGAATGGAGGATCCGCGTTGAGGATACCGGACCTGGCCTGCCCGCGAGAGCGCGGGAGCACCTGTTCCAACCGTTCCAGGGCGGGGTTCGGAGAGGGGGCATTGGCCTTGGTCTGGCGATTTCTCAAGAATTGGTCAAAGGGCATGGAGGGTGTCTGGAACTGCTCTCATCAGGCCCAAACGGAACTGTGTTCGCCGCCTGCCTTCCCAAGACCGTGGTGACCCATGCCGACGCTCCGGAATGAGAGTGTTTCTCCGGCTGCGAGCTTCGGAAAATGTCCGGTTCTCCGATTCTTTGACCGAATCGGCTGCTCGATCCGGCATTGATGAGGATTGGAGTTCCGTTGCATTCCTTCCCGCAATGAAATGGCTGTAACGGTGAGGCTGTGATTCTGTGAGGCGCGGCTCTTCCTTTTGGAAAGAAGTTCGGAATTGCGTTGTGGAGCGGATAGCGTCGAGTGGCCGGATCAGCCCCAGTGTGAATTGAGAGACTGTCTCGCTATCGGTCATCAGCAAATGGCCCAGTCTTAGCGATGCCGGGCTGGGGAATTCAATGAATGCTGCCGTTCCGTCGCGGGAAGCGAACGGATGAATTGGCACCTCTGTGCCCATCAAAAGGCCGGCAGATGGCAACGGAAGACAGATGGCAACGGAAGGGTAAGTCTCGCCGCTGAAAATTTCGCTTTAACCGACCGTCCCGGCGCACATGGCGAAGGGATTGCCACCGCAGGTGATCAATCGTCGCACTAAAGCGGATTCCGAGATGTGATTCATGCTTGCAATGCGTTCCTTCAGCAGATACATCCTGCACGCTGGATGCGCTGGTAGCTCAGCTGGATAGAGTACTTGACTACGAATCAAGGGGTCGGGGGTTCGAATCCTCCCCAGCGCGCCAAGACCGACCTTTCCCTGATTCCCGAGACATACGCAGCCGGTTGCGTTTTGGCTCCCATTGCTTCCTGACTGCCAAAGTGATGCTGGCGGGATTCAGGGATGGGATAGGCGTTGCCTCAAAGGAGGCCCCCAGGACTCCGTCGAACTTCATGCACCGATGCCGCGAATGCGAAGAGACCTCTGGCCTTCGGAACATGTTCGAGCCGGACGGACGGCTGCGACCGTCCTGCAACAGTGACCGGGCATCACCGAAATTCGGTCGGGACTGCTCCGCCTGAACTGATTTGTCGATGCACAACGGAAGTTGCTGGGAACGCGGTCATTCAGATAGGCCGATCACGTTGTGGCATGGCAGCGCCTCCACGAATTCGCAGGATGAGCTTCTCGAATACCGAAACACGTCCAGCCAGCTTCCGGTGAATGCTGTTCAGGCCGCCCTCCTTCGAACAGCTTGTGATCCCAAATTCCAGGCAAAGGCGGTATTTGCGGCTTCAGGAATCGATCAAGCTTGACTTTGGGATCCTAAACGTGTCCCTTGCTCCATGATTTCGCTTGGGAGGTCAGGCTGTCGATCAACAGATGGCTTCCAGAAAACCATTGCCGCAGTCACAGAGAGACGACTGCGGCGACTGACAGCAAAGGGAGGAAGGAATGCTCAAATCACTTCGGACAGCCGCTCTTGCCGCAACAGCGGCTGTCGCCGCGTCAGCGGTGTCGGCACAGGTCAATCTGACGTCCAATACCGCTGGTGCCGGCACTACCGCTGGACTGACCGCGTCCGCGCTTGTTGAGTACGCTGCGGCCCGCGGCGTCGCCAACATCCAGTTGAAAGACGGCCAGACCGGAACCAATTACATCCAGGCACTGGCCGAGGGCAAAATTGACATTGCCAACGGTCCGTTCATCCTGCCGTTCATGTTGGCGCACGCCATTGGTCCATACGCCAGTCTGGGAAAAGAGAGAGGCGCGGAAATCGGCCCGAATGTCCAGCTTCTCTATCCCTATACATTCAGCATTTTCACCATGTATGCTTATGATGCCAAAGGCGTTGAAGGCTGGCATGATCTCAAAGACCGCAAGGTGTTGAACGGGCCTCCGCGGGGTGCTGCGACCACGAACTCACGTGCGCTTATCCAGCTTTTCGGCGGTTCAAAGTTTGATGAAGACTACGAGTCCGTTACCGTGAGCTGGAACCAGGCCGCCTCGGCCATCATTGACGGCACGGCCGATGTTGCGGTGATCCCGGCAATGTTTCCCGGACCCCGTGTCACGCGTGCAGGCGCCGCCGGAGCGATGAGCATCTATTCGCTTCCCAAAGACACCTTTGAATCCGAGGATGGCCAGAAACTGTTGAACAAGCCCGGCTCGACGGCATTTTCCATACCTGTCGCCGATCTGAAAGCAAGCTTGGGTGACGGATGGACCGTAGTGTCGGAGGACGACACGTTCCGCGCGATGTCAGTGGTCGGAGGGGACTTCGTCAACAGGAGCATGGATGAGGAAGTGGCCTATCAGTTGACCAAGTCGCACATTGAAAACCTCGAAGGGCACATGGCTTTGGCTCCGTTCATGGGATCGTTGAACTTTGGCGTTTTGGATCCCAAAGTCTCCGGCCTGTGTGGGCCGAACCCGGTCAAGTTCCACGCCGGCGCTGTCCGCGCCTGGGAGGAAGCCGGCCATTCGGTTCCGGACTGCGCCAGGCCGTAGAGGCGCAGACAGGCAAGTGCGTCGGGCGGCCGAGGACGCCGCCCGCGCTGGTGTCATGAACCCTTCGAGCGTCCCGCCAGCCGAGCCGAAATGACCGATCAGGCAAATTCTCAGAAAACTCCGGAAGCTTCTGTGGAGCGGTTGGTCTACTGGCTGGGGTTCCTGCTGGTTCTGCTGGGCCTCCTGAATGTGACGCCGGCAATTCCGGGATGGGACGGACTCTGGAAATCCGTGACTGGATTGGACTTCTTCAAGATCCGGCGCTTTCCGACCGAATGGCTTTATCCGCTCGTTTTTGTCTGGATGATGCTGATCGTCGCCTTGAAGCATTCAATGTGGCGAAGCTGGACGAACCGGACGCCCGTCCGGCGCTGGTTTGGATTGCTTCTTGATGTCGGTTTGGTTGTTGCCGCAGCGACAGTATCCCTGAGCTACCTGATCGAGTTAGAGGCCGTCTGCCTTTATGACATGTACACCGGCGACAGGGAGCGTCTGGTGGCGCAGGCATTGAAGTCTGACATCGAATATGCAGAGCTTCTTGGCCTTCCCATTCCCGAAACAGCTGATGATCCAGCCTGCCTGAACACAACGGGACGCCTGCTTCCGATCATTCTGTTCGGGGCAACCGTCATTTTCCTTGCCTACAACATCAACGTTTGGGGGCTTCCTCTTGTCCTGGTGTCGATCCTGATCGCGACCTACACCTTCGGCACCGTCATGAACTGGTATCTGTTTGGCGCCGAGGACCAGAACAAGTACCTCATAACGATCCTGAGCAGCGAGGAACCGCGAAGTCTCACTTCAGGCCGTGAGTTCGTGCGTGACGCGCTTATCAACAATACCGCCGGGCTTCTCGGGCGCTTTATCAACGTGCTGCTGCTATTGGTTTTTCCCTACATCATTCTTGGTGCCCTCTTCGGGCAATGTGCAGGCGGGAAGGCGCTGATCAAGCTTGCCTTTGCCGTGACCCGAAACCTGCGCGGCGGTCCAGCCCATGCGGCTGTCGTGTCGTCCGCGATGTTCGGCACAATTACAGGCGGTCCGGTGGTCAATGTGCTGTCTACCGGAGTGCTCACCATCCCGATGATGCTAAAGCGCGGGTTTTCCAAAGTGTTCGCCGGCGGTGTTGAGGCGGCGGCGTCCTCAGGCGGGTCGATCATGCCGCCGATCATGGGTGTGGCGGCTTTCATCATGGCGTCGCTGACCGGGGTTCCGTACCGCGAAATCATCATTGCCGCCGCAATTCCCGCGCTCTTCTACTTCTTCTGCCTGTTCCTCTCCGTGGTCTTTCAGGCGCGCAAACAGAATATCCAGTCGGTAGGTGAACTGTCGGACGACATGCGTTTGAACCGCGATGAGAAAGTGCATCTGGTTCAGATATTTGCGCCCGTGCTCCTGGTGCTTGTTCTTCTGCTGACACCGAAGGACGGGATCGGCTGCAGCGCGATTTCCATCCTGTTGGGCGCGGTTGTGGAAATGAACGGCGATGCGTGCAAGGTCATTTCGCTGCCTTGGATCATCGAGCTTTTCCAGAATGCGGCTGGTGACGCAAGCGCGGCTGGTTGGTGGGCGGTGATGCTGCTCCTGGTCCTGATGTTTCTTGACCGGGAGTTCCGGACTCGGCCCGGAAAGATTTTCGATGGGCTGGCAAAGGCAGGTGTGACGGTTTCCACGCTATACCTGATGTTCCTTGCTGTGACCGTGATCGATGTTTGCCTCAACTTCACAGGTCTGGCAAAGTTCGTGGCCGTGGATGTTCTTGGTTTCCTGAAGTCCTTCGACATCGGGGTCGGTTCGATGGGCTTCCAGCTCTTCGCCCTGTTCCTGACAATGCTCTTGGCCGTTCTGCTCGGAATGGGGATGCCAGCGGTTCCGGCCTACATCAATGTCGCGCTGCTGATGGGGCCGATGCTGGTGGGCCTTGGCCTGGCGACGTTCACCGCGCATATGTTCATTTTCTACTTTGCGGTTGCGTCGGCCATCACCCCGCCGGTGGCGCTGGCGGCGTTCGCGGCCTCGACCATCACCAAAGCCGATCCAATGAAAACAGGGTTTTCGGCTGTTAGGTCGGGAATCGTCCTGTTCACCGTTCCGTTCGTGTTTTCCGTCTATCCTGAGCTTCTGCTGATCGATAAGGCGGTTCTTGATCCCCATACCGGACGCTTCATTGCGGGTTACGATGGCGACATTGACATTGGCTGGCTTGCGATCCTGATCGGGCGGGTAGGGCTTGCGCTGTATCTGGTGTCCGGTGCATTGGCCGCATTTGACCGAAAGGCCTTGTCAGCAATCGAAATCGCGACGAGATTGGTTCTGGCGGTTCTTATCCTGTTCCGTCCCATCGAGATATATGGACCGGCATTGATTGCGGCGGCTGTCCTGATCGCGCTTCACGTGGTTCGCAGCAGGCCAGCTTTGCGGATATAACGGCGGTGCAGTGTCCCGGAACCAGCGAATGACAGAACGCCCGAGCTACATCCTCTTCATCACCGATCAGCAGCGGTTTGACCATCTGGGCTGTAACGGACATCCCGTTCTGCGTACTCCGAATGTCGACGAGTTGGCGCAAGATGGCGTGAATTTCGACCGATTCTACGTTGCGTCGCCTGTATGCATGCCGAACCGCGCCAGTCTGTTGACCTGCCGCATGCCGTCGAGTCACGGCGTCCGGTCGCTTGGCGTGCCACTGGCACATGAGAATGTCACATTTGTCGACGTCCTGCGCGCCGCCGGATATGACACCGCGCTCATAGGA
This sequence comes from Rhodobacter sp., assembly GCA_022824145.1. Lineage (GTDB taxonomy): Bacteria > Pseudomonadota > Alphaproteobacteria > Rhodobacterales > Rhodobacteraceae > JAPOUP01. Next base: position 68,284 of record JAJEAY010000194.1, on the reverse strand, counting down.
AAGAGCCATTTGCAGAACGTCTCGAACCGGACTGTGCAGATCGAGCCGCCCGTGTGGCGGGAAGGCTATGCACCGCCGCCCGAAGACCTCGCTGTCGCCATTCGTTCGGATCTGGACAGTGCGGAGTATCAATACGAGCGGCAGCCGTTTTGGATACGGGACAATCCAAAGGTTCCTACCCCGTTCTATGGGTTCGACCACTACGATTCTGTGTTACGGCATGGCACGAATACGGGGGGTGACTACGAGCTGTGGCTGAAAGACGAAGCTCCCGAAATCATTCCCCTGCGCGGGCGCGAAGACCAGCTACCGCACGACTACAGCTGTCCGCAGGCCATTCGCACAAAGATCCCGGAAGACAGGTACTCCACGAGCTACATCGCTGAGCGCGCGCGCGAATGGATCGAAGGCAGGAAAGGCAATCCAAAACCGTTTTTCCTGATGGTGTCCTGGCCCGACCCGCATCATCCGTTCAACCCGCCCGGCAGGTATTGGGACATGTACAAGCCGGAAGAGATGCCGGTGCCTCTGGCGTACACCGCCAATGACTGGGAGCCACCGGAGTATATAAGAATCGCGGAGCGGGATCGTGCACGTGACAGGACGCTGGGTCAAAATACGGGCTATTCTCTTGCCGTTTCGAAGCAGGAGGCGCTTGAGGCGCGCGCTTTGACCTGCGGCATGATCGCCATGATCGACGATGCGGTCGGGCGTATCCGGGAAGCGGTCAAGGACGCCGGTCTCCATGACGGAACGGTCCAGATCTTCACGTCCGACCACGGCGACCATCTCGGTGAACATCGGCTGCTGTTCAAGGGCGCGGAGCAGTATGATTCACTTACTCACGTGCCGTTCATCTGGTCCGACCCGAAGGGCGCCAAAGGCGAACGCAGTCAGGCAATTGCGCAGACACTGGATATCGGCACGACGATTCTCGAGCACGCAAGGGTCGAGGCGCCGGTTGGAATGCAGGGCGCTGTTCTGTCGGTTGCAGGCGGTCTGGGGCGCGAGGCGGCGCACATCCAATACGAAACACAGCGTACACAGGAAGCATTTGGCCCTCGTCCACGCGTCCACACGATCATCCATGATCGCTGGCGGCTGTCGATCTATCTCGGCAAGTGCCCGAACGAGCTGTTCGATCTTGTGGATGATCCGGGCGAAATGACCAACCTTTGGGACAGTGCGGCACATGCCGGGATCAGGAGCCAATTGATCGAACGGCTTGCCGAGATGGAAATCGCAGTTGCCGACCGGGTGCCTCTGCCAACAGCGGAGGCCTAGCCCTGTTCCAGTTCCTTCGCCGACTGAATGTAATAGTGCCGCGTCGGGCAGTTGATCTGGGATTGGGCGTGCATTCTTAGAAGTTCAGCCTTGATCGCCTTGGTGTTTTCGCCGCCGTGGCCGGTATGGATCAGCCGGTCAACCAGCTGAAGTGCCCATTGGTAATCTTCATCCGCACGCGCTTGTTCGACGGCTTTCATGACAGCCTCCGTCCCGCCGGCAAGTTCAATGAAGCGTTTCGCTTCATCTGCCGGCGACAGCGGGCTGAGCGAGGTGGGGTTGCCGTCGAACCATCCCATCGTCCCCACGAAGTAAGCGCGGACTGCGAACTCGACCCGCCCGTAGTATTCGCGCAGGTAAGGCTTCTCCCCGAGCTCCGGTGGCAGCTTTACGCTATGCGCAAGCTCGTCAATCGTTTTGCCTGCATCCATGCCCTCTCGGGTTTCCGTGATGACATGGCGAATCGCATCCCGATAGTCAGTCAGCACTTCCCTAACGGTGTCTGCACCCATAACCGCCTTGGTGTGGCCGGGCGCAAGCACTTCGGGCCCAAACGCCATCAACTGGTCCAGCGTGTCCGCCCAGCCGTCAAAATCCCGATATTCGGTCCCGCGAATTGCGTAGAGGTTCGGGAACGAGCGATAGAAGTTGTCTCCGCTGAACAGAACTTTCCTGTTGGCATACCAGACGACCATATGGTCGGGAGACTCTCCGGGCGCCATCGCCAGTTCGAGCTTGATGCCGCAGGTCGTTACAGTCTCGCCTTCGCCGCCAATGCGGCGGGTTGGAGGGAGGATGCCTGCACCCATGCCCTTGAGCGGCCGGTTGCCTGGCCCAACCCCGATGCCGATGATTTCGTCAGGGTATGACAGTCCGATGCCGAACTGGCGTTTTGTGCGCACCTGCATTGCCTTTACGGCTCGGGGATGTCTGGTCTCTTCGAGCAGCGAGTCTTCGGACGATCTGTCGCTCGCAAGGATTTCCGGGCTTTCGCCCGCAGCGAAAACGCTTGCGCCAGAGACATGGTCGCGGTGGGAATGCGTCAGGATTATTGTCTTTACCGGCAGATCGGTGATCCTGCGGAACTCTGCCAGAATGTTTTCGGCGGCAGTTGTTGTTTCCGTCGTGTCAATGATGACAACTCCGCCGTCCCCGACAATCATGTACACGTTCGACGCGGCAAACCCGAAAGCCTGATAGACGTTGTCCGCAATCTGAACTATCTCTTTCTCGAAGTATTCAGGGTGGGCCTGCAGTTCGGGGTGCATCGGCGCTCCTCCATATGTCACCGCATCAGTCGCATGAAATCCCGTACCGGTTTGGGATCCTGAATGCAAGAAGATCGGCCCATGTTCCCTCACGCTCTGTCCACGCATTGATTTAGGATCCCAAGAATGCGATACGGCTCTGGATTCAGAAGATAGAGGGTGACCCGCATGGCACGCAGGAACATACTCTTCATCATGTGCGATCAGCTTAGGTTCGATTACCTCGGCTGCACCGGGCATCCAACGATCAAGACCCCAAACATCGACGCGTTGGCCGCGAGGGGGGTTACGTTTTCCAACACCTATTGCCAGTCGCCGATCTGCGGCCCGTCACGCATGAGCTTCTATACCGGCCGCTATGTGTCGTCGCACGGATCCGCGTCCAACTTCGCGCCGCTTCGCATCGGCGAGCGGAATATCGGTCACCACTTGAATCCACTGGGAATGCGGACTGTCCTGGTGGGCAAGACACATATGATTGCCGACCGGGAAGGTATGAAACGACTTGGCGTGGAAGCGGACAGCGCCGTCGGCGTACACCATGCGCAGGCCGGCTTTGAGACTTATGAACGCGATGACGGGGTGCATCCGGATTCGATGGTTCGCCCCGACGTCGTCTACAACCAATACCTTAGATCCAAAGGATACGCGGAAGACGACAACCCATGGCATTGGGTGGCAAATGCCGTGCAAACGGATGAAGGAGTTCGATCCGGCTTTTTCAACGACTGCGTCGATTTGCCGGCGCGGGTCACGGATGAAGACTCGGAAACGCCATACATGACCAGGCGGGCAATGGAGTTTCTGGCGGAGGACGACGGGGAAAAACCGTGGCTGCTTCATCTGTCCTATATCAAACCCCATTGGCCCTACGTCGCGCCCGCGCCTTACAACGATATGTACTCGGCGGAGGACGTCGTTCCCGCGATCAGGTCTGAGGGTGAGCTGGCGGACACCAATCCGCTCATGAAACTCTTCATGGAGAGGGTCGCCGGCAAGACCTTTGGCAAGGACACCGCTCGCGAGACGGTCATTCCAGTTTACATGGGGCTGATATCGCAGATCGATGACCAGCTCGGGATTCTGTTCGAGTTCATGGGGAAGCGTGGGCTGCTCGACGATACGATGGTCGTATTCACCTCCGATCACGGCGACTATCTGGGTGACCACTGGATGGGTGACAAGGACTATTTCCACAACCCATCCGTCAGGATTCCGTTGATCGTCGCGGACCCGAGCGAGGCGGCCGATACCACGCGAGGCACGGTTGACGATTCCCTGGTCGAGGCGATTGACCTTCTGCCGACATTCATTGAGCACCAAGGTGGCGAAGTGGCTAGAAACATTCTGGACGGGCGTTCGCTTATGCCAAGAATCCGGGGTGAGGACATCGAATGGCGCAGCTATTCCGTGAGCGAGTACGATTATTCCTGCCAGGTGTTCCGGCCCGAGACGGGAAGGATGCCTCTTGACTGCCGGACTTATATGGTTGCCACCGAAAGGTGGAAATACGTGCATGCTCCCGGATATCCGCCTGTGCTGTTCGATCTGGAAAATGATCCCGACGAACTGGTCGATCTTGGTCTCAGCGCCGAACATAAGGGAGTCCGCCAGATGATGGCCGATCATCTTGCGGACTGGGCGCTTCGGTACAGGCAGCGGGAAACCTGGTCGGAAGAGCACAATGTCAGAATGACAGGAATGGAAGAACAGTTGGGCGTTCTGATCGGCTATTGGAATGAAGGTGACGCCAAAGGCAAGGATCCTGGGATATTGCCCAAACGAAGACCGGTTGCCGGAGACTGAACCGTCAGCCTGGCCGCAGCGGCGGTTCGGTTGCCGACAATGCGGCCAGTAGATCTGTTACTGTCTTTTTTTTACGCGAGGCTTGTTCCGCTGGCAGGTTCGGGCCTGAACTCTGTTTCGGAATGTGGCCAGCCTGTGATCGGATTCTCTCTGAATTCCCACAATAGCCCGCCGAGCGAAGCGACATCCCGCTGTCCCGCCAGTAGAGTCAGCGGATTCTTCCCGAACAGCCCGGGAAAGCAAATTCACTCGATGCAGCCTGTTTGACGCCGCCGTCTAAGCTGTAGGATGGCATCGCACTTGGGATCCGGATGCACGGTCTAACTTGAGCTTGGAAGATGCGCTTGGCCTCGCGGTCGACAAGGTGGCTGTTCCCTACGGTTACTGCACACCATATCAGGCGCGGTTGCTGCGCGATGTCGGTTACAGGGAAGTGCATCTCGTGGACGGGCCATGGTTTCGGCGAGCGCAGTATCCCGACGGCGTCATCGCGCGGCAGGAGATGAGGGGGAGATATGCCGTTCGAAGGCTGTTTCCAAGCGTTTGGAAAGGAACTGATGTGATGATGTCGACCGGATTCTCGGCCTTGATCCACGCCAGCTTGCGCCCGAGGAGGTTAGCGCGCCGATCCTGGCGGACCCGGACCCGGCGCGGTTCGGAGCGTTCTTTGGCATGGACGATCTGCATGCATTGATCGCGACAGGATGCAATCCGCTGATCGGCCATATGCGTCCCTATCTGCGTGTCGTGAAAGAACAGCAGCCAGTGCGGGAGAAGGCCTATTGCCACCTTTCCAAGCGCGGCGGCGGGCGAGTCGCGGCGCAGCTCGATCCGGAGAGACTTTGCGCTGTGCTCGACGCCGGGGCCACGCTGAACATCAACTTTTTGGAAGAGTTGCACCCCGCCGTGCGCCGCTTCGCCGATGCAACGGCGCGGCAGGTGGGCTGCCGGGTGCAGGTGAACCTCTATTACAGCACGCACCCCGTGCCCGGCTTCGATCCGCATTTCGACACACATGATCTGAGCGTGCTCCAGCTCGCAGGAGCCAAGCGCTGGCGGATGGGACGCCAGATCTACCCGGGGAGGCCAGCCCGGTGGTGAAAAGCCGACCAGAGGACGCGCCGGACCACTGGGACCGCGATCACTTGCTTACGCAGGGCGCCACCATGTTCCTGCCGCGGGGCACATGGCATTTGGTCGAAACCGCTGAAGCCCCCTCGCTCCACATGACGGTGAGTTATCGCTTCGACAATGTGCATGACTATCACGTCTGGCTGGCCGAGAACGCCTGTCGCTGCGACGCGCTCCGCAAACGGCTGCGCACCCTTATCAGCCAAGGCAATGACGTGAACGGCGCGCTGACGGCCACGCTGGCCGATGCGCTGCGCGAGATGTCAGAGCTTGGCTTTTCCCCACAGGCCATGGCGCAGAGCAGGATCCTCCCGTCACCATCACCGGACCACCCCACCTATGCAGGATAACCGTCCCTCCTCTGAACGTGTGTTCCTGATTGGCCCTGGTGGCGTCGGGAAGACGACGACCGGTCGCGTGCTTGCGCCGCGCCTCGGGTATGTGTTCCTCGACCTCGACGACTATTTCTGCGAAACCGTTGAGAACATTCGCACCTTCATTTCGCGGTTTGGCTATCGCGACTATGTGACCCAGAATGCGCGCTGTTTCCACGAGATGATCGCCGCGTGTGACACTGACGCGGTCATCGCCCTGTCCTCCGGGTTTCTCATTGTGGAAACCGCTGCCGACGTGGTGCAGGCCAACCGCGAGGCCGTGCGATCCCTCGGACCAACCGCCTTGCTGGTGCCGTCCCACGATCACGACGCGGCCGCCGAGATCGTCGCGCGGCGGCAGGTGGGGCGCGGGTTTGGGCTGGTCGAAGACAGCGAACGGCAGAAATTTCTGGAGCGCATAGCTGTCTACGAACCCTTTGCGGACATTGTCGAAACCTCCCAAGACGCGCCCGGGGAGATCGCAGAACGGGTCGCGAAAAAGCTGTCGGGACTGTCCCGACCTACCCCACCTTCAGACCCGGAAGAGAGGCTTCATGCTGGAAAAGCACGCGTCTTCGAGTAATCATCCCCGCATCTTGCGGCTGGATATATCGGGATCGAAGGCCGCGGGTGCTCCGGCAAAACTACGTTGCTGAAGTCGCTTGTTGCGCGCCATCCGACGCTTGCGCCAGTGCCCGAGTATTACGAACTCAACGAATGTCGGTTCTTCGTCGCCCCCGGCACGGAACGGACGGCGTCCGTGCAGAGGAACGTTCCCGCGCTTCTTCTCCGCTTCGAAGGGCAACGGCAGGGCATCGTTCGGGAGGCTGCCCGGCAGCGGCTCTAGCGCGACAATCAAGATGAGAGTCAGTGTCAATCAGGATGGGAGTCCCGTCCTGGGGGCGAATGCGGCAGCCGCCAGCAGCGGGAGACCTGGTCGGAAGAGCACAATGTCAGGATGACAGGAATGGAAGAACAGTTGGGCGTTCTGATCGGCTATTGGAATGAAGATGATGCCGAAGGCAAGGATCCCGGGATATTGCCCAAACGAAGGCCGGCTACCGGAGAATGAACAGTCAGCCTCGCTGCGGCAGCGGTTCGGTTGCCGGCAATGAAACTGGATCCGCCACTATCAGGTTTTTGTAACGCGAGGCTTGCCCCTCTATTAAATTTGGGCCTGAACTCTGTCTCGGAATGTGGCAAGCCGGTGGTCGGATTCTCTCTAAATTCCCACAATAGCCCGCCGAACGAAGCGACATCCCGCTGTCCCGCCAGTAGAGTCAGCGGACTCTTCCCGAACCGCCCAGTAAAGCAAATTCACTCGATGCGCCCTTTTTGACGCCGCCGTCAAAGCTGTAGGATAGCATCGCACTTGGGGTCCGGATGCCCGGAAAAATTTGCTCAAACGCGATTTCCTCGTAGCCCACATGGCCCGCAGTTTGACATTTTTGTTCCGACAGACCATAACTGGCTAAGAAAATAGCTGGATGAGTGTACTGATGTGGACGCTGCAGAACGCCAGGAACAAGTTCAGCACGGTCGTTGACGCGGCCTTGGCCGGTTACGCCGCAGGAGGTGACGCGGCGAGGCAAGCCTGCTGTTGTGATCCTGTCTACCTCGGAATACCACCATCTGCTGGCTGACGCGCGAAGAGCGCGCGGCTCGTTCGTCGACAATCTACTGGCCTTCCCGGCCGAAGACATTGAACGAGCGAAGTTGGAACCCCGGCCGGTAAGCTTCTAGCGCATCTTCCCGGCGCAAACTGCTTCCTGCAATTCGCCGCCCCGACCGGGCACCGCACGTGGCAGCGTGGTTCAATTCGAAGCCGGAGGACCAGCTTTTCTTAAGCGCAATCACTCTTGGTGAGATCGAGTGCGGCATTGCCCGGCAGCAGCACCGCATACTTTCATTTGCGAACGATCTGCGGGCTTGGATCGATCAGACATTGCTACAGTTCGCGGATCGGCTATTGCCATTTGGGCCAGAAGAGGCCCGGATCTGGGGACAGCTTTCGGCTCGGACCGGACACAATGGCGCCGACCTGCACATTGCCGCAACCGCGCTGGCAAAGAGTGCCATCGTTGTGACCCGCAGTTTCAGCGATTTCGAACCTGCTGGTGTTGGGACCGAAGACCCATTCTGACCGCCATGCAGAAACAGAGGCTGCGCGTGGACACGCAGTCCCAAATCGCCTGCAGAAATTATAGATGAAAATGCCGACAGTCGATGTCCGAGGAAAGTCCGGGGAGAATGGGGAGCGACGGTGCCGCGACATGCTTGGTTCAAAGACATGGGGATCCGCTTGAATCGGAACGACCGGCCCCGGATAGAGACACTAAGGTAGGAAACTGAACTACATATTCAATTAATCAATTGATTTACAGGACTATTTTTGGGTTATGGGTACTCATTGGGCAAACTAAAACGGCGTGAATGCCCCGTCGATCGTGTAGACGCTGCCATTGATGAATTTGGCGTCATCCCGGCATAGAAACGCGGTCAGGGCCGCGACTTCAGAGGGTTCGCCGTAGCGACCCGCGGGAATGGCGGCAATTACCATGGCGCGCGCTTTGGCGGCATCCTCGGGGGACGCGTCCGCTTCCACAGCAGCAAGCATGTCAGTGTCGATCTGGCCCGGGCAAATCGCGTTCACCCGGATGCCTTCGCCTGCGTAGGCTTTGGCGCCATTCTTCGTCAGCCCGATCACGGCGTGTTTGCTGGCACAGTAGGCCGGCATGGTTGCTCGCCCGCCGATCAGGCCCGCCACGGACGAGATGTTGATGACCGCGCCACCGCCGTTGCGGCGCAGTGCAGGAACCGAGTGCTTCATCATCAGGAAAATCCCACCGACATTGACGTCCATGACATGATTGAAGCTATCGAGGTCTTGATGCTCGATCAGGCCGCTTTCCCCGACGATCCCGGCTCCGTTGAACACTGCATCGAGTTTGCCGAAGTCGGTTTCAGCACGTTCAACAAGGCCACGCGCCTCGTCTTCGCGTGACACGTCGGATCGATGGGTCACGACATTCGGACTCATTGAGTCAAGCATGCTCAGCCGATCCATGTCGCGACCTGATGCAATTACAGTCGCTCCGTCATCTACCAGACGCCTGACAGTTTCGACACCGATGCCGCCTGTGGCACCGGTGACGATGATGACTTTGCCTTCCAGCGGTCCTTCCATGGCTTATGAGCCGCCGAACCCGTCCAGAACGGTCTTTCCGATCGCGGAACCTTCTTCCTGGTGGGCGAGCGCCTCGCGCAGGGCTGTTTCGCTCAATGTTCCGCAATGCTTGTTCACGGTTGAGATCAACGAGCCGTCATCAAGCATCTCGGATACGCGGTTCAGGAGCTTGGACTGGGCGTCCATGTCGTGGGTCTGGAACATCGATCGGGCGAACATGAACTCCCAGCTAAACGACAGGGCTTTAAGCTTGATCGCCCCGATGTTGATGCCCTGCGGATCGTCGATCAGCGCGATATGGCCCCGCGGTTTGATCATGTCGACAATCGCTTCGAAATGCCTGTCCGTCTGGTTAAGCGCGGCGACGTATTTCGGAGTGATTCCAAGTGCCTTCATTTCTTCGTTCAGCGGGTTGCGATGGTTGACCACGTGGTCAGCACCCATTTTCCTGACCCAATTGACCGTGTCTTCGCGCGATGCACTTGCCACAACGGTCAGGCCTGTCAGTTTCTTGGCCAACTGGATTAGGATAGACCCGACGCCACCGGCGCCGCCGATAACCAGGATCTGTTCACCGTCGCCGTCTCCTTCCTTGATGCCAAAGCTGTCAAACAGCATCTCCCAGGCGGTGATGCTTGTCAGCGGCATTCCAGCGGCTTCGGAATTGCTGAGCACGGACGGTTTTCGGCCCGCCAGACGCTCGTCTACGGCCTGAAACTCGGCATTGCTTCCCGGACGGGTAAACTCGCCAGCATAAAAAACCTCGTCGCCCGGCTGGAACGCCGTTACCGCAGCGCCGACTTCCTTGACTACTCCTGCTGCGTCGAAGCCCAGGATGCGTGTGCCTTCGGGCGGACGGTTTGCACGGACTTTCACGTCCACCGGATTGACCGAGACGCCGCGCACTTCAACCAGTAGGTCGCGTGCGCCGGGAGTGGGCATGTCCGCGTCGAACTCGACGACCGAGTTCGGCACCGAAATCGGACCCCTCTCGCTGTAACCAAGAGCTTTCATTGTTGACCTCCGCATCAGCTGTTTAATGATCTGACCCGCATATTGTGCCGATACCTAGGTCTTGACAAGAACCTACATTTTTGTAAGTAATGGACATTGAATCATCGGGGCGAAAAGATGGCCAGAAAATACAACTGGAAAACGGGTTGCGATGTCGAAGCGACATTGAGTGTAATCGGCGGCCGCTGGAAGCCAATTCTGATTTGCCGTCTTCTGAGCGGGCGAAAACGTTTCAGCGAACTGTGTCGCCTTGCGCCGAACGCGACCGAACGGATGATCACGCTTCAGCTGCGGGAACTGGAGGCGGACGGTGTGATCTCCCGACATGTATTCGCCGAGGTTCCGCCGCGTGTAGAATACGAGGTGACAGAGAGGGGACGAAGCCTGCAGCCCATCATCGAAGCCATGCAGGTTTGGGGCAAGGACTTCAAAGAAAAGCGGTTTTCTGAGGAAGGACATGCGCTCGCCGCAGAGAGCAGATGCGCCTGACCATTAGCTGGAGCATTCCGCGTTGACGGGTAATCGGTCGTGAGGTCACGGGTTGCAGCGTGAGAATACCCTCTATGCTGTCGGGGGCGGGATCACTTATCGCCCGTTTGGCCGTCCTTCCCTACTTCGGCCTTCTGCAAGAATGCGGTCAAGGGCATCTTCCCCAAACTCTCGGGGCAGGGATCCATCCAGGAGTTCGCCGACTCCCTTGACGGATCCGTCGCGGCGATTGAGGTTTGCATCGCTCCTATGGCCCCAGCGACTATTTATTGGTCCGCCGGAACGGAGCCTTCGTGTTTCATAAAGGCGCGGTTGCCAGGGCGCCGAAAGCTGTTCAGGAAAGGGCGGCAAATAAAATCGAATCCTGTCAGGAACCTTTTCGGAGCTTGATGATTCGCGGATCAAGGATGCCGTTTAACGCAGTCATGGTTAGGCTCGATGACATCCCATGTTCCGGATATACGAATTCGTCTTCAACGTTGGCGTCGGTTCGTAGAAGCGGCCGAATACCGTCGTAGCCAGCGGAAAGCGGTTCGCAGAGCCGATTCCACTGAGTTGAAGCATCTGCGGGCTTTGAACCGATCCGGCCGCGAGTATGATTCCCCGTACGGCATGAACATCTCGCAGCTGTCCATTCCGAAAATAGCGCAATCCAATGACCGGATCGCCTTCGAACAACACCTCGGTTGCCTGCGCTTGCGCCCGAATGTCTTGATCGGGACGGCTCAGAGCCGGCGTCAGCCACGCAGTTGCCGCGCTTTCGCGCCATCGTCTACGAAAGGTCAGCTGGCAACCTCCAATGCCATAGGTGTCAGCGGAGTTGAAGTCCGGATTATCGGGAAGCCTTGTCTCTCGGGCAGCATCAAGCCTCATAGTCGAGGTGGTCATCGCGTAGTTCCGATACACGAAGCGGCTTCTGTGCGCCTCGATGCTGCAGTTCGAGTCTGCCTGAAGCTGAGAATCGTGTTTTGCCGCTGTCTTGCGCCATTTCGGCAAGCCGTCCGGCGGTGCAGGTGTGCAGAACGGCGTACCTGCGCCGGAAGACCTGTCTGGGGTGGTGGAGAGACCTCAGGGAATCGCGGTAGTCCGACGAATGCCAGTTGTCGGAAGCCACAAGCCGCTGCGCTTGACCCATAAGGCGCCATTCAATCAGCATCCAACTTGATCATGCGTGCAGAATGCTGTAGCTCCACGAGGTCAGACGTCTCTCATGGCATCTAAGATTCGACCTTGTTTCCGGGAGTAGGTGACGTTGGCAGATCCGACAGACATAACTGTGCGTTTGCGCGGCATGATTGAGGCGGACTTTGAGGATGGAGACCGTCTGCCGTCTGAAGTCAAACTCTCAGAGAGCCTGGGCGTGAGCCGGGCAAAGCTGCGTGAAGCTTTTGGCATCCTTTGGCAGGCCGGTCTGATCGAGAAGAAATGGGGCGTCGGAACAATCGTGCGCAAACCCAAGGATGCAAAGCGTGTGGTCGTGCCTTTGCCCTATATCCGCAGCGCACCGAACCTGATCCGGGAAAGCGGTCAGGAGCCGTCAGTATCGGACTTGTCCATTAAGCGTGGTCCAGCGGATGCCACTGTCGCCGATTTGCTGGAGATCTCAGCAGGCAGCGATTTCTGGATGATCGATCGCGTGTTTAGGGCCGACGATGTGCCGATACAGCGAACGATTGATGCTGTTTGCGCTGAGATTGAAGGCATTGCCTTCGATGCCAGCGGGTTCGATGTCAACACAAACACGCTTGTCGCGATGTACCAGAATCAGCTTGAAAGCAACCTCATGCGCTCGGATGGTCGTGTAACGGTGGTGCCCTTGCCAGCCGACACGGCAAAATGTTTAGGTCTTCGCGAGGCGGACCCGGTTCTTTTGGTGGAATACAGCACATATTCGGACCGTGGAACGGCGCTTGGCTATTCGGTGACCTGGTATAACACCGCGCGGGTGGACATCAGGTTCGCGGCGGAACGCCCCGAAACCATCGATTTCCACGGGCGTATTCCCAAAGTTGCTTCGAAACCCCTTCCACCTGCGCAGGTCAGCTCGCACTTGAGCGCTCTGAGACACGCATAAACGCATTGAAACGCCACAGTTGAGTTGGCTGCCGGATAGTCCTCTGACGTTTGAGGCCTATCCATTCTTTTTTGTTGACTCAGCAAAAATCTGCATATAGCAGCTCCCTAGAGGTCAGACCTCTGACCTCATTCCTGTCCTTCCGCTATGCTGGCGAACCGGCTGTCGGGGGCAGGTCGGGAGGAAAACTAACATGTGCGTTTTGCCTTGACGGGGCATTGTCTGATCACCGGCGGTGCTGGAGCTATGGGTGCGGCCACAGCGCGGCTCGCCGCCAGGAACGGCTACGCGGTTTCGCTTGTGTCTCTTGAAGCGGAACGGGTGTCGGCTGAGGCGCTGGTCCGAGACATCACGGAAAGCGGCGGTTCGGCGAGTTTTATTCCTGCGGATGTATCATCTGAATCCGATGTCGTCGACGCCTACAGGACCGCTGCCAGGTGTCATGGCCCGCCGACAGGAGTGCTGCATGCGGCAGGGATATTCGTTGGGGACATGGTTCGCGATCTGAACTTTGCTGCGATCTCAAAGCTGATCGCGGTCAACGTCACCGGCCTGATGATCTGCTGCCGGGAAGCAGCGCGTCTGATGTCAACCAAGTCGGGCGGGAAGGGAGGTTCCATCGTCAATGTCTCTTCAATGGCGGCAACCATTGGAGGACGTCCCGGGCATAGCGTCTACGCCGCTTCGAAGGGTGCGGTCGACGTCTTTTCCCGAGGATTTGCAAAAGAGGTCGCACGTGAGGGCATTCGGGTGAACACGGTGCGGCCCGGCGCCGTTGCAAGTGCCATGACGGCCGGACTGAAAGCTGACCCACAGCTAAGGAAAGCGGTTGAAGACTCGATTCCGATGGGACGGATCGGAAGGCCGCGCGAAATCGCCGACATTGCGATTTGGCTGATGTCACCCGCTTCGTCACTGGTGACGGGCGCGCATATCGACGCCGGAGGCGGAGGATTCAATGTCGCCGGCTCCATATGAACATTCATGCCATCGCGAGAGTGCACGACACATGCTCCTGACGACAGAGGAACGCCAAAAGGTTCCGTCCGCCTTTGACGACATCAGCTTCGATCTCTGCAGACGCCGGGAAGACGTCATCATGATGAGTGCAGACCTCAGCCAATATGTTGATCTCTTCAAAGTCACCAAGGAACTCCCTGATCAGTACGTGGATGTGGGCATGGCTGAGCAGAACCTTGTCGGAGTTGCCGCGGGCTTGGCCAAGGCCGGTTTTGTCCCAATTACATCGACGTTCGGAAGCTACGCCTCCCGCCGGTGCTTTGATCAGATGGTGATCTGCATGGGTACCAGCAGAAACACAGGCATATGCGTCGGCTTCACTCCGGGCATCTCGAGCCCCGCACCGATCCACCATCAGGGTACGGAGGACTTGGGAATGCTGCGGGCGGTGCCCCACGCTACGGTCATCGATCCGATGGACGTGACAGACTTTGCCCAGGCACTGGATGTGGCATGCGAAACGTCAGGTCTTGTCTACATGCGCGGGCATCGCGGAACGACGCCTCGGATGCTCGACCCCAGGGCGTTCAGGTTTGAGCTTGGCAAGACCTATCCGCTGCGCACCGGCACAGGTGTGGGCGTGATTTCATGCGGCCATGCCTCGCAATGGGCGGTCGAGGCGTCCGACATCCTTGTCGACCAGGGTTTCGATCATTCGCTCCTTCATGTGCCGACGATCAAGCCGGTGAATGAGCGGGAAATCATCGACTACTGCTTTGCGCATGACCAGATCGTAACGGTCGAGAACCATCAGATCTCGACAGGTCTCGGCGGGCTGGTGAGCGAAATCGTCTGCACGGTCGGGCGTGGCCCGCGCATTACCCGGGTCGGTGTTCCCGACAGTTGGGCGCCGGGTGGCTCAATCGGACATATCAGGCAGCATTTCGGCTTGGACGGTCCAGCTCTGGCAAAGCGGATCGAGGAGGTAATGCGATGACAGGCCAGTCGGCAGTTCGCATTAAGACTCTGGAACTCCAGGCCGCGAAAATGCGTCGGAACGTCGTGGACATCTGCATGCAGCGTGGCGGCTATGCGGGGCAGGGCGTTGCCTTGTCAGATGTCGGCGCCTGCATCTACTTCGACGAGATGCGCCCGGATGGGAACGGTTGGTATCACGACCGTTTCGTCAATTCGAACGGCCACGACACCATCATTAACTTCGCCGCGATGGCCGAGTTGGGCATCTACAGTATGGAAGAACTGCGCACGATGGGCGCCGACGGGTCTCCTATTGACCAAAGTCCCATCGAAGGAGCGCGAGGCTTTGAGATCACGTCGGGATCCCTCGGGACGGGTGTGTCCCAGGCCGCCGGAATCGCTCTTGGTGAGCGCAAGAAGGGGTCCGGCAAACGCGTGTTCTGTTTGCTCTCAGATGGCGAGCTTCATGAAGGCAGCGTTTGGGAAGCGTTCATGTTCGCTGCGCATTACAGGCTGTCGAACTTCATCATCATCATCGACAACAACGATTTGGGCGCCACGGGCAAAACCTCGGACGTGATGGCGGTCGAGCCTATCAAGGACAAGATGGAAGCCTTCGGGTTCCACACGCGCCAAATCGACGGCAATTCGATTCCCGAGATTCTGGATGCCTTCGAAGAAGCCCGGAACGTCAACGGCAAGCCATACGCAATGATCGCCGACACCAGGATCTTCGCTGGCATCAAAGTCTACCAGGACGCGATTCCATTCGCCCACTTCGTGGGTGCTAACGGGCGTTGGGACACGGGGAATCTCGAATGGGAGGCGGGTTGGCAGGAGATCCTCGGCACAATCGAAACGCTTGAGGCGGAACTGGCTGAACTTGATCAAAGCCGGAACTGACCGGTCTGACTCGTCTGCGGACCAATTGAAGGGGTATACATGAAGACGTTGGTAACCGGAGCAACAGGGTTTATTGGATCACACCTGATCCCTGCTTTGGTTGATCGGGGTCACCAGGTCGTCGCGACAGATGCAGTTGCGGAACCGAGGTGGATCACGTCGAAACTGAACATCCCTTATGAGCGCGCCGACCTTGGCAGTGATGCTGAGGCCAAGGAACTCGTGCTCAGGGTCCGCCCGGACGGCATTGTGCATTTGGCCGGCTTGCTTGCGGAGGCCTGCGAAGCCAACCCGCAGCTAGGTTTCCGCATAAACGTTATGGCGACGCTTGCGTTGCTGCGTTGGTGCGTCGCGCAGGGAACAAGGCGCTTCGTGATGGCAAGCTCGCCCTCCGTGTTCGGACGCGGACTGCCGGAACCAGTCGCGAATGATGCCGTCAAGCTTCCCGAAACCGTTTATGGTCAAACCAAATTGGCCTGTGAGAACCTTCTTGACTGGTACCGCAGGGTTCATGGCCTGTCGGTTGGGGCCGTTCGGTTTCCCTGGGTATACGGCCCGGGCCGAACCACTGGGCTCACGGCTCTGCATTCGTCATTTCTCTTGGACGCCATTGCCCGTGGCGAAGAAGTGGTGGTTGAGGACGCCGATCAGGCCGGCGACTGGCTTTACGTCCACGACGCCGTCAGGTCTCTGATATTGATGTTGGAAAAAGGCACCCACTCACGGGTTGCCTACAACATCATGGGAGAAGTCCATTCCGTCCGTGAAGCGATGAACATCGCTCAGGAACTGTTTCCCAAGGCCCGGATCAAGATGCGGCATTCGGCTCCGGCCCCCTATCCATATGCGTCTTCATTCGATGACACACAGGCGCGGGACGAGCTTGGGTGGAGACCGGAATATTCGATTCGGCGGGGCATGAAGGAACATGTCGAGACAGTACGCAGATCATTGGCGGTGGCCTGACGGCCGCAGCCCAAAAATCAGGGCGATAGAACGCTCGAACATTGTCAGATCAACACAGAGGAGACTGAAATGAAACTGACAGACTGGATGAAGACGCTTGCGGTTTCCGCGGCGGCGGCGCTGGTCCTGGCACCGACTGCCTGGGCAAAGGAACTTAAGGTCGGCAGCTATGAGCCGGAAAGCCACTACCTCGTGGAATTCGTCTACAAGCCGTATCTCGAGGAGATCACGCGGCGCACCAACGGAGAGCTGACGTTCAAATGGTTCCATGGCGGAACCTTGGTAAAGGCTCCGCAGACCGTCGATGGCCTTAAGTCCGGCCTTGTCGACCTCGTGGTCACGACCGGCATCTTCACGCAGGAAAGCCTGTTCCCGACGACCCACGTCATGACCCTGCCGTTCCAGTTTGACAGCACGGTCGAAGCAAACCATGTTTTCCAGAAGATGTACCACGAGATTCCTGAAGTTCAGGCCGAGTTCGAAGGCCTGGTACCGTTGGGCTTTCACGTCTCGGACTTCTTCAATCTGCACATCCACAAAGATGTCGAGCCGGTTCGCACACTGGAAGACCTGCAGAAACTGGAGATCGGTGCGTTCTCGAAGTCAGGGGTGACCTACAGCGAACTGCTGGGTACGACGCCTCGGAACATCAAGCTGGAAGACCTCTATGTGTCGCTGCAGCGCAAGGCGATTGACGGCATCTGGTTCCCGACTGCGCCGTTGATCAAGTGGAAGATGACGGATCATACATCGAACCACTCGCTTGTGGGCGGACCGTTCGTTATGATCCCGATGACAATGTCGCAGCAGACCTGGGACGGCCTGACCGATGAACAGCGTGAGATCTTCCGGTCGATGGAAAACGAGCTCACGAACTTTACCGGTGCGATCGTCGACAACCGCAGAGGCTCGTCCGTGGCAAAAATGGAAGGACGTGGCGATACTATAATCCGCCTTTCCGCCGAAGAGAAAGCTCGATGGGTTGCGCAAACCAAGCCTGCCTATGATGCTTGGCTAGCTCTGATGGATGAAAAAGGCAACGACGGCGAAGCCATTCTTGCGAAGGTGCGGGAATTCACCGCCGAGTTCAAGGGCATGGACTACACCTCGGCTGACTGGTGGGGAGACAGCTGGCAGGAATGATGATGCCCCTCTAGGCAGGGCGGGTCTGGCGGTCGCAGCGTTCTGGTGACACGGAAGAGCAGGCGACCGGAGCCAAGATCCGTTCCTTGAAGCAATCCGGCGTCGCAACGCTTCCGATGCGACGCCGCGATTGGCCTCCAGGCCATTAGACACCCATTGGCCTGCCGCGTCTTGGAAGGAATTTCCGATGACATCGCAAGACTCGGATATAGACACCGAATTGGACATTCCCCGGCTTGAGAGCGGCGGACCGCCAGCAATCGAAGCGGGGGACGATGCCTTCGGCGCGATTGCCCGGGGAATACACGCAATTCTCGACCCGGTGTGCCGGTATCTCTGCTACGCCGCCGCCATTCTGACGTTGCTGATGTCGATTGCGATGGTGGTCGATCTGGTCAGCCGCTTAGCCTTCAGCCGACCGCTGTCGGGCATGATAGAACTGCAGACCTTCATGTTGGTCTTCATGGCGTTCTTCAGCATCTCCTATACGATGCTGAAAAACCAGCACGTGTCGGTGGACCTGATCACATCGAAAATGTCCGCGCAGACGAACAGTACTCTACAGAGCATTTTCAGTATCTGGGGTGCATTCCTGTTTGGTGCGATGAGCTGGCTGAGTGCGTCGCGGTCGCTGGAAGCGTTTCAGCGCGGGGAAATTTCCGACATTATCCGGATGCCCTACTGGGTGTTGTATGCGGTGGTTGCGGCCGGAACGCTTTTGCTGGCCTTGACGCTGGTCGGTCTGCTGTTCTCGCATCTTTCAGGACTGTTCCGACTATACAGTGGGCGCACGAGGTTCTGGGCAGCGCTGACGGCAATCATCGCTTTGGCGGCGATTGGCCTGTCGTCCGGTCTTATTCTCAAGGCCATCGCTCCGGATCTGAGCTCGCCCGCGGTGGGCATACTCTACACCGCACTCCTGATGTTCGTTCTCCTGCTCGGATTCCCTGTAGGCTTCTCGATGGCCTTCGCCGGATTCACCGGGCTTGTTTTCCTGATCGGTAGCGACGTTGCCTTCAATGTCGCCAAGATCAACACCTATGACTCAGTGGCAGTGTATTTCTTTTGCGTGATCCCGTTCTTCCTTCTGATGGGTTTCCTTATCCTGCACGCCGGCATTGGAGCAAAGCTTTATAACGCGGGCATCAAGGTCTTTGGACGGCTTCCCGGCGGTCTGGCGGTCGGAACCGTTGCCGGCTGCGGAGGCTTCGCCGCCATATGCGGAGACAGCGTGGCATCTGCAGCGACAATGGGCTCAGTGTCCATCCCGGAGATGAAAAAGTACGATTATGACGATTCACTGGCAACGGGCGCAGTCGCCGCCGGGGGCACTCTGGGCATTCTGATCCCGCCGAGCATTGGATTCGTGGTCTACGGCATCATTACCGAGCAATCGATCGGCAAGATGTTCATGGCTGGGATCATCCCGGGGATTGTCCTGACGCTTGGTTTTGCCTTTGCCGCATATATCCAATGCGTTATCAATCCCAGGCTTGGCCCGAGGTCGGAAAAATTCGCGGCACGTGAAGTCGCAAAGTCGATTTTCGACATCTGGCCGGTCGGCGCGCTCTTCGCTGCGGTGATTGGCGGAATCTACTCGGGAATCCTGACGCCCACCGAAGCAGGGGGTGTCGGCGCGAGCGGCGCGCTTCTGATCGCGCTCTTCGCCAAAGGTTTCAACCGTCACAAGCTGTTCGCGGCGCTTCTCGAAGCCACCACAACCAGTGCCATGATCTTCACGATCCTCATCGGGGTCGGATTGCTTGGCTACTTCATCACCTTGACGGACCTGCCGCTGTCCTTCGCGAACTTCCTGAACACGCTTGATGTCTCACGCTATGTCATCTACGTGCTCATCCTGCTGCTCTATCTGGTGCTCGGCATGGTGATGAACATCATTCCAATGATGATGCTGACCCTGCCGATCCTGTTTCCAACGGTTCTGAGCCTCGGATTCGATCCCATCTGGTTCGGGGTCATAATGGTGATCATGATGGAGATGGGGCAGATCACGCCACCGGTCGGCATCAACGTGTTCGTCATCCACGGAGTCGCCAAAAAGTACAACGTGTCCACGGCCACGATTTACCGCGGCATCATTCCGTTCGTTATCGTTGAGATCGTCGTGATCTTCTTGCTGACGCTGTTCCCGGAAATTGTCCTGTGGTTGCCCAATTCAATGGACGTGCTGGCGCCTTTGGACTGAGGAAGCGTAGAATTGGATCCATACGGCCTCCTTGCCCGGCGTTTCATTGAATGGTCTGCGCGTCTCT
Organism: Rhodobacter sp.; assembly: GCA_022824145.1. GTDB lineage: Bacteria > Pseudomonadota > Alphaproteobacteria > Rhodobacterales > Rhodobacteraceae > JAPOUP01. The sequence goes on along the minus strand of JAJEAY010000194.1, from coordinate 48,434 downwards.
GTTTCGGCAGGAACGTCAGGCTTTTGCCGACGGCATCCGCTTGGATGTTTCTGTGAGGATGCATGGAAAAACCACCTCTTCCTGCACAATCGATACTGGGCATCGGGGGCAGAAATGCACAGGAATCGATCTCCTTATGCTCGTGAAACAAGCAGCATGCCGGGTTTTTGGCGGAGACCGCGTCTGGAGCGTTCCGGGAGCGGAACGCCACCAGCAGGACTTTGGCGCAATGGGAGCAGCATGCGGGTCAGCCTCGGGTACTGCGACTACGCTGGCAACGGCAAAGCTGCTGCTGATGGCGACGATCAGATCAGCGTTACCTGCAGCAATACTGACAGCCTATCAATGGAAAATGCGATTCCTGGCGAAGCCTGAAAGACTTTGGCCGGCGCAGACGGTCCTGGTTTCCAGGCGTTCACTACACTGAAGGAGAAAACCAATATGTCCAAACCCAAACCCCTTGCCGGCAGGACAGCCGTGGTGACCGGCGGAGGCCGCGGCATCGGACGCGCGATTGCGCTCGGAATTGCGAAGGCTGGTGCGGATGTTGCCATTCTTGCCCGCTCAGAATCGGAACTCTCGGAAGTAGCCGGCGAAGTCAGGACACTGGGTGTCAGGTGCCACACGGGATCAGTCGATCTGTCTGATCCCTCCGGGACAGAAGAGGCCTGCGGCGCGCTTGTTTCCGCTTTGGGCAATGTCGACATTCTCGTGAACAACGCCGGTGCTGAGCTTGAGATGGGAAAAGTGGCTGACAGCGATCCTGAGAAGTGGTGGCGCACGATCGAGATCAACATCCGGGGCGTTTATCTGGTCACGCGTTTCCTGCTCCAGCACTTCAACGAAGGCGGAAAGATCATCAACATGTCTTCGGGCATGGGGCTGCGCGCCGCCGCCCAGCAAAGCTCCTACACCGTATCCAAGGCAGGACTGCACATCTTTACCGAATGCCTTGCGAACGAGCTCTGGCCGCGAAAGATCGATGTCAACAATCTGATCCCAGGGCCGGTTGCGACCGATATGTTCAATCGGGATGAGAGGCAGAGACGGTTTACGCCGGAAGAGATCCTTGAGAAATTCAAGAATGGGCTTCCGCCCGGATTTCCGCCGCAGGAGCGGATCAAGCACCCGGACGAAGTGGCGGATCTAGCGGTCTGGATTGCGTCGCAACCCATAGGCGGCTCAACCGGGCAGACATACTCACTGGCGCGCAGGCCGTTTTGAGAATTTCCTCGGACGAAAGCTGTTGGCCTGTTTGGCAGTCTCGAACGCGGAAGCGGGCGCCGTTCTTTGGCTGCCGTTCCACGACCGGACTGCCAGTCGCCGAGGTAAGGCCAATCCAATTCGCGACTGTTTTGATCGGGCAGTTCCAAGGCGTGCCTTTGAGCGTGATTCGACCGGTTCAGTTTGTACAGGATATGGGATAGCGGCAGCGCGTCCGTGCGCAATGTCTCCAGCATCGCGCTCGGCCTGCTTTCCGGCGCGTTCGTGAATGACGGCGAATCAAGAGAGGCCCTTCGCACCCTGGCAACTGGCTTGCCGTTATCGGGCGTCCGGGCAGTTTCGGTCGCCGCAGGGCGATTACGGAGAAGCTGCTGAGGCGCTCACTTCGTGCCCGTTCCTACGAAGACGCCGTCCTCCAGACGGCAGATCCGCTCTGAACGGGGAGAGTGTTTCGTTCAGTTCCGGGGCAGATACACGCGGAACCGCAGCGAGCGGTCCTTCGTCGCCGCATTCGGCACCGTTTCCGAAACTTCGTCCGATCCCTTTCGCCACGTTCCGTCGATCAGGAGTCTCAGTTCAGGATAGATCGCCGCCGCCATCGTTCCTCAGCAGGTCACTGGTCTGTTCACGCCGCCACGGACGTATTGCTTGCCTGCATCGAAGTCGGGCTGGTGGTCCCAGGCGTAGCCTGGGCTCCCTTTCAGGCTCTGGTGCAGGAAACACCGCCGCTTCTTGTTTTCCTTCACCATGGCCGTAAGCGCATCGAGATCAAGCTGGCCGACCAGCGCGTCGTGCAGAGTCGCGACCAGTTCCGCGTGGTCCGGGTCTCCCGCGAGATCGTTGGTCTCGTCAGGATCCTCTGCAAGATTGATCAGAATGCCGCCCCAGCCGTGGATGCAGGCGTACTTGAAATCCCCGCGCCGAATCGCGAACCAAGGCGCCTCGATGCCCGGCCCAAAATACTGCATGACCGCTGTGTCTTTCCAGGAGGCGTCCTCGTCGGTCAGCAGGCGGGTGAAGCCTGCGCTGTCCGGGCTGCCCCAACGGTCAGAGACCACCTTGGCCCCTCCGATTTCCGACAGCGTGGGGCAGAGGTCCGCGAGAGTCACCGCTTTCCTGACACGGTGGGGAGCCAGCCGCGACGGCATGTGAAGCAGCAGCGGAACCTTGACGGAATGCTCCCAGAACGTGCGCTTGAACCACATGTTCCTCTCACCCATCATGTCGCCGTGGTCGCTGGTGAAGACGATGAGGGTATCGTCATAGAGTCCGAGCAGCTTCAGTTCCGCCACGATCTCTCCGACAAGCTCGTCAATGTGCGAGATCATGGCATAGTAGGCTTCGCGCGAGGCGCGGATCCGCTCCTCCGTCGGCGGGAACCGGCGGATCCCGTGGTGAACGGCCAGCCAGTCCGTTACGGGATTGGGTATTGGTTCGGAGTCCAGCCGCGGCAGGGCAATCTCGGTGTCCCTGTACCTGTCCAGGAACCTCGGCACCGACTGGTAGGAATCGTGCGGCTGCGTATACGAGACATGCAGGAAGAACGGCGTGTCCGGAGGTTCCAGGGCCTCGTGCCGCAGGAACTCGATCGTCCGGAACTGCACTTCCGAGTCATAGAGGATCTGGTTGTTCGTCCGGCACGGCCCGGATACGGCGAGTTTCCGGACGGAGGTGCCTGGGCGGTGGTCCACTTCTGGCTCCCAATCGATCGACCAGTCGAAGTTGGACGGATACATATCGGTGGTGAGCCTTCGGTCGAAGCCATGCAGCTGGTCCGCGCCGACGAAATGGCATTTTCCGGAGCAGACCGTTCGGTAGCCCGCGGATCGCAGGAAGTGCATCATGGTCGGCGTCTCGGAGGGAAGTTCAGATCCGTTGCCCCAAACCAGGTGACCCGTCGGCAGGCGACCGGTGAACTTTGACGCGCGCGACGGGCTGCAGAGCGGAGAGTTGCAGTAGGCGTTCTCGAAGACAACACCGTCCCTCGCCAACGCGCTGAGATTGGGTGTTTTCGCCTGGCCGCCGGGGTTGCAGAATTCCAGCGGAAACGCCGCCATCTGGTCGGCCTCGATCAACAGGATGTTCGGTTGGGCTGTCACGCGGGGGCTCCTTTTGTTAGGGCTTCATGCAAGACGCGTTGAGTCGGCAATGGCGGCTTTGCTTGGGAAGCGACCTGACGCGCTTGACTGCTGAAGTCGATCCTGTGCACCCCTTTTGCGCTATGCACGCATTCATCTCAAGAACATACATGGACCGCTCTTACTGACAATATGTAAGCTAATGCTCTGGTAGTGCCCATTGCGCTCAAGCAAGCCAGGATGATGGAATCCGCAACGTGTGAAACCGCTTCGTCGCAGAGCATTTCAACCAGGGTCCGGCCTCCGCGGCGTCCACTCCGCGTGCGGCACCGGAGATCAAGGCAGCCCTTCGTTCAAGACGGTTCATCTGGTCTTGTGAGGCAGGAGCATCGCTCGAATGAACATGGGAACGCCTTCAGATACTTTCCGACCTTAAGTATCCCCTTGTCACTTCGTCATGATGCCTTAAGCCAGAAGATTAGGCTATTGAGTGAAGGTCGGGTATTGGAGGGCTAGAATGGCCAGAATGATGCCAGAAGGCGTAGCGGTCGTCACCGGTGCCGCACGCGGGATTGGATTGTCGGTGGCAGAAGCAATGGGTGCGGCTGGACATTCCGTCGCGATTGTCGATCTCTCCGAAACTGACGCTGAACGGGCTGCCAGGAAGGTCGCGGACGCCACTGGTGCCGAAACATGCGGGTTCGTAGCGGACGTCACCGACCTCGAAGCCTGCGCGACTGCTCATCGGAAGATAGGGGAGACCCTTGGCGCTCCGACGGTGCTGGTGAACAATGCCGGCATTCTCGTGCGCAGGAAGGGCCGGCTGGAAGATCTCCCATCGTCCCACATTGAGGAAATGATCTCGATCCATGTGGGCGGCGCGCTGAATTGGTCTCGGCTGGTCATTCCCGGAATGCGGCATGCGGCATTTGGTCGGATCATTAACATCTCTTCGATGAATGCGGTAGTGGCCGTGCCCTACCGCATCGGCTATGTGACAGCAAAAAAGGCGATACGCGGCGTGACAGAAGCACTCGCGCTTGAGACCGCGCGCGCTGGAATTACGGTGAACGCCATTGCGCCGGGATATATCCTAACTGATGTTCTTGCGGAGCGGGCCGAGGCGGGCATCCTTGATCAGTCTGCGATCGCCGACCGGACGCCGGTCGGTCGCTGGGGCAGGCCGGAAGAGATAGCCAGAACGGCAGTTTTTCTGGCATCAAAGGACGCCGCGTTCATCACCGGCACGACTTTGGTGGTTGATGGTGGCTTTTCGATCCGCGGTGACGCAGGTGAGGATCTTGACATGGCTCCGGAATAGGCAGGCAGCCTTAGGTTCCTGAGTTCCCACCGGTGATCAGCCATTTTCCGCCGCAGCCAGCTGCGCTGCCGATGTCATCGTGGATCCCCGCGTTGCGTTTGAGAGTTTGTGATATGGGTGACATGAATCATGGCGATCCAGCATCTTGTGCTACACTTCGGAACGGTACGGATACTTGATAGAAATCCTTCCATTCGCCATGATCGCAAAAACCGATGTCGGTGGCAAAATTCATGAAGTAGATAGCCCCAGACTACACTATCGCAACGACATTGGCATTATAGAACTGTGCCAAATGTTCTCAGATGGTGCTAGGGTTTGTTGAAATTTATTTGGCTGCAATTACATCTGCCACCATATGTGTCGCTGCTGCGAAGCTCAAATCCTTCATGTTGTACCATGCCGTCGCCTAGGCTCTATCCGGTTCCGCTTCGGGGGAATCATCGCGGCGGCCCCGCGCCCGTCAATTTTCGCAGGCAAGTGGTTCGCGTCGGAGGCTCTGACCCCGATCATTGCCCCGAACGGAATATTCTCGAGAACCTCCGGCATTCTGCGGGGCCATAAGGCCGGGCAGGATCAAGAATCTCACGAAATATCCGAACGCGTCCGCGACCGGCTCAGTTCCGATGCCCATACCGCTCCAGAAACGAACTTACCTGTGGATTCCCTTCTGCTCCTCGCCGCTTTCCGGTGAGCTAGAACGGCCATTCCTTTGGCGCACAGCGCCTAGGGTCGAATCTCTCCGACAGGACCTTGCAATCAAGCACCGAATCGCCCGCATGCGCCCGGCGGCGGAGCTGCTGGAAAACACTACTGCATCTGCTGAACCGCGCCAGAGTGTCGCGCTAGGGCGGTCTCGTTCGGTTTTGGCAGAGCACCGCCTCAAGAACCAGCCGGTTATCCTCTGCCGCTGCGCCGGGATCGGTCACCTTTCAGGGCTGCATGTGCTTGATCCGCGGCCGCATTGCGTCTGTCAGCACTGTTCTGTCTTCGTTCACTCTGTCACTTGCTCGTGTTGCCTGAAATCGCCTGTATCGCCAATTTGACGATCATTGGGGCTCCAATCCGCCGAAGCGCAACTCGATTGTCAGCAGGGTCTAGAAGACCAGTTTGTGGCGTCGAATTTTTGGGACATTGCGACAACCCCAAAGTTCAACCTTGAAGTCCCTGCTCCTTCAAATCCCAATAGAGCTTCCCTTGACCGCTGCTTCCGGGAACATACGTGTCTTTGGTCAACTCGTAATCCTGAATCGATATTCGGTCCAAAATTTTCTTGAATTCGTTGGTTTCCACAACCCTAGGAGAGTCAGTCACCGACATGTACGCGTCCTTCAGGAACCGTATGTGGGCATTGAAACCGGTGGTCCGCGACAATATAAGCCCCTCCTGCGAAGTAGTCCAGGCGTCCGGCCACCTGTTCTTCACAGCCTGAAAGTAGTTCGAAACAACCAGAAAGATGGCGGCAAGATTGTCGTCCCGATAGAAATCGACAAAAATTCTGTTTCGCCAGCTCTCGTTCGGTTCCGGCCGTCTGGAAAAGCCTAACAGGCTCTTTGATCGTTCTCTTTCCTGATTTGTGGGCAAGTGCCGGAGAAGTCCATTGACGACTGTAGCCTGCGCGAGCGTCTCGCCATCCACTCCGGGCGTACGAACTCCGAGCCTCTTGATCTTTTGGTAGAATGGACCATCACTGTCGGCGTTTAGAGCCACAACTAAATCATGCGCAACCTTGAAAGGGCTCTTGACCCGCGCGTAGTCGAGAAGGTCATAGGCTAGCGACTTGTTCACCTTGGTTTGGGCTAGATTGACTCTTGAGAAAATCTCCGCCTGATCAGCTAAATCAGCTCCCACGAATATCGAAACGTTGACGTCGAATGGGTCTGCCTGAATGCCTCTGCCTTCCAAACCCGCTAGGCGGTGTTGCCCATCGATCACGAACGCGGCCGATTCTAGTCCAATCATTGGGTCGTCTTCATCGTCGCTACCCGGATGTGCGACGACGTTCAGCTCATATAGTCCGGTGCATCCGTCGATCTTTTTAAGTTGAACGCATCTGTGATCTATTGCAAGAATGACGGAAGTCGGGAAAGTGGCATAGTCAAGATTCACATATTGACGCAATTCCCGTAGTCTGGATCTGGACAGTTCGCGCTGGATTCCGTCGATCTGACCGGGCTTTCCTTCGGAAAAGCGACGAACGTCCGCTTTCGCGATTTGAAGCAGGACTCCACTGTCGATCGCTCCGATGTAGAACTCTCCGATTGGCTGGGATACTTTCAGGACTCTAAGCGGTGTCATCGGTCGTTCTCCCCACCCCCACGCATTTTCTTTGCGTCCTGTATTATCTTATCCGATGCCGCCCGTGAGTCTCTGAGCTGCGGCTCCATTGTACCATCGAAGGCAATGACTACAACCCAGATTGACGCCATGACGGCGTAGCAGTAGTAGGACGCGTGGATCAGCCAGTCCGACAAAGGCAAGCTGAAGCCATCACTTTCAGAGATCGCGAATGTGGATCCAGCAACAACGCAAATCGCGATGAGACACAGAACCGCTGTAATCAGGGTTGGCAGCATGGATCGATTGAGAATGAGCGTCCCAAGTACGGCACCGCTCACCCCAAGTATGGGAAGTAAAATTTCTCCATTGATCCAGTGCTGAACAAACGAGTCCCGGAAGCCGGTTGCGTTCGGTCCGAGGTCGCCGTCGGTCCAGGGGATCGATAGAAGCGCGATCGGTCCAAACGTAAAGATGACAGCGAACAAGACCCTGAAAATTGCCTTTGGGAAACTTCTGATGCAGAAAGTTGCCCACATCCGCAATTCAGATACCTCAGCAAACAAAATACAGCCCCTCGGAGGTCGCGCCACGGAAACATGCATCGCCAGCTATGACTGACGCGCGCGCCATTCTCTGAAACGATGCCAGATTCCCATAGAGCTCGCGGATGCTCTCATGGTCTGCGTTGGTCAACACAACCTTTGCGCCTCTTTCTGATGCTCGAGCAACGGCATCCCGTAGCCTGACCTGATCCTGCCAACTAAATATCCGCTGATTGTATTTCACAAAGCCATTGACATTGTGGGCGGTCGTGTAAGGCGGATCTGCAAATACGAAATCTCCTGCACCAGCCTTGTCAATCACTTCCTCGAAGTCGCTGGGATAGATGTCCGCAGTTGCGAGCACCTTGCTGATCTCACTGAAATCCTCACCTTCGAAGATGACACGGTCCTTGGCACCGATCGGAACATTGAACTCACCGTTTAGGTTTTCACGGTAAAGGCCGTTGAAGCATGTCCTGTTCAGGTATAGGAACTGGGCGGCCCGAGTGTGAGGTGATCGACGACGTCGACTCCGCTCTTCGTAGTAGAACTTCACTGAGTGAAGACGCTGCATGCGCTTCAGTTCCCTTGTCACCTTCTGCCAGTCGTCACGAATGACAGTGTAGGTCTCGATCAGGCGGTGGTTGATGTCCGCCAGAACGGCCTCGGTAGGTTTTAGATGAAAGAACATCGCACCGCCGCCTAGGAATGGTTCAAAGTATCTTCCGTCGAACTCTGGAACCCTCAAGGATCCATTCGCTGTTAGCCAGCGTTTACCCCCAGCCCACTTGATGAATGGCTTCATTTGGACGCTTCCCCATTCCTGAAAATTGCATCGCTATAGACCATTCTCCGTTGCCTCGCTCTGTTATGCTCCGAGTCATGAATTCGCCCTTACCGTCTTGACATGATTTGCGGCCTAGTCAATAGGTTCGGAAGAGGAGAAAAACGAGGGATTGCATGTCGGGGGCTGACAGCATTCTGATCTCCGAAGAGCGCAGTGTGCTCCTGAATGCCATGCGCGGGAAAAAATTGAGGCGCTGAAGGTGCAGTGGGGAACGCCTTCGTCGCGCCCGCCAACTGGAAGAGCGTCCGGGCGATTTGCGGTTTCCTTCATCTGAATTCCAACACGGTGCCCGGCTGGCAGCGGGAGTTCCGGCGGACTGGGCTTGTCCCAGGTGGATCCCGCGGACTGTCGGCAGCGGGAGAGAGAGCTGACGCGGGACCGGGAAACCGTGCTCAAGGCAGTTTTGCGGGACAGCCCACTACGCGAAACCAACGAGGTCCGAGCCACAATACTGAGGCCCCGCGGCTCCGAATGCCGCGAGGGCGCCATCAGGCTCACGCACTGGCTGGGGTTCCGGTACGCGATGCCTAGGCCGCTTCTCCGGCAGGGGGACGCGGAGGGGTGCCAGGTCTTCATCCGGAAATACGAGCGGCTTATGCGGGACATGTATCCGGACGCGACTCTGATCTTCGCGGATGCCGTCCATCCGGAATACCGGAATCGGCCCGCCCACGACTGGTTCGTTCGCGCCGAAAGGCCGCCGCCGGAACCTCGGCTGGCGGGCAGAGGTCGGAGCTGCACCGAGCGCTGGACTTGGAGAGGATGAAGGATACGATGCAGGTCGGCGAAGGGTGGAGGGCGAACGCATTGATGTCGGAATCGCCTTGAGGCTGCTAGGCAGACTGGAGCGGGAATACGGCGGCAGCCGGGTGGTCCGCGATTTCCGCGACAGCGCCCGGTGCTACCACGCGGAGGCTCTCAAGCCGTTCCTGGGGTGGTCGCAGTGCCGCATCAGGCCGCATTTCCTGCAGCCTTGCGCCCCGCATTTCAATCCTGTCGAGCGGCTGTGGGGCGCCATGCACCGCCAACCGCTGCTCAACCGATTCCATGCGAACTTCCGCCAGTTCACCGAGGCAACCTCCGGTTTTTTGGGGGGCGATTCCCTTCCCCGGAAACGGGAGGCGATCGCGGATTCTGTGACCGACAGTTCTAGGGTGATCACCCATGACCGGTACCGGATGGTCGGATAGGGGGATGTACGCCTTTCCCTGCCGCCCGGCTTCACCGCGGCTGGCGAATCGGGGCCGAAATCAGCGCGAATTCAGTTCAGAGCGTATAACATTGTTTGGAATGGGGGAATGGGATTGCGCCAATGGCAGGAACGCCGGGAGTTTGCCCGAGCGTAGATCGGCGACCGATGACCGGTGCTGAACAGTCAGGCAGTTGGCGGCAGCGAATCGGCTCCGGAAAATGCAACTAGGTCCGCCACTGTTAGGCTTTTGTCACGTTTTTCGAACGTCTGAATGTATTCGATCATCGTGTGTGAATGTTCTCGCATCATTCCTTCGGCGCGAACCGGATCACCGTCTTCAATCGCCTCGCAGATTACCTGGTGCTGCGCATTGCCAAGGCGTAGGCGGAAAATGCCCCGTTCAAATTGATCTGGTGTGTCATCGACTGATCGGTCGAAAACCATGGATCCGACGGCAAGCATCGGCAGATGACTGATTTGTTGGCAGGTGTAGTTTACGTAGTCGTTCCCGCATGATGCAAGAATCGTGGAATGGAATTCCTTGTTGGCGGTTTGAGCTTGCCGCGTGACGTAATCGTTGAGTCGGCCAATCCGGGTAAGTTCGTTGATTGACGCGTCTAGCTTTTCCATAGCTCGTTGCATCTTTGGCAGATAGTTCAGTCGATTTGATTCTTGCGCCATGAGGCGTGCGGCAAGGCTCTCCAAGTGCCCGCGGACTTCAACCGCTTGAACAATGTCTTCTACGGTCGGACTTTGAACCATGTATCCGCGGCCTTTGCGGCGTCGAATAACACCTTCCCTCTCCAATAGACGCAACGCCAATCTGATCGGGGTCCGTGACACATCGTGGGTTTCACACAACTGTGCTTCCGACAGCCGTTCTCCTTCCGAATATGACCCCAGCAAAATGTCCTGCCGGATTCGGGCCGCAAGTTCCGTATCGATTGATTCCATGACAGCATAGACACTTAATGGGGTCTTGAGGTCAAGAAGGACGCTTGGAAACGTCACCCAAACAGCAAGCGCAGCCGCAACGGAATCCGGCGTGGATCCGATCTTGGAACGGTTGTGCCGCATCTCCAGAGGGTTCACGGCGATGGTGGTGCTGCAGGATCTGAGCGCCGTGACGGTGATGGAGGATACCATGCATAGCCGACGGAAACCAGAACAGTCTTCATGAGGATTTCTGCCTTTTTTGCAGGGCTGCATCTTATGGAAATCACGATGGTTCTCAACGGGAATTATGTGCTTTGCTAACCATATCCGAGCCATTATGTTGAATCGAAAGGAGATTCGCGGTAGCAAGAGAAACGGGAGAATCGTGCAGCGCAGGCATCAGCTTCATCGAACCGTACAACACATTTCCAGGCAACGAATCAACCTCGAAATGGTTCGAGGATATTCGTTGGCGCCTGGCGACGAAAGGCCCTGCCTACATCGCGGAAGTCATAACAAGATACGAAAGGCCAACTGGAATCCGTTGTCGTTCCGTTGACGGGATTGCGAAGGTTCTTCTCTACGCGCTACGGATCGCCAATGAAAGCGTCGAGAATACCGCTGCACAAAAGGGCAATCGCCATTTGTCTGAACGCTACGAATACGAATGGTTTCTGAAGCATGAAGTTGCACTGCGACTCGAAGATCACCCAAAATCCAGCTTGGTTAATGGTGCGCAGACTCTGCGAGGCGCTTAGCTGGGATCAAGGATTTTTTGTTAGATCGATTGAGGTGGACGAATCCAGCGACAAGCACAGGAATCTGTCCAAATCCAAACGCAATGCATTGAAAAAAAATGGGTGCCGGTCGCGGGCAGGTAGGCAAAGCCGGGGCTGTTAGCGTCCAGGGTCGGAACGGCTATCAGGTATTTGCCCGTGTTAGCGGGGATGTCGCCAAACCCACCTTGCAAGGCTTTTTTGCCGAGCACACAGACTCTGGTGGCACAGTTTACACGGACGATACTGCCATCAATTCCGGCTTGCTCTACCGAAATGAGACGTTCGACCATTCCGTTAACGAGTTTGGCAGAGGCCAAGCGCACGTCAATGGAGTCGAATCCTATCGGGCCTTGCTAAAGCACGGACGTTACGGCACGTTTCACCATACGAGCGCACAACGCCTGCTATGGAACTTGAGTGAGTTTTCTGGTTGCCTAAACGATTGCGGCGCAGATACCGTCGGCGAAGTGCGGAACACGATTGCCGGGATCGTCGGCAAACGTTTCATGTGCAGCGAATTTGTAGGGGAGAAAACGCAATGGATGCCGTGAATCCAAACGTCATCAACGATCCTGTTTCCTTGGCAAGATCCCAGTTTCCCGGGTCGGCAACGAGATTTCGGCACAAAAGCGCTCCGGTTATGGTTTGCTCTGACAATATGGACTTCCTTCGGGATATGCCCGATGGTTGTTGCAAGCTGATCGTCACGTCACCGCCCTATAATCTTGGCAAGGACTACGAATCCCGGACACCTCTGGACGACTATCTTGACCAACAGGCAGCGGTAATTTCCGAATGCGTCAGAGTTCTGCATCCGCAAGGGTCGATATGCTGGCAGGTTGGAAACTATGTGTCCGACGGCGAGATCATGCCGCTCGACACACTCACTTATCCGATATTCCGCCGTCTCCGCCTCAAACTCCGCAACCGGATCATTTGGCATTTTGGCCACGGATTACACTGCACGAGGCGTCTGTCCGGTCGCTATGAGACGATCAATTGGTGGACCGCCTCCGACGACTACACCTGGCATTTGGATCCGATCCGGGTACCGTCCAAGTATCCGGGAAAAAGGCACTTCAAGGGACCGAACGCCGGGAGACTGTCTGGAAATCCGCTTGGCAAAAACCCCTCGGACGTCTGGGAGTTCCCCAACGTTAAGAACAACCATCCAGAAAAGACCGGCCATCCATGCCAGTTCCCGGTCGAGCTGGTTGAAAGGCTCGTGCTCTCTATGACGGATAAAGGTGACGCCGTTCTTGACCCATATATGGGAGTCGGGTCGTCGATTATCGCGGCACTGATGCATGAGCGTGATGCATATGGATGCGACGTCGTGCCGGAATATGTCGACATCGCCAGCCAACGAGTCGAGGCGTGGCGCAAGGGTGAGTTGCGCACCCGCCCGATGGGCAAACCGATATACAATCCCACCCTCCCAAATGGTGGCCACTGATGCGCATTGCGGCACTGTATTCGCACCTGAACGGAAAAGAATACCTGATGGTTCACAGACTGTCTCTTTGGAAGGAAGTCCAAAAAGTCATCGAAAACGTTGATGCTGAAGCGTGTCGAACCAAGGTTTGCCAGGAGAGGCATCGAAAGGGCATGAAATTGTATTCGCCTGTGGATATGAACAAGGCGTTCAAGGACGGCCTTGAGGGACTGGGTTGGGCAGAACAACGCAATACCTTCTGGGTAACCGCAGATGAGGGTCTGCTGCGGGACGTTTATGGACGTCCTGCCAACGACCAAAAGGCTGCCATAGAAGAGAAAGGACTCGACCCGATCTTTTCGTATAATCAGACGGATTTCGTGAAGGAGCGTGTTGCTGTCGAAATTCAGTTTGGAAAGTATGCATTCGTCGCACATGACCTTTTCGTCAAACACCTGAGCTTCTACGTCTCAGGAATCATCGACGTAGGAATTGAGGTTCTTCCCATGAAGTCTCTTGAATCTGAGATGTCCAGCGGGGTTCCTTACTACGAGCGGGATTTGCTTAACGTGATCCGGCAGGGCCGGGGTGTGCCAGCCGTGCCGCTGGTTCTGATTGGAGTCGAACCTTGACCGTTTATCTTGGGTTAAACACCGTTACTTTCTACCAACGGACGGTTTCTGCCACTAGATTTGGTGCCGGTGCCAAGTGCTTGGCTATGGGGCAGAACGGCCTCAATATCTTGTTTCAGCGAGGACGTTGACAAGAGCCGTGGCCATTGCTGCAGCCGGGGTTAGTTGGCCGAGGTTGATAATGACAGGTTGGCTACCGGTTGTGTACGGGTGGCATGGTCTGCCGGGGACATTCACACAGCGACGCTCCGCTGTCGTCGGTGATCAGTAAAGCAGCCAATGACTTGCAACGGAACGGCACATCACCGGCTCGAATGTGGCCCACTTCGCGGTTCACCTGCTACAGCGCACTTTTCACTTGGGCATTGACAGCTGCATGGAGGCGGGCCAGCGCGGGCCGCGGTGACGAAATTGGGCAGACGGATCCGGGGAAAGCTGAAGCTCGATCCGGCGAGGTCGCCTCCTGTCGAAGCTTGTCCAGCCCGTAGTGAATTCCGGTGTTGGGCCGGAAGAGACACAGGATCCGTGGATCACGGATAGCCGGGCAGGACTGCGAGCCAAAAACAGCAATCGAAGCTTGAAACGGGATCCCAACTATGCAACAGTTGGGGGCAGGTTGGCTCAATGACGGGCATCCGAAGATTTTTAGACTTCTTGGGATCCCAATTCATCAATTTGGCAAGGCCAGCCGGGGAGGGAATATGAAAACCGCACGTCTTGGCCTGGCGCTGGTACTTGCGTCCACATTCGGGGTCACCGCACTGTCAGCGAAAGCAGAGGAACTCAGCGTCGCGACGTTTGTGCCGCCACAGCACCATACAAACACAGTCATGTTCAAGTGGTTTGGCGAGGAACTTGCTAAACGGTCAGACGGCGAGCTGACGATGAAGCTCTATCCAGCTGGCCAGCTTGGTGCAGGCCCTGTCCAGCAGTACAAGCGCGCGGTTGAAGGCGTGGCCGACATCGCGTTCGGCGTCTCTGCTTACACCCCGGCATTGTTTCCCAAGACCATGCTGGCCATTCCGCCTGGAAAGGCAAACAGTTCGGCCGACGCGACCAAGCGGCTTCTTGATGTCTTCGACGAATACCTCGCGGATGAATACGAAGACGTAAAGGTAATCGGAATCACGACTGCGGCCGGAATCGGTATTGCGGCGACCAAGGATGTATCCACTCTGGAAGGGATGCGCGGCGCAAAGATCGTGCCTTACGCTGCGCTGACCACACCGATCATTGAGGCGATGGGCGCCGTTCCCGTGCAGATGCCCGTAACGGAGATGTATACCGGACTGTCGACCGGAACCATTGACGGCGCCTATGCCACCTACAACAACATGACACCGCCCTGGAATTTCTGGGACGTGGCGTCCCATTTCGTGACCAACGTGCCGGTCCAGCACGCAGTGATCTTCGTGGTCATGAACCGCGAACGCTATGAAGGTCTCAGTGATGGGCATCGCAGCATTGTCGACGAACTTTCAGGCGAAGCGGCATCCATGAAACTGGCGGAGAGCTTCGACGGCGCGGATGCACGGTCGCTCGCGATGATGGAGGATGCCTCGGACAAGAACTTCGAGGTCGTCGAAGTCACGGCTGACGAACGCGCGCGCATGGATGCGGCGGTGGCCGAGGGTCTGAAGGTGATCTTCGCGGACTATGCCGACCGCGGAATCAGGAATGCCGAAGAGATTTACAACGCAATCAATCGATAGTTCTGGACGAACCAGATGCAAGGAAGCGTGCTGTCCCTGTGTTGGATGCAGCCCTTTGAGGCAGTGCGGGAGGAGATACTGTAGATGGCGATCGTACAGCCGACCAACAAGTCTGTTCAGAGTTACAACGGGCTGCACCTGTATCACGGTGATATCTCCAATTGCTCGATGCGTGTGCGCATGACGCTGGTTGAAAAGTCGCTTAACTGGACAAGCCACCATCTCGACCTGCGGAAGAAGGAAAATATCTCCGAAGACTATTTCGGCATCAACCCGAATGGCCTGGTGCCGACGTTGATCCACGACGGCATTGTCCATATCGAGTCCAACGAGATCATTGACTATCTTGACCGAACGTTTCCGGAACCGCCCCTTCGTGTGGCGGGCAAGGATGAGGAAATGCTTGAATGGCTGAGCCTTGCCGGATCAATCCATCTGCCAGCAATCAAGCCATACGTTTACGCAACCAAGATCCAGAAAAAGGTCAAGAAGACCGTCGAAGAGCAAACGAGATACGAAGCGCTTCAGAAAGACGAAGATCTGAAAGACTTTCATTCCAGGCATGCTGGAAACGCCGCATTCAGGGAACAGGACCTGGTTCGGTCCAAGGCAATTCTCGCGGATTGTTTCGGAAAGCTCGATGCGGCGCTGGAGGGGAATGACTGGGTCATGGGAGACCGCTTCACGCTAGCGGATATCTCGTGGATACCTGTGTTTTTCGTGCTGTCCGGATGCGGATATCCGTTCGGGGAATTTCGCAGCATCGCCCGCTGGGCGGCTTCATTCAATGACAGACCGAGCTACCGAGAGGGCATCCTTGATTGGTGTCCCGACTTTTCGAAAGTGTGACCGCATGTCGCGGACATCCAGAACGGGAGGAAGAAAATGAAACTCAGGCATACCATAATGTCATTCGCCTTGGCGGCGGGCCTGGCGTCCGGAGCGGGCCAGGCGGCGGCTGAGGAACTGTCCGTGGCGACGTTCATTCCGCCGCAGCACCACATCAATTCGTTCTTCTTCAAATGGTTCGGTGACGAAGTCGAAAATCGCTCCGGCGGGTCGCTGACTATCAAGGTCTATCCGGCCGGTCAGCTGGGCGCCGGTCCGGTTCAGCAGTATAAACGTGTCGTCGAAGGGGTAGCGGACATTGCGTTTGGTCTGCAGACCTACTCGCCGACGCTCTTCCCCAAGACCATCCTCATGGTTCCGCCTGGAAAGCATCAGACGGCGCTTGAATCGACCCGCGCATTGCTGAACGTCTATGACGAGCATCTTGCGGACGAATACCATGACGTAAAGCTCATCGGTCTCTTTACCGTGGCCGGTCCGGCCTGGGCGGCGACGAAGGATCTGTCGACCCTGGAGGGACTCAACGGATCCAAGGTCGTTCCGTTTGCGACAATGGTCACCCCGCTAATGGAAGATATGGGCGTTGTTCCGGTGCAGATGCCGGTGACCGAGATGTACACAGGCCTGTCGACAGGCACGATTGACGGCACCACGATTTCTCCAGCCCAGATGGACAAGCCCTGGAACTTCGCTGAGGTCGCAACACACTACATCGACAATATACCGGTGACGTTCGCGATCTTCTTTGTTGCCATGAACAAGGAGCGCTACCTTGGCCTCTCGGACGAGCACCGCGCGATAATCGATGAACTCTCCGGCGAAGAGGCATCCATGATGGGAGCGACGAGTTTCCATAACGAAGGACAGCGCGGGCTGGACTGGCTGGCCACCGACCCGGAGGCCATGAAGGATGTCATCTCGGTTTCGGTATCGGCGGAGGAACGCGCCAGAATGGATGCAGTCATTGCTGAAGGCCTGAAGGAAATCTTCGCGGAATACGCCGAACGCGGCATCGATAACGCGGAGGAGATTCACAGGGCAATGAACCAGTAAGTCAATGCCGCCGGATCTCACGGTTCGGCGGTACCTTTGTGAGAATCGAATGCCAAACGAGCCCGAAGATAGGCGTATGATCGGTTACCTGGACCGCGTCCTTACTTGGTTGTCGCTGATCTGCGGCGGCGCGGCGCTTGTCTTCATGACGGGTTTTTCTGTTTGGAATGTCCTGGTCATGAGAAAGGCCCTTAATGCGCCGATCGTGGGGGCCGAGGATCTGCTCCTGCTGTCGCTGGTCGTCATTGTCGCGCTTTCCGTTCCGCTGGGGGCGCGAACCGGCGCACATATCGAAATCGAGGTACTTGAGTCCCGCATGTCCGCCTGGTTTGCCAAATGGTCGATGATTTTTGTCAAGCTTCTGGGATGCGCATTGCTAGCGACAATGTCCTGGCGGCTTTGGCGGGCCGGGCAAAGCGCGGAGCGCTTTGGAGAAACCACGCAGCAGCTCCTGATTTCGTTCGAGCCGTTTTATTACCTGCTCGCGTTCTCGGTGGTGTTCTACGCAGTAATTCTCCTGCTGGATATCTGGCAGCTGATGCGGTCCGACAAGGTCATGAGACTGGCGATCGGGAGTGATGCGCTGTGATCGGCACGACGCTGCTAGGTGTCATTGGGCTGCTGTCGCTGTTCGCGCTGCTGGCGCTGCGGATGCCGGTCGCTCTCTCGATGCTGGCCGTTGGGTTTATCGGGACAGCGGTTGCGAACACGAACAAATTCCTCGCCATCGGAATGGCGTCGGACCAGGCTTGGGCGCGCGGCTGGAAGATCGCGTATTCAAATCTGGCCGGCGAAACCTTCGAGGCAGCCTCCAATTTCAATCTGCTTGTCATCCCCATGTTCGTACTGATGGGGAACCTTGCCGGTGTTTCCGGAATGTCGAACGATCTGTTCAATGCCGCCTATCGCTGGATGGGGCATCTGCGTGGCGGGCTGGCATCGGCAACCGTTGCGGCCTGCGCGGGCTTCGCTGCGCTTTCGGGGTCGTCGCTGGCGTCCGCCGTCACGATGGGCCGCGTCGCATTGCCGGAAATGAAGCGGTACAAATACGCTGACAGCCTTGCCACCGGATCGGTCGCGGCCGGAGGCACGCTTGGGTTTCTTATCCCGCCGTCCGGCGGCATGATCATCTATGCCGTGCTTACCGAGCAGTCCATCGGGCGCCTGTTCATGGCGGGTGTCATTCCCGGAATAGTTCTGACGCTGCTCTTTATCGGCGCGATTTATCTCGTCGTTGCCCGCAAGCCGGAGGCCGGTCCCCCCGGGCCGCGGTCAGGACGTATCGAACGCATCACGTCGATTTGGCACGCAACTCCGATCGTCAGTGTTGTTCTGATCACAATCGGTGGAATGTATACCGGGTTCTTCACGCCGGTCGAGGCTTCGTCCGTTGGCGCTTTCCTTACGTTTGCCGTAGCCGCCATGCGGCGGTCGCTAAGCCTGGAAAAGATCAAAACGGTGATACTGGAAACGATGAGCGCGACAGCAACAGTTTTCCTGATCATCATCGGCGCCTTTGTGTTCATCCCCTTCATGTCATTGACCGAACTGCCGGCACAGCTCGTCACCGTTCTAACGTCATTGCCAATCGGGGATTTCGGCATTCTCCTGGTGATCATCCTCATCTACATGTTTCTGGGCATGTTCCTGGAAGGCATCGCGATGCTGGTGCTGACCATCCCGGTGGTCATCCCGATCGCGATCGGGCTGAACTGGGATCTGATCTGGTTTGGCATCATTGTCGTGATCGTACTGGAAATGGGCATGATCAGCCCGCCGGTCGGAATCAACGTATTCGTCGTCAAATCCATCGCGCCGGATGTTCCGATGGGGACGATTTTCCGTGGCATATGGCCGTTCTGGTTCGCTATGGCCGCAATGATCGGCCTCCTCATCCTCTTTCCGCAGATAGCGCTTTTCCTGCCTGAAACGATTGTTGCCAGGTAGCACACATAAGGGAGTCATCACATGGGCACAGAAACCGAAATCAAGACGCTGCAGCACTTCATCGGAGGCGAATGGGTGGATGCAGCAACCGGAGAGACGTTCGAGGATCTGAATCCGCTTGATGACAGCCTTTACGTCAGAGCGGCGAAAGGGTCAGGCGAAGATATCCGTAATGCGATCGCAGCAGCGAAGTCAGCGTTTCCCGCGTTCAGGGACACCACTCCGACTGAACGCGAACGCTGGCTTCTGCAGGTTGCCGAGATCATGGAAAGGCGCCAATCGGATCTGATCGACTGCCTGATCGACGAAATCGGTTCGACGGTCGGCAAGGCCATGTTCGAATTCAACAAAGGGCTGGCTATGGTCCGGGCGGCAGCTGGCATATGCCGAAATGTCAGGGGCGAAACGATTCCGTCCGACGTGCCGGGAAAGTTCTCGATGACAGTCCGCGAACCCCTCGGCGTGGTCGCCATCATCACGCCGTTCAACGTGCCGCTTATCAAGAATACCCGGCTTGTCGCCAATGCCCTTGCCGTCGGAAACACCGTCGTGCACCTGCCGTCCGAGATGGCACCTCATCTGTCGGTTCTGATGGCTGGAATCTTTTCCGAAGCTGGATTTCCCCCGGGAGCGTACAATGTAGTCACCGGCAACGGAGCGGAAATCGGAGATGACCTGACGGGCAGTTCGGATGTGGATTTTGTGAGTTTCACAGGCTCGTCCATTGTTGGCCAGCACATCGCCGAAATCTGCGCAAAGAACAAAACACCCAATACGCTCGAGTTGGGTGGGAAGAGCCCGACACTCGTCTTGGCGGATGCCGATCTGAATAAGTGCATGCCATTGGCGGCGCGCTCGATTTTCATGTTCGGCGGCCAGCTCTGCATCGGGTCCAGCCGATTCTATGTGGAACGCCCGATATACGATGAATTCGTCAAGCGCTTCGCAATGATCGCTTCGAAAGCAGGTATGGGCGACCTACGCGATCCTGAAACGATAGTGTCTCCGATCATCTCGGAACGGCAGCGCAATCGGGTGAAAGATCATATCGAAAACGCGAAGGCGAACGGGGCAACCGTTGCTGTCGGTGGCGAGTGGGACGGCAATCGGTGTCAGCCGACCATTCTTACAGGCGTTACGGAGAGCATGACTGTATGCCGAACCGAGACTTTTGGCCCTGTGACCTCGATCTACCCGGTCGACAGCTATGAAGAGGGATTGGAGAGATCCAACGATTCTGAGTTTGGACTGTCTTCCGCCATCTTCACAAACGACATCAACAAGGCGTTTCATTTCGCGCGCAACATCGGAGCCGGCATGTGCCATGTTAACGGGCCAACCGTCCACGATGAGGCGCATGTGCCATTTGGCGGAAACGGCGAGAGCGGGGTCGGTCGGGAAGGAACCGATGCCGACCTTGAAGCGATGACCGAGCTTAAGTGGGTTACGGTTCAGCTATGACATTCACTCTTTACCATCATGGGTCGTCCGTTTGTGCCGCCAAGGTCCGTTTCGCTATGGCCGAAAAGGGTATGGAATGGGACGGTGTCTATATCGACATCCTCAAGGGAGAGCAGTTTGATCCCGGGTACCTGAAGCTGAATCCGAAAGGCGTTGTTCCGACACTGGTGCATGATGACCTGGTGATCCCGGACAGCACGGTGATCATAGAATATCTCGATCAGATCGCTCCGGAGACCAGCGTACATCCGACCGATCCCTGGGAGCGGGCACAGGTGCGTTACTGGACCAAGGCGGTCGACGAGGATCTGCATCCGGCCTGCGGGACGATGACCTTTGTCTGTTCGCATCGCCATACGGTGCTGAAGAACCTGGGACCGGAAGGGGCTGAGGAATTCCTGGCCTCCACGCCAAAAATTTCGGTCACTTCGAACTGGAAGGAACTGAAGGACAGTTTCGTCCGATACGGGTTTGAAGCGCCGGGGGCGACGGAGAAGGTCAAGCTCTACGACACCTATCTTCACAAGATGGAAGACGCGCTGGAGGGCAGGGAGTGGCTTGTCGGCGACAGTTTCTCGGTCGCGGACATTTCGCTGACGCCTTATGTGAACCGTCTTGCGATGATGTCGATGCGTGGCATGTGGGAATTCGGACGTCTGCCGAATGTCGAGCGCTGGTTCAAAGCCATCGAAGCCAATCCGAACTTCAGATCCTGCTTCATCGACTGGGTGCCAGAGGATCTGACGAACGACCTGCGTGAAAACGGCGCCAGAAGCTGGCCCGAAGTCGCACGTATTCTTGAAATCGAAATCTGAACAGAGGGGAGATAGCAATGGGCCGACTGGATGGAAAAACCGCGGTGATTACGGGAGCCGGGCGCGGAATCGGCGCTGTAATGGCCAAACATTTGGCCGGAGAGGGCGCGAATGTCGTGGCGTCGGATGTGCTCGATACCGCTGCGACGGTTGCCGCCATCAAGGAAGGTGGGGGTTCGGCCATGGGACTTGGAGTCGATGTTACGTCGGACGAAGATCTCGCCAAGATGGTCGAGGCGACGGAAAAGGAATTCGGTGCGCTGAACATTCTCGTCAACAATGCGTCTATATTTGCCGCGCTTCAGCCCAAGCCGTTCCTGCAGATCGACAACGACGAATTTGACAGGGTCATGACCGTGAACGCGCGCGGCGTGCATCAGGCTACGAAGGCAGCCGTTCCGGCCATGCTGCGCGCCGGCGGTGGAAAAATCGTCAATATCGCGTCCGGCACGTTCTATTACGGTCCTCCGGGTCTTTCGCACTATACGGCCTCGAAAGGCGCCGTTATCGCGCTGACCCGCTGTTATGGGCGTGAGTTGGGTGACAAAAACATTCAGGTCAATGCGATTGCGCCAGGACTGACGGAGAGCGAGTCAATTCGGGGCCATATCGGGTTTGACCCGGCACGCGGCCCCACGGTGCAGTCGCGTTCGATCAAGCGTGAGATGGTGCCGGAAGATCTTCTCGGCTCATTGGTGTACCTGATCACTTCGGACAGCGATTTTGTAACCGGTCAGACGCTGAATGTCGACGGTGGAAAGGCGAATGTCTAGGAGATGATCGCGATGTGTGCGTCTTCCCTGTCCGTAAGCGGCGACCCGCCCCTTCGCCGATTGAGATCGGGCGAGCGCCGAAGCAAGGCGATTGCCTGTTGCCTGCATATTCCTGTCGGGATCGACCATGCTTGGTTCATCTCGAGGAGCGCGGTGAGGTGTGGCTGCCGATGATCGATCGGCCGTCCGGTTCCGACAGTTCTCCCGCCGGGTTTGGTCAGGTGACGGGGCGGACTGCGGCCGCGACACGAAGATGGCTGCCGTGAACGGTGGATATGAAATGTTAGGGACGGCGGGCGTGCCGAAACTGCGGATAACCGGAAACATGTGGTCCGCCTGAGCGGACCGGAAGCAAACCAGGATACTCGAGAAATGGCCAAACTTGGCGAAGATGTAATCGGCACAAGCGGTCTGCCGCCGTTCTTCCCGGTTTCAAATGCGGACGATGTCACCATCGACGCTCCGGAAAACCGCAAAGGGGACGCACTGCGCACATGGGTGCGTTCGCTCAGCGGGTTTCAGAAAGAAGCGCTTGTGCGATCCGCCAGAACAGGCCGCACTTGGCGCCTCGTTTCGGATGAGGGGCCATATCTGAACGGCCACGATGCCGCACCCTGCCCGCTGGCGTTTCTGTCTACCGGCATGGCCGCGAGCTATCTGAATGAAATCACGGCTTTGGCTAGGATGCGTGGCGTTGAATTTCGCAGACTGCGTTTGATTCAGAACAATTTCTATACAATGCGAGGGTCGATGCCGAATCGCACCATGACCGGCGGAGCCGAGCCTGTTGAGCTTGAGGTCGAGGTTGACTGTGACCAGGACAGCGCCGCACTGAACAGCCTTTTTATCGATGCGGTCCACGCCTCGCCGCTGAACGGTCTGATGCGCGGACGGCATGAGAGCCTTTTCAAGCTGTCCAGGAACGGTGCGGAACTTCCGACGGCGAAAGCCGCGGAACTGAACGGTTTTCTGTTCCCAGATCCGGGCGACCACTTCGCGACAGCGGAAGCGGCGGAAATCCAGCCCGCCCTTGTCGGTGCCGTCGGTCCCACTCCCAGGAAGGAGGTGCCGCAGGGAACCGCCGCTGCCTCAGGCAGTCTGGCGGATGAACAGAACCGCCGCCTGAACATCGGAGCCATCGCAACTCTGCGGGAAGACGGAATCAAAGACATCCAGCAAATGCAGTATTCGCCTTGGGGCACCTCTTTCAGATTTCTCAGTTCCGAAGACGGACGCGCCCCGGACGCCAACACCCTGATAAGCGCTGGCATCGGATTCTGCTTCATGACCCAGTTCGGGCGCTTCGCGTCGATGCTGAAACTGGATCTGCCGGATTATCGCATTGTCCAGGACACACACTTCAGCCTTGGCGGTGCCTCTGGCGGAACGGGAGGTGCGGGCCAAGCCGACCCGATTGAGACCCATGTCTATCTGGAAACGTCCGAGCCCGACAATGTGGCGCAGGAGATGCTGGATATGTCCGAGCAGACCTGCTTTCTGCATGCGTTCTGCAGAACGGAGATGAAGACCAAACTGAAAATCTCGCGCGTTTGACGCCCAGCCAGCAATGCGCCGAATCCAGGAGGCACAAATGGATGAATTGACGTTGGACAGACTCGCTTTGCGCGAGCTGATCGAGAATTGGGCCATTTGGCGGGATGCTGGCTTTTGGGACAGATTCCGGACAGTCTGGCACGACGACGGACGCATGATGGCTACCTGGACCCAAGGTACAGCTGATGAATTCATCGAGATGAACAGGCAAGGGTGGGCGCGCGGTGTGTCCATTCTGCACTTTCTTGGTGGATTCACCTGTGAGATCGCCGGAAACCGAGCTGTCACCCAAACCAAAATGACGATTTCGCAGCGTGGCAAGGTTCATGGAGTGCTGGTCGATGTGGTCTGCACTGGCCGGTTTCATGACTTCCTGGAAAAGCGCGATGGCAGATGGGGCATGTGCCTGCGCCAGCCGATCTACGAAAAGGACCGTATGGATCCGGTTGAGCCCGGCGCCACTGTCACGCTGGATCCTGAGGTCCTGAATTCATTTCCGCAAGGCTACCGGCATTTGGCCTATCTTCAGTCGCAGGTGGGATACCCGGTAAAGGCGGACATGCCGGGCCTGAAGGGGCCTGAGGTTGAAGCGCTGTATGCAACCGGCGCCGATTGGCTGTCTGGGAAATCCATTAGCTGGAATGGACATTGCTGGGGATGAGAGTGACTAAGCATGACGTCCCCTCAAGCTTGGTACGAGGTTCGTTTAACGACACTGTTTCCATCTGGGATTGCATATTTGAGTAACCGCAGGGACACCATCTGGCTTACTGGAACGTCGGGAAGCGGTACTTTCAGCGCAAGCCAGAAGAGCATATCTCCCGCGGAACATCTGCACAGCGGCGGTCGGACGGTCTTTGGCACCCACCGAATGCCTGGAGCGCCTTCGCTGCCTGCCGATGGGCAACGAGGACAGCCCCACTCTCGACGTGAATTCCGTTCTCCGTCGCATGGAGCGTGGCAGTGACCGACGAGTTCCCGCCGCCCGACCGAAGGCTTGCCATGTCTTGCCCCAATCCTGCCTTCCGCAATCGTCCGTTTCCAGCGCAGCATCCACGCGGCATTCCCGGCCGCCGGAATCGCAGTCATCCTGATCGTCGTGCACCTGCCGACGCCGCACATCGCCCGCCTCGGCTTGACGGGTGCGCTTGATTCGCCCGGCACCGGGAACCGCTTCCGCTCTGCCGCCGCCCGGAATGGCAACCTCGAATCCCGGGATAGCGGCTCTGGTTTCCGGGACGCCGGAACTTGGCCCGCTTGTCCGGCACAGTGCGGGTCCGGCTACCCGCCTTCCGAGACGAGGACGTAGCCGCGGTTCTCGACCGTGTCGAAGGTTCGCATTGCCGCGACAAGGTCTTCAGTGGCGATCCAGACCCAAGGGGCGCGGTTCGGATTGACGTCCATCACCAGGAAGGAATCGCTGGCTTCGTCATACGCCCCGAGCGGCGAGATGTGGCCTCCGCCCGGCTGGCCGAGCGCCTTGCGGGAGTAGTTGACCAGCACGTAATCGTCCCCGGTGGCAAGATTCTTGGCAAGCTCGCGCCGTATCGTCGAGGTGTCCGTGCCGTCGTCGACGACCCGGAGCGCGACCTCGAGACCGTGGCTGCGCAGGAGCTCTGCGATCTGGTGCAGCTGGAATCCGAAGTCGCTCTTGAACTCGCCCTTGATCGGGACGGGCTTGCCCAACACCTCGAGCCGCGACTTCGCCCGGTCGGTGAAGACGTTGTTCGGTGTGTACTTCCCGTAGAACGGGTCGGCGCCCTCCCACAGCCATGCCATCTCCTCCTTCGCGATGGACGCTCTGTCCTTCGGCAGGCCGTCCCGCTTGCCGAGCCGCAGCGCGTTCAGGACGATCGCCGATGACACCGGACCGCAGAAGATCGCATTGTCCTGACTGATGAAATGGTTGCTGAGGGGGAAGAAGTCCGTTTTGTGAGAGGAGCGGGCGAGCCGATTCAGGCTGTCGGTGGACTGCCACTCGACAAGATCGGCAGCGCGGGCCTCGACCGAATGGAGCAGGCAGCACTGCACCGCCAGTAACGCGGCAATAAATCCTTGTCTCATCATGGGTTTCCCTGTTCGATGCCGCATCCGGTCTGGACCGTACTATTCGGGGCGCTTCGCCCTCGATCCTGCCCCCGCCTATCCCGAATGCGGTTCGTAGGCTAGCCCGGATTCTAGCCGGTTCGGCCCGTTCCGGGCCGAATGTGGAGCGCCTGCGCGCGGAACGGGTGCCCGCTGGCGGCACAATTGCGTTCGGTTAACGGGATTCGATCCCGCCAAGATCAATCGATTCGGCACATAGGGATCAATATATTGCTCTTTCTCTCGTTAAAGCTACATTATATGCGCTGAAAAGAACGCGAACATGGGCATCCGCGAAGTGGAATTTTGCTTAACCGAATGCGATTGGCTGGCGGCAGGGGCTGCCGCCGTGCGCCGCGGTCCCCAGAGTGATTCCATGCGGCGTTGCATTGTCCCTCCCGTTCCAAGGCTGACCGCGCGTTGTGGCAGCGGTCGCAGACGCGCCGTGCAAAGCCCGACCTGCCCGGCTCGCCGGATCCGCGGACATCCCGTTGGCCGGGCCGGCAGAGGCGCAGACCATGCCCTGCGGGTAGCGGGCGCCGTCCGGAACGCGGTAGCACGCTCCTCCAGCCGCTTCGGCAGGGTGGCCTTCGAGCCGTCAGTGCATTAGCGAAGGCTCATTGGCGGAACTGCTGAATGCGCTGCTTGACGGAGGTTTTGCCGTTTTCCTAACCTCAGATCACAGAGCTGTCGAAGCGAAGGGCATTGGCCGCCCGTCCGAAAGCGCTGTATTCATCAATTCAATGATGTCAGGATGCTAGGATACACAACGGTTGGGAAGTAAAATGGCAATGCCACGTGAAGTGGCATCGCAGGCCGAAGACGCGGAGCCGTTGCGGTCCGTCATTAAAAAAAAAGGAGGATACGCGAACGCCGAGATGGTGCATGCGCTCTGTTAACGCGCGCCGCGGACGTAGGCGCAGCTGAAGGTATGCAGCCACAGTCCGAAACGTCAGCACCCGGATTTCGCATACAGGATACAGGTGTTGCGTTTTGCGCGATGTGCGATTATACTCTCTTCATCAGCCCCTTGGCAGTACGCCTCGCTCCCATCCTGTGTTCAGGTTCGGCGATCATGAGCGAGGCCAAGCCCTTGGGGCGTTTTTTTTGGAACCGGTTCATATGGCGCGCACTGCAATCCTGATTGATGGCGGATACCTGCTGAAGCGTTTACCGGGCGTGCGTCCGGATGTGGAT
Source organism: Rhodobacter sp. (assembly GCA_022824145.1). Taxonomy (GTDB): domain Bacteria; phylum Pseudomonadota; class Alphaproteobacteria; order Rhodobacterales; family Rhodobacteraceae; genus JAPOUP01. The sequence continues at coordinate 21,722 of JAJEAY010000194.1, read as the reverse complement.
ACCAACGATGCGAGGGCGGTAGCAGTCGCGGTCAGCCAGTTGGTTGGCCGCCACCTTAAACAGCTGAACCAGGTATTTCAGGCTCCGAATGCCTATAGTCTGCTGTGCCGGACCTTCTATTTTGATGCGCGGCCGTATCGCGGCAAGATGCAGACGCCAGCCCATTGACTATTCACGTACACTTAGGGGCAATTTCGCGAAGAGCTATTCAACGCCCTGCATGGCAAACCCAGCCTTGCAGTGCAGCTCGGTGAGGTTCGCAAGGATCCAGGCGGTTCCTGGCTCCTGCGAAACGGCTCGCAGAAGAAGCTCTTGAGCCGTCGCATTTCAGTCGACGACCTTGTCGACGACGCCTTCACCATTGCATTGCGCCAATAGGGTGTTGATATGCGAATCGGCCTCGACATAGCTTCGACCGCCTTGGAGCGTCAGGCCGACGTAATCGTTCTGATGTCAGGAGTTGCGGACTTCGTACAGGCAGCGAAACTTTCACGGCGTAAAGGTGTCAAATTCATACTCGACCCGCTCTGGCAGGACATTCCGGTCGGTCTCCACGAGCACATCGATGGCCTGACGAGCGGCTTCTCCAGGCCGAGACGCGACGAGGGTCACCAAGCTTCCAACTGATCCATAGATGTTGTATCCGATGGGTGGGCAAAGCACAAAACCTCTTGTGCGATATGTCCTTGGCGGAAAGCGGGGTTTCAATTCGACGTAGTCTTGCCGTCGACGAAGGAACTGAAAGCCCATTGCGCTTTCGAGACTGTCCGATGTGAGTATGATCAAAGCGTTCTCATCAGTCAGGCGGGAGGAAAGGAATGGGACGGGAAGGAACCGGCGGTTGGAAAATGGAGGTAAGCGGATGATCGAAGGCTGGCGATGGTTCGGGCCGCTGGATGGAATCACATTGCCTGAAGTCGCCCAGACTGGGGCGGGAGCAGTGGTTACGGCCCTGCACGAAATACCAAGCGGCGAAGTCTGGTCGGTTGAAGCCATACAGGCAAGGAAGGCGCTGATCGCAGAGGCTGGATTGGGGCTTGAATGGCTGGTTGTGGAGAGTCTGCCAGTCCACGACGACATCAAGCGCGGTGACGGCGACCTGAAGCCGCTTTTCGCAAACTATCGGCAGTCGCTCTCGAACCTGGCGGAATGCGGCATCAACGTCATCTGCTATAATTTCATGCCGGTTCTCGACTGGACGAGAACGACGCTGGATGCGCCAGTGCGCGGGGGTGGAACCGCCCTGCGGTTTGACGCGGCCAGGATGGCGGCGTTCGAACTGCATATGGTCGGGCGGGAAGCCTCGGCTGACAGTTATCCCGATGACGTGGTCATCCGAGCGACCTCCTGGTTCGAGGGTTCGTCCGAAGCCGATAGAGCCAAGCTGCTTTCAAGCATAATGGCCGGGCTTCCCGGAGCCTACGACCGATATTCGGTGGTTGAACTGAAGGATGCGCTGGCCGCCTACGACGGCATTGGCCGGGCGGAGCTTCGTGAGAACTATTACAGGTTTCTGCAGGAGGTTATCCCGGCGGCGTCCGATCTGGGAGTGCGCATGTGCGTTCATCCCGATGATCCGCCACGGGATCTGTTGGGGCTTCCGCGCATCGTGTCGACCTCGGAAGACGTGGCTTGGGTGATGCAGGCGGTTCCGGAGCGCGCGAACGGACTGACACTCTGCTCGGGATCCCTCGGCGCCCATCCACAGAACGATGTTCCGACGATCGCTTCCATGAATTCTGAGCGCATTCATTTCGCCCACCTCCGAAACGTATCGAAGGAAGCGGACGGATCGTTTCAGGAAGCGGCGCATCTGGAAGGTGACACGGACATGCCCGCGCTTGTCGGTGTTCTATTGGACGAGGAACGGCGGCGGATCTCTGAAGGAATCTCCGATGCGCGAATTGTCTGGCGGCCGGATCACGGGCATGAACTGGGATCCGACATTGGCCGTGGAACGCATCCGGGCTATCCGTTGAATGGCAGAATGCGGGGCCTTGCCGAAATTCGCGGGGTGATCACGGGACTGCGGGCTCTTGAACCAGCATGACGCTGCCGATTGGCCGATGGATGTTTTCGGCACCCGCGATCGCCGACAATGAGATCCGTTAAACCGGGGTCGTTCGCGTAGCCCTCCGCTTTGAGACAGTCGGAATCGAAATTTGCTGGTGCAGCTGCACATAGACGTGTTGCCGTCTTTCCGTCGACTTGGATTGACAGGAGTACAGAGCGTTTCCGCAATTGGCCAGTTTCCACCCAACACAGAACAAAGACCTGCACTGGCAAAGGGTATGGGTCTTTCAACGAAATTCGATACACTGGTCACAATCATCAAAATAGGAGATCTGTCCCATGCAGCTTGGCGCGTTTTCCATAAGCTTAGGTGTGAATGACCTCGCAGAGTCACGCGCATTTTACGAAGCGCTCGGATTTGAAGCTTTTGCGGATATGTCCGAGCACAACTATCTCATCCTAAAGAATGGTGAGGCAGTGATCGGCCTCTTTCAGGGCATGTTCGAGGGTATGATGCTCACCTTTAATCCGGGCTGGGATCAGTCTGCCCAGAACACCGATCCTTTCACCGATGTCCGCGAGATCAAATCAAAGCTCGCCGCCGCTGGACTGGGGATAACCCAAGAGCAGGGAGGTGACGAAGGACCGGCCAGTTTTGTGGTGACTGACCCTGACGGCAATACCGTCCTGATTGATCAGCACCGATAGGCGCACAGCCTTCAGGCCCGGTGGTAAAGTCGTGAAGAGGTACATACATCCAGAGATCTTGGCCAACGGCGTTTTCATTGTCGGTGCGCTCGCCGCCTAAATGGTGTTCGTGGCAATTTAGCGACTCGATCAGAACATAGCATCATGGTTGGATTGCAGAACGTAACAGCAATCTCGTGCTCCAGAAGTTGCCGCAGTTCCAAATATCAGATGAAAGGTAAGCCGGAGTGGAGAATCACGACTTTAAAGGCAGGAACTGGCCGACTGTTGCATAACAGCGAACCCGGTCGCTCGGCCGTCAGTCCAACCCAGACAGACTAGAGTCTGCCAAGCGCAGGACGGGGACTGGAAGGAAAGTTGCCGCTTCTCCCATCTGTCGCCAAAGTGACTTCTAGTGCATCGAGTTGTGGATAGGGTTACGGGCAACAATGGCGGAAGAAGTCGCGGAAACCGAACAGATTTTTAAGGCTATCGAGATGCGACGCACGTGTGTCCGGTCTCTATGCATTACACCTATTCGTGTGAATATTTCCGTACCTCCAGTGCTGTTTTCCGCTGAACGAACCTCTGAATGGTGAACATGGCTTCCAACTGATCTTTATCCGACTGACATTAGATTCAGTCCTGGGCGAACCGCCGAAACAGGCGACGCATGCGCCGCCGAGCCTGAAAATCGTGTCAATGACGCTCGACGCATTTGAAGCTTCAGGGCAGGGGCGGGCGGTGTTTCCTGATGTTGACCCGAATCCTACCCAGGAAAATCTCACCGCCGGGGTCGCCGCTTTCAGGGCGGGTGTGTATGACAACGTGACTGTGTTCGACGGTGGCTCAAGGCGTCAGAGAGCCTGGTAGCGGAGGAGGGACTTGAACCCCCGACACAAGGATTATGATTCCTCTGCTCTGACCAACTGAGCTACTCCGCCATGCCGTGCGGGTTGGTAATTGAGTGGAATCCCGGCGTCAAGGGGCGATGCCATCCTTCTCGCGGATTCCGAACGATCCGGATTCAATCCAGAGGCCGTTCGAAGACATTGCCGCGTCGCTTGGACGACTGTCCTGAGGGATCCCCCGATGGATAATACACCCCACTCAGGTCCACCACGCATCCAGCATGGTCATTGTCCCGCGCGTCACTACGGTCGACTGGAATGGTCGAACCGCGGCTGCGAAGGCGAATCAGCATCCGGCCGCAATTGAATGGAAGCGTAGAAGGAACATCACGCAAGTCGGGACGCGCACTTCGCTCTTGGTCAACTTTGCGCCTTTATCTACCTGAGCCTTGTCCAAAGGGACACTATTGCTCCGCAAGCCGGTTGGACAGAGCGTCATCGATCAGTTTGGCAGTCTCATCTATTCCGAAAAGCGCGATAAACCCGCCAAATCTTGGCCCTTGTGATGCGCCAAGCAGCACTTCGTAGAGCGCCCTGAACCATTCGCGCAATGGCTCGAATTCGTGCGCCTTCCCAACTGCGAACACCATTGACTGGAGTTCTTCGGGATCCATCCCTCCATTCCAGCTGCGCAGCCGGTCACGCAGATCCTCCAGCGCCGCGCGTTCCTTTGAATCCGCGGAACGGAACGTCTTCGTCGGCTTCACGAGGTCATTGAAATACTGGACCGCGAATCCAGCGGCCTCGTCAAGATCCGGATGCGTGTCCGGCGAAACGTCCGGAGCGTAGCGCTGGATGAATCCCCAGAGCGTTTCCCTGCTCTCGGCATGGCTAACTGAGGCGAGGTTCAGCAGCATCGCGAACTGAATGACCATACTGGATTCAGGAATGTCGGACCCGTGGACGTGATGCACAGGATTTGCTAGCCGCTGCGCGAGATCCTGCTTCTGATAGGTGCGGAGCTGCTGGTGGTATTCGTCCACCGTCTTGGGAATCACGTCAAAATGAAGCCGTTTCGCCGTTTTCGGCTTTTGGTACATGAAGTATCCGAGGCTTCCCGGAGATGCATAGGCCAGCCATTCCTCCATTGACAGGCCGTTGCCTTTCGATTTCGAAATCTTGCGGCCCTGATCGTCGAGGAACAGTTCGTAGGTCAGCGATTCAGGCGGACGTCGTCCAAGGGCACGGCAGATCCGGTTTGCCTGCTTGACAGAATCGATCAGGTCTTTGCCCGACATCTCATAGTCAACGCCCAGTGCTGCCCACCGCAGCGCCCAGTCAGGCTTCCATTGCATCTTTACGCTTCCGCCCGTAACCGGCACTTCTACCCGCTCGCCATCCGGTTCGTCGTAGACGATCGTTCCCTTGCGGGCGTTCCTCTCGACCGTGGGCACCTGAAGGACATGGCCGGACTTTGGCGATACCGGCAGAAACGGAGAATAGGTGGCCCGCCGTTCCGGTCCCAGCGTCGGCAACATGATTTCCATTATGTCGTCGAACCGTTCGAGGGCGGTCAGAAGCATCTCGTCGAACCGGCCGGACGTGTAGTATTCCGACGAAGAGGCGAATTCGTATTCGAATCCGAACGAATCCAGAAACGCATTAAGCCGTGCGTTGTTGTGTGCGCCGAAACTGTCGTGCGTTCCGAACGGATCCCTTACCTTTGACAGCGGCAAATGGAGGTCTTCCTCCATCCGCTCCCTGTTCGGGACATTGTCGGGAACTTTGCGCAGCCCATCCATATCGTCCGAGAAGCAGATGAGTTTTGTCGGTATGTCGGAGACCGCTGCAAATGCGCGCTGCACCATTATGGTGCGCTGGACTTCCCCGAATGTGCCGATATGTGGCAGACCGCTGGGACCGTAGCCGGTTTCAAACAGCACATAGCCTTTTTCGGGCGGAGATGACTTGAAGCGCCTGAGCAGGCGTCGCGCTTCCTCGAAGGGCCATGCCTTGGAATTCATAGCAGCGTCGCGCAGATTGCACATTTCGCGTTCTTTCGTCGGCAGGCCCGCAGGCCCTGTGTGGGGAGTGCCTCTGACTATTGCCGGTGCGCTGTCGCGTCAATATGCTGCACTGCAACAGACTCCAAAAAGGATCGCTGCCTTGCCAAAGACCCCTCCCTCCCTGTCTGCCCAGGATGCGTTGGTTGCCGTGATGATTGCCACATCCGCCAGCGACAGGAATATAAAAACCTCGGAGCTCGTCTGCATCGAGTCATTGGTTGATGGCCTTCCCGCCTTCGCTGAATACGACAAGAACCGGTTTCAGCATGTCTCAAAGACGGTGCTCGACCTGTTTGAGGAGAAGGACGGCCTTGACATGTTCTTCGGCTTGATCCGGTCTTCCCTTCCGGAGCGTATGTTTGAGACAGCGTATGCTTTGGCCTGCGAAGTGGCGGCAGCGGACGGACGTTTGGGTGAGGACGAGCTGATTTTCCTGCGTGAGATCCGTTACGAACTCTCAATCGACCGGCTCGCCGCCGCCGCAATCGAACGCGGCGCGAGGGCGCGGCGCCTCACACCTTGATGAAGGTAACCGTCGACCTCGAAGAGTGATGGCTGAAGCGTGTGGTTTACCGGGCAGGGTTGGCATCCCTGTCCCTCGGATTCGTTATCGTCCGCGGGTCAGCACAGAAATCGCCTATCGAATTGGAATCAGAGAACGAAGGTCGCCTCCGAAACCGTATCACAGGCTTCTGCCTGACACTTCGGATTTTCGCCATAGACCTCCGATGCTCTGGTTTGCGACGCGTGACGTGATTGCCAGCGCAATCAGAAGACCGGTCGTTACGGCTGACGCCACGCCAAACCAGACTCCGGTCTCGTCAAACTCGAGGATCCCAACGAATATCCAGACAAAGAAAGCGATTCCAAACCCCTGGCGGTAAAGTCCGATCCAGACAGACCAGACCGGGCGTTTCAGCGCCTGAAGGAATGAGTTGATCGCGAACAGCATCATGTAGACCGGAAGAATGAAGCTCTCGACTCTGAGATAGGCCAGCCCGACCCGAATCACGTCTTCGTCGTCGGTAAAGAGGCCCAGAACAGGGCGCCCAAGGATCCAAAGGATGGGAAACGCAAGGGCGGTCATGACGAATCCGGTCTTCCAGCAGTGGAACAGCGCTGCGCGGGCACGCCCGTAATCCTTTGCTCCGATGGCCTGCGCAGCGATCGGAAGAAGAGCGCCGGTCACTCCGAGCACGGGCAGCAGCAGTATCTGTTCCAGCCGGATCGCAATCCCAAATCCCGCAATGGCGTGCTCTCCGAAACCTTTCAGAACGAACTGAACCACAAATCCTGACAGAAAATTGATCACCAGCGCGAAGGCCGTCGGAAGCGCCTGGTAAAGAATATCGCGGAACATGGCCTTGCGCGGAATGAGATGGGCGGGCCGTATCCTGGCCATCGTGTCAAGCCGAAACAGTCTGGACACCATGAACGCCATTACGCCGGTCTGGCTGACGACGGTAGACGCTGCCAGTCCGTCAAACCCCATCCCGCCCCAGATCCCGGGAATTCCGAATATCATAAGCGGATTCAGGGCGATGTTCGCAAAAAACGCCGCGATCAGCGCACGTTGCATCGATCGTCCGTCGCCGTGCGCCTGCAGGACGCCGTTGCAGGCGAAAGCGACAAGGAATCCGGGGAGCGACAGGGACAGGATAAGGTAATAGCTGGTTCCGGCATCGCGGTAAGGGCCGGGCTCGGAAACAAGCTCAAGGAGTCTGGTGCCGTACCAGGTGCCCGCGAGCATCAGAGCCAACGAGGCAAGGATCCCGAAGCTCACTCCCTGGGCTGCGGCGCGGCGCGCCAGACGCCGGTTCCTTGCGCCCAGAGCGTTTCCAACGATCGAGCCCATTGCGGCTCCCAGACCGATCCCGACGGACATAGCGATGAAAAACGCCTGGAAACCGAGGGCCAGACCAGCCTGTGCACTCGTTGACAGCAGGCCGGCGAAGAACATGTCGACGACGTTGTAGAGCGTGTTGAACAGCATGCCGATGGCGGCCGGAACCGCCAGCCTGCGAAAATGCGATGCAACCGCACCTCTAGTGAGGTCGCTTGCGGCGTTAACGCTCATGGCGGAAACGTCGGCCGCAAAGCGATAGCGGACCCGCAGGCGTTGGCGGCTGTGAATTTAACGGAAGGGGACCGACCGGGTGGGACGGATTTGCTGCCAGCACGGAACTTAGCCTGAATTCCCTCGGACAATCCTTAAAATACCGCATCGAAAGTTCAGCCAGGCATGCCTTCGGCTTTGTTCTCCGACCCATACTCGCAAATCCGCTGAACCGGTTGCAGAGCCGTCTTTCTCCAGATGAAAGGCTCACGGCTCGGAATAATATCCGACGACGTCACCCTCGGTAGTGACCCCCAACCCGTTGAGCAGTCTGTTGGCATAGCTGAAATAGCAGACGATCTGATTCAGCTCCAGGATTTCGCCGTCATTCCAACCTGCTTCCCGTAGGGCGGTCACGTCGCTTTCCTCCATTTCGGCGGGATGGAGCGTCAGCTGTTCCGCATACAGAAGCGCGGCGAGCTCGCGACCGGAAAACACGTCCTGCGGACGGCGGTTCCTGAGCGCTGTCTCAATGCTGTCGGAACGCGTCGCGTCATCGATCAGATGCCTCGCGTTGGCCCAATGGTTGGCTGTGGAATAGCCGCATCCGTTCAGGATCGAGACATAGGAGCCGACAACTTCCTGGAACCATGTCGGAACGGTGTTTTCCTCGTCGTGGAGGCAGGCTCGGTAAAGCAGAACATGACCTCGCATGGTGTTCGGGCGCAATGAGTGAACCCGCATCACATTGTCCACAGTTCCGTGGGGTGTGCGGGCCTCGTTCAGGGCGTCGGCCAGCGCGTCGCTGGCATCCTCGTCCGGAACCATCCTGATCCAAGCGGACATTCGTTCACCGTGTCTGTGGGTCTATACCTGCCGTTGGCGTGGCGAACCCGCGCCTTGCGTTTTAAGCAATGCAGCTATAGTCACGTAAACGCAAGGATTGGAGATTGCCGTCCTGACTACCATTGTTGCAGCGATCCGTGCGGGCATTTGCGGATGACGTATACACGGCCACTGGGAATTGGTTGAATGCGCACGGCCTGCCCATTCTTCATTGACCGGCGAAATTCGGCAGCAGGGTCCATGGCTGTGACCGCTGCCAGCTATCTGATTCCTTGTCGGAGTGGACCGTCGATGTCTGAAAGCGCGGTTCCATGAACACCCGCTCGATCATCGAGGCAACTGGTCTGAACAAGTTTTTCGGGGATTTCCATGTTCTGAAAGACATATGCATCAGCGTTGAAAGGGGCGAACGCGTAGTGGTCTGCGGACCGTCCGGTTCGGGAAAGTCAACCCTGATCCGCTGTTTCAACGGGTTGGAAGGACATGATTCGGGATCGTTGGTGGTGGATGGAATCGACGTGTTCGAGGGATCGAAAGACATCCGCAGGCTGCGTCAGGAAGTTGGAATGGTGTTTCAGCAGTTCAACCTGTTCCCGCATCTGTCAGTCATCGAGAACCTGATGATAGGCCCAATGAAAGTGCGCCGAACACCTCGGAACAAAGCCGAGGAGATGGCGCGGACACTTCTTGATCGGGTTCATATACCGGAGCAGGCCGAAAAGTATCCCTCCCAACTTTCGGGCGGACAGCAGCAGCGGGTTGCGATCGCCCGCGCTCTCTGCATGGAACCGCGCATCATGCTGTTCGACGAACCAACCTCCGCGCTCGATCCGGAAATGATCAACGAGGTACTTGACGTCATGGTCGAACTGGCTGGAACGGGAATGACCATGGTGGTCGTCACCCACGAGATGGGCTTCGCCCGAAAAGTCGCCGACAAGATGGTCTTCATGGAAGAGGGAAGGATCGTAGAAGAGGCGCCGCCGGATACATTCTTCACGAACCCGTCGAGTGACCGCTGCCGCCTCTTTCTTGACCAGATTCTGGAACACTGACGGATGGCTGCGACGGGAGACTCTGTTTCGCGCGTTTCCGCAGCTCCGAGGCGGCCTGTACACCAAAGGATCCTCAATTCAGTGCCAATGGCATGCGTCATCTATGTGGCTGTCATAGGGCTGATTGTATACGGCTCGTATGTTGGCGCCCGTAACATGGGCTATAACTGGCAGTGGTACCGGGTGCCGCAGTATCTGTTCTCATACACGGAAAACGGATTCCAGTGGGGGGAGATCGTCATCGGTCTTGTGGCAACGATCAAGCTGTCGGTCCTGTCATTCGCGCTTGCCGTTGCGATCGGCCTGTTTGTTGCCCTGCTTAGGCTCTCCGGCCTAGTCGTTGGAACGGCGGTTGCAATCTGCTTCCTTGAACTGGTGCGGAACATTCCGCTCCTCGTCCTGCTCTATCTCATTTACTATGTGATCGGGCAGATCTTCGGCTTGGACCGTTTTTGGGCCAGCATCCTGACCCTGGCGGTTTTCCATTCGGCGCTGATATCCGAGATTTTCCGGGCGGGCGTCAACGCGATCCCGAAGGGCCAGTGGGAAGCCGCAAGGTCAATTGGGATGTCCACTGGCCAGTGCTACCGCTATATCGTTCTGCCTCAGTCGATCCGCTTCATGTTGCCGCCAATGACCGGTGAGGCAGTGCATCTTGTCAAATCGTCCGCGATCGTCAGCGTGATCGCAGTCGCCGAGCTGACCACGGTAGGACGCAACATTATCTCGGACACTTACATGAGCTTCGAAATCTGGTTTACTGTCGCAGTTGTCTATTTGGCAGTGACCCTGATTCTGTCAGTCGGCGTATCCTATCTGGAGCGCAGATATGCTGTAGTTCAATGATCTGTCATCGGATTGAATCAACCAAGCAAAGGAGAGACACAATGAAACTTGCGCGTAGAACGATGGGCGCCGCTGTTGCCGCCGCCGTTTTGATTGGAGCAGCGCTTCCCGCCGCTGCACAGCAGGCCACACAGGCACTGAGTTCGGAGAGCGTGATCGAACAGATCAAGCGGGACGGAGTGGTCCGTATTGGACTTTCACTTTTTGTGCCTTGGTCGATGCGGGACAAAAACGGTGACCTGATTGGCTTCGAGCTTGATGTCGGGAGGCAGCTGGCCGAAGACATGGGCGTTGAAGCTGAGTTCGTCCCGACTGCATGGGACGGCATCATTCCGGCGCTGGTTTCCGGGAACTTCGACGTGATCATTTCCGGGATGTCCATCACCGCGCAGCGGAACCTGACGGTCAATTTCACCGATCCCTACGCCTATTCCGGCCTCGCTATCATGGCCAACATGGAACTGGCGGGCGGATTCTCCCTGGATGACTTCAACTCGCCGGACGTTGTCTTCGCCGCGCGACGCGGCGCGACGCCCGCGGTCGTCATTCAGGAAACTTTCCCTGAGGCTCAGCTGCTTCTCTTCGATGAGGATGGCGCCTCGTCGCAGGAGGTGCTGAACGGAAAGGCGCACGCCACGATGGCGTCACAGCCGACGCCGAACCGCGAGGCCGCGCGCTATCCGGAGACGCTCTATGTCTTCGAAGGAGAACTGTTCGCCCAGAGCGGCGAGGCCTTCGCGCTGCGCAAGGGCGATCCCGACGCCCTCAACTTCTTCAACAACTGGATCGCCCAGCAATGGCGCAGCGGCTGGCTGCAGGGGCGCCATGATTACTGGTTCAAGACTGAAGACTGGGCGGACCAGGTGGCTCAGTAAGCGGAACGGTTCGGTGCTCCGGCCATTTGTGCCGGGGCGCTGGCCGACGCCGGTCGAGGGATGCTCGCATTCATCAGGAAACTCCGGTGGCCGGACTACGTCATTCTGGTCGCCCTGGTTCTGTTTTTCGGCTACATTTTCTTCACCATCGAAGGGAAGCTGAACTACAAATGGCGCTGGGAGGTCATTCCCAGCTACATCATCGGGTATCACACAGGTCGGGAGGAGTATTTCGCCAACCTGCTGCTTCAGGGGCTGGCGATGACCGTGCGGATCAGCATCTACGCCAGCATTCTGGCGGTGGTTCTGGGCACGGTGCTTGGAATCGCGCGATGTTCGTCGAATCTCGCGGTACGCATGCTTGCGCGAACCTATCTCGAATGCCTGCGCAACGTTCCTCCAGTTGTCTTGGTCTTCATTTTCTTTTTCTTCCTCTCCCAGCAGCTCATTGACGCGCTGGATCTGGCGCGTTGGTCGCGGTCCGTGGCGCGCCAGGAGGGAAACGCCGTCTGGGAGGTGTTCTTTGGTGACATGCGGCGGTTCCCGTCGCTGGTATCAGGAGTGATTGTCCTGGCCCTTTTCGAAAGCGCGTTCGTCGGGGAGATCGTTCGGGCCGGGCTGCAGTCGATTCCGGTCGGGCAGCGCGAAGCAGCGCGTTCCATCGGGATGAGCGGTCTGCAGGAGCTTCGCTACATCGTTCTTCCGCAGGCGATGAAGAAAGTGGTGCCGCCGCTTGCCAACCAGTTTATTTCGCTGATCAAGGACAGTTCGATTCTCTCACTCATTTCGGTCCAGGAACTCACCTACAAGACGGTTGAGCTTGTCGCGTCGTCGCGCATGATTTTCGAGGCTTGGATTACGACTGCGGCTTTCTATTTCGTTATCTGTTTCGGGCTTTCCCGTCTTTTCAGCCGTCTCGAGAGAACTTCTGGCGGTTCCTGAAGCACGGCCTTCCGGCGTAAGGCGGCTGTGACAGGAGCCATTCAAAATAAAGAGGCCATGAGGGCGTTCCGCCCTGATGAAATACCTTTTTCTTTTTCAGTGCCTTGTGAGTGCCCGCGGCAGACCGCCTTAGGAAACGCGATGACCGTGCTGCCGAGAATTCAGGATCCCGCTGTAGTGATCCGCGGCCGAAGCAAACTGGATCGAATCCTGACCTTTCTCTGCGGAAGCGAGGCAGAATAACCTGCGACAGAATCATTGGTGCACTTGAAGTCGAAGAAAATCAAAACAGTATCTGCACCATTCCGTCCTTTATTCGGGTTTCAAATACCCGCATAGATCGCGTCGCCGGCGGGCATACGGGTCTCCCGTCCCGCACGTCAAATGCCCCCTGATGAAGCGGGCACTCGATGACATGGCCATCGAAATAGCCGTCACACAAGTCAGCGCCGCCATGATTGCAGACCGCAAGAGACGCATGGATTCCGCTTGGCGTGTCGTATATGGCGAACTGGCGCGTTCCCACGGCAACGCGTGTTACCCAGTTGCTTTCGACCCCGTCAACGGCGATTGCGTCACGCCATTGCTTCCCAGGCATTACGCGGTTCCTGGAACCTCTTCGCCCTTGCGTCGAAGAAGCTGTCTCAGGATGTCCCAATGCGCGCCGAGATAGCCGTTTTTCTCGACATGGATATGGTCTTTGAGCCGCTCGTGCAGCTGGGGAAGGGCATGGAACGGAACCGATGGGGCGTAATGGTGTTCAGCATGGTAGTTCATGTTCCAGCAGAGGAACCGCCACGGCGCGGACACAAGATTGGTCCGCGTGTTCTCGCGCATCCGGGCAACGGTCGGCCGCCCGACATGTTCGCTCAGACGGATGACGCGCATGACAGGCTCGCCAAGCAGGAGAGGGACGAACCAGTACCAGACCGGCGCCCACCATCCGGAAAGGACCATTCCAAGCAGGAGAGCGCCGTAAACCGCCAGCATCATCCGTGCGTCGCGGAAAACAGACTTGTGTTCGACAGATGGAATGAAGCGCCTTTCCGCTTCGTTCAGATGGCCGAACGCATGCCGCACGACCTCCGAAACCTTGTATTTCCAGTAAGGCGCCGCTGTCAGAATCCAAAGATACTGCCAGATTGACTTCGGCATTTCGATCAGTTCCGGATCCTCGCCATGCAGCTGGGTGTAGGTATGGTGGTCACAGTGCTCGTAGCGGAAAAACCGATGCGGAAGGATGATGATCAGCCCGCAGATCTGACCGACGAGATCGTTGATCCAACGGGTCCGGAACACTGTGTAGTGAACGCATTCATGCTGGAGCGAGAAGTGATGCACGACTACGATTCCCTGCAGGAACATCGCGGGCCATACCAGCCAGCTGTCCCATGCAAGGGCGATCAGTGTTGACGTCAGGGTCAGGACCGCAATCCAGAGAACCAAGCGCCTGAACGCTGGTCCGTTCGACCTTTGCATGAGCGCTCTCAGATCCTTGCGTGTCAGTTTGCCCTCTTCCAGAACCTGGGTAAGCGGCGTGATGATTGCTCTCGCCATGAATTCCTCCTTGGTCCGACCGGTCAGGCGCGGTCTCCGAATATATGGAGGCCGGCAAAGCGAAGCCATTCGCTCTGCGCCATCAAGGCGCCGGGCGTATACTATGGCGGCAATGTGATTCTTCAACCCTTGGGCGTCGGCCGCCAGAAGAAACAGACGGCCTGACCGTGTCAGGAGTGCTGCGCACAGGCACTGGACGACTGGCGGTAACATGACCATAGTGCAGACCGCACAGCCTAGCCGGGGGAGAGCCCATGTTCGTGAAAAACTGCTGGTACGTCGCCGGTTGGAGCCGGGATTTCGGTCGCGAGCTCCGGGCGGAGACCTATCTCGGCGAACGCGTTGTGATTTACAGAAAGGAAGATGGATCTCCGGTAGCTCTTGAGAACGCATGTCCGCACCGCAAGCTGCCGCTGTCCGAGGGCCGCCTTAAGGGCGATGCAGTGGAATGCGGCTACCACGGTCTTACGTTTGACCGCAGCGGCGCCTGCATCGCCGCTCCGACCCAACCGGACAGCATTCCCAGAAGGGCAAAGGTAAAGTCCTATCCGGTCATTGACCGGTACCGGTTCCTCTGGATTTGGATGGGAGATCCTGCGAGGGCGGATCCGGACAAACTGTTCACTATTGAGAATTTCGACGATCCGAGCTGGGGCATGACGGACGGCGGTCATATGGACATAGACTGCAATTACCTCTGGATCTGCGACAATCTCCTTGATCCCAGCCATGTTGCTTGGGTGCATGTCACCTCGTTTGCCGGTGCCGGGACAGACGATGAGCCGCTAAGTGTCGAAAAAACGGATCGTGGCGTCATCGTCTCTCGTTGGATCATGGACAGGCCTCCCTCGCCCTACTATGCCAACCTCCTGCCGTTTCAGGGAAACTGCGACCGCCTTCAGCACTACGAAATGTGCATCCCGTCGACGGCGCTGAACAAGTCTGTCTACACGCCGGTTGGTACGGGCGGATATGGCAAGGCGCCGGTGCCTGAGACGTTCGTCAACATTTCGTATAACTTCATGACTCCGATCGATGAGGACCGGACCCGGTATTTCTGGTTTCAGCACCGGAACACGGATCCTGACAACAGAGAAGTTTCTGAATTCATGAATAATGGGGCGCGAATGGCCTTCGAGGAGGACCGGGCAGTCCTGGAGAAGGTGCATGAGGGCATGAAGCGCACCGAGATCCCCCATATCGATCTCGGACTTGACGCCGGTGCTAGGCAGTTCCGCCTGCGAGTCGATCGCGAGATTGCGGCTGAAAAGTCCGAGCTTACTGTGTAGGCAGTGTTTGGGGCAGGTTTCCGGCGGGAATTTTGTCGCGGCGATCCAATGAACCCGGTCATGTCATGGTGGGGTTGCTGATCCGATGAATCCGGTGCCCATGGACAGGATATAGGACGCTGGCAGGCCAATTCCCTTGCTGAAAGCCGGTTTGATGCATCCGGTTGCAGTTCACAGGCACTGCGCGTCCTGACTTTCAGTTCAGGCAGTTTACATTTGCCGAACGGAGGCAGGCGGACTCAGCATGCCTTTCCGATCCATTTGCCGCTGGCACGAATCGCGCTCGAAGACAGATCCAGCATCGGTACATTCACAAGACACCACGCTGGGGCGGACGCCTTCGGCAAAAGATGGGACTGTCGGTTCCCCAGACGAGCAAAGGAAAATGTATTGGCCGCTTTGGAATGGCGGGCGGCGGTGACGTCAATCGGACGGGCGACGACCCCGACCGGAACCGTCCGGAATATCTGATGCCACCGCTCCCAATGGTGGAACAGCGCAAGGTTGTCCGCTCCCATCAACCAGATGAAACGCACGCCGGGAAACCTGGCATTGAGCATTGCCAGGGTCTCGGCGGTGTATCTTGTGCCGGCTTGAGACTCGATGTCGCTGATCACGACCTTGGGGTGCTGAATGATCCCGCGGGCCGCATCCATTCGAAGTCCGAGCGGTGCCGGTCCCTCGTTTTTCAATGGATTTCCGGGCGAGACCAGCCACCAGACTCTGTCCAGTCCGAAGCGCTTCAGCGCCTCGCGCGTAACATGTACGTGACCTGCGTGAGGCGGGTCGAACGATCCGCCCAGCAAGCCGACGGTCTGGCCGGCCCGTACAGCAGGTAGCCCTGATACTGAAATTTGAGTGCGCCTGCGCATGTCGCTTAAATCAATGCCGTCAATGTTCAAACTCGTCAATCGCACTCAATCGATGCATGCGGTTAACAGCGGTTATCGTTTTCCATAGGTCTCCATCCGCCATTGCCAATCCAGCCGCCCGCTTCAAGCTGCAGGTCACCGGCATCCATCGTCCCGGAAGCGGGAACGAATCCCATCCATGAGACTCGTTTTCGAAAAAGCGCTGCACCATCGGAAATGTCCGGTTTCGCCAAGCGGAAAAGGCAGTGATCAAAGGTCTGTGACAGCGCTCCGTTTCCCGCATTTTGAGCGGCGGCGCCAGCCCGGACTTTGGCTGAAGTGCGGAAAGCTGAAAAAGCGGCCGTTGCCGACCATTTCCAAAACGGCTAGACGCTTCGCGACCGGAAACATGAGGCAACCGATGTCTTCAAGGCAGTTCGTTTATCATATGGATGGTGTCTCAAAGACCTATCCAGGCGGCAAAAAATGTTTCGAGGACATCCGCCTTAGCTTCCTCCCAGGCGTCAAGATCGGCGTTGTCGGGGTGAACGGCGCGGGAAAGTCCACTCTTCTGCGCATCATGGCGGGTCTCGACAAAGATCATTCGGGCGAAGCATGGGCGGCGCAGGGCATTCGTGTCGGCTACCTGCCTCAGGAACCTGAACTCGACGGCAGCCTCACCGTGCGCGAGAACGTCCTTCTCGGTGTCGCCGGGAAAAAGGCGACGCTCGACCGGTTCAACGAACTGGCGATGAACTATTCCGATGAAACAGCGGATGAAATGGCTCGGCTGCAGGACGAAATCGATGCCAGCAATCTCTGGGACCTCGAGGCACAGGTGGATGTCAGCATGGAAGCGCTTCGCTGCCCGCCTGACGATGCCTTGGTTGAGTCCCTTTCAGGCGGCGAGACACGAAGGGTCGCGCTGTGCCGGCTTTTGCTTGAACAGCCGGACATGCTGCTGCTGGACGAGCCGACGAACCACCTCGACGCGGAGACCGTCGCCTGGCTGCAGGCCCATCTGATCAAGTATCCCGGCACAATACTGATCGTTACCCATGACCGGTACTTCCTTGACGACATCACCGGTTGGATACTTGAGCTGGATAGGGGACGTGGAATTCCTTATGAGGGCAACTATTCGTCCTGGCTTGAACAGAAAGCCGAACGCCTCCAGCAGGAAGCCAGGGAGGACAGGACAAGGCAGCGTACACTCGAGCGCGAACTGGAATGGATTCGCCAGAGCCCCCGGGCCAGGCAGGCCAAGCAGAAGGCTCGAATCAATTCCTACGAAGAACTTGCGCAGCAGTCGGAGCGCGAAAAGCTTGCCCGTGCCCAGATCATAATTCCGAATGGCCCCCGGCTTGGTTCAAAGGTGGTCGAGGTTAATGATCTATCGAAGCATATTGGCGACAGGCAGTTGATCGAAGGACTGTCGTTCTCGCTTCCTGCGGGTGGAATCGTGGGCGTCATCGGTCCCAATGGAGCGGGAAAGACAACTCTGTTCCGCATGCTTTCGGGGCAGGAGTCGCCCGACAGCGGCTCGATTGAATTCGGCGACACCGTTCAGCTTTCTTACGTTGATCAGTCCCGCGACGCACTGGAGGGCCAGCACACCGTATGGGAGGAGATTTCCGGTGGCGCCGAGATCATCCATCTCGGTGATGCCGAACTGAATTCCCGGGCCTACTGCTCAGCTTTCAACTTCAAAGGGAGCGACCAGCAGAAAAAAGTTGGCCTGCTGTCCGGCGGCGAGCGCAATCGGGTTCACATGGCCAGTCTCCTTCGGTCAGGCGGAAACGTTCTGCTTCTTGATGAGCCGACCAATGACCTTGACGTGGAGACACTCCGCGCATTGGAGGATGCATTGGTCGATTTCGCGGGCTGTGCGGTGGTCATCAGCCACGACCGGTTTTTCCTTGACCGTATCTGCACGCATATCCTTGCGTTTGAAGGGGAGGCGCATGTGGAATGGTTCGAGGGAAATTTCGAGGATTACGAGGCGGACAGAAAGCGTCGGCTAGGTTCGGACGCGATCGTTCCGAAGCGGTTGAAGTACAAACGGTTTGTTCGCTGAAGGCCTCCTCTATTGCATGGTTGTTTCCTGCTTCGGCCCAATTTCCTTTCCATGGGGCCGTGCGACCGGACACGTGCGCGCCCGCGCCTCGACAGTCACCGCCTCTCAACCGCTGTTTGATGGCTCAGGAGTGATTGGATGTGCAGGTGGTGACCGAGGCCGCTTCGGGCGCCGCTGACGCTGCGGTGTCGGGTGGGTCCGGCCAGCGGCACATCCCGGGCGCCGCTGACTGTTCTGGTTGGGCTTTGGCCGCTGGCCTTGATAGCCGGATCTGACGGCTGCGCACCGGAGCGCCTTACCATGCAGACACGGGCCCTTCTATGTTCTCCTATGTTCTCCTATGTTCTCATATGTTCAGGGAGTCGGCATCGACAAGCGGAGGGGGCCAAAGTGGCGTTCAGTTACTGGGTCGTGACCCAATGATTGCTTCCTGCCTTGGGGCAGCGCGCACAAAGGAAGGATCGGCGTCGGGCGATACATAGGTGCAGCTGCTTGGCATTGCATCACGCGGGTTGGGATGCGGAAACGACCGCACCGATAACCAGGCTTGATGGAACGGAAAGCCAGGGGCGAACAGTAGACTTACGGCTGCCAAAATCCATGCCGGAAGAGGCATTCAGTGCTGGAACCACAACCTCATTCACACTGAGGCAAAAAGTTGACTTTTTTTGTCAGCTTTTCCTTGCAAGTCCCGAAGATCTATGTTCCTGACTGTTTCACTCGGATTTAATGGAAAGGAACCACCGATGTTTGCCAAACCTGTCATTCCCGCGCTGGCGGCCTTCTCAATCCTCTGTACCACTGCGGTTGCGCAAGAAGTGAACCTGTATTCCTCCCGTCACTATGACACAGATGAGCGCCTGTATTCCGAATTTGAGGAAATGACCGGAATCACCGTCAACCGAATCGAGGGAAAGGCCGACGAGCTGATCGCGCGGATGGAGGCCGAGGGCGTTAACTCTCCGGCCGATGTCCTGCTGACCGTCGATGCTACCCGGCTCGCCCGGGCAAAGGCAGCGGAGCTGCTGGCGTCGATTGAGAGCGAAGCGCTGGAGACCCGAATTCCCGCCCATCTACAGGATGCTGACAATGAGTGGTTCGGATTCTCGACCCGTGCCCGCATCATTTTCTACGACCGGAACGATGTGTCCAATCCGCCCCAGACCTACGCTGACCTGGCGTCACCAGAGTACAAAGGGAGGATCTGCATCCGTTCGTCAACCAATGTCTATATGCAGACGCTGCTTGCCGCGATAATTACGCACCAAGGAGAAGATGCAGGGAAGGAATGGGCGGCTGCCGTTTTGGATAATTTTGCCCGTGATCCGCAGGGAGGTGACACCGACCAGCTGCGCGGCATCGTCTCCGGCGAATGTGACATCGCCGTATCCAACACCTATTACTTCGCGCGATCGATCCGAACCGATGTCCGGGGGCTTTCCGAAGGCCGCGACATGATTGGCTGGGTCTTTCCTGACAAAGACGGCAACGGTGCGCATGTCAATGTCTCCGGAGGCGGCGTCGCGCGGCATGCTCCCAACCGGGACAATGCAGTTAAGTTCCTGGAATACCTCGCGAGCGACAGTGCGCAGGCGTATTTTTCGGCGGGCAACGACGAATATCCGGTTGTCGACGGCGTTGATGTTGCGGCATCCATCGCGGCGCTGGGAGAGTTCAGGGGCGACGACGTGAATCTCAGCGAAGTAGCCGAAAATGTTCCAGCCGCCCAGCGGATTTACAATGAGGTGGGTTGGGAGTGATCTTCCCATATCCTTCGTCAGTTCCCGGCCCGTTGAAGACGGGCCGGGAACTGGCTGACCGCCATCCTGCCCTGATGGCGTTAATCTGGAAGTTTCGAAGTGCGCGGCAGAAGGGTGTTGACAGCAGCGCATTGAAGAGCATTGACGGTTGAATGAACTTGGGGCTGCTGCGCGTTGCAGATGCTCAGGTCGTGCGCCGTGCCATGTTCCTGCACAACAGTATAACCGGCACCAATCCAATCGCAGCCAGAACGAGACTTGGAACTGCTGCGCCTTCGAGCCGCTCGTCCGATGCAAGGCGAAACGCCTGAACCGCCAGCGTGTCGAAGTTAAACGGCCGCATGATCAGGGTTGCGGGCAGTTCTTTCATGATGTCCACAAATACAATCAGCCCCGCGGTAAAGAGACTTGGTGCAAGTATGGGCACATGAACATGTCTGATCGTGCCGTAGGGTCCGCGTCCGAGCACGCGGCTTGCGGCGTCCATGTTCGGGCTGACCGATGCCATTCCGCCTTCGAAAGCGCCGACAGCCGCAGCCAGAAAACGGATCATGTAAGCCGTAACCAAGACCCAGATGGATCCAGTTAGCAGCAGGCCGGTAGACACGCCGAACCGCTCGCGCATGAATGCGTCAAGCGAGTTGTCCAACGCCGCTAGCGGCACCATCAGGCCTACAGCGATCACGCCGCCGGGCACCGCATATCCCATCCTGGAGATCAGGAGCGCCGACAGGCTGAAGCGTCCGGGACAGATCCTCTGAAATGTTCCCAGCGCCACTGCTGCGGCGACTGTAACCGCTGCGCCGACACCTGCGACGGTCAGCGAATTGCGGATGAAGCCAATGTAGCGCCCGCTTAGAATGTCCTGTTCGGATCCCAGTGCCATCGCTGCCAGACCGATAGCAGGAATCAGTGCGCCCAACGCCGCTGGCACAATGCAGAACGCAGTCGCAGCCCAGCGCTTTCCGCCAGGCAGTTCGATCCGTGCCACGGTGCCCTGTCGTTGCCCGGAATGGTATTGCGCCGCTCCGCGGTTCAGCCGTTCCAGCAGCGCAAGGCACAGGGCGAACGCAAGTAAACCCAACGCAAGCTGGGCCGCGGCCGCCCTGTCGGCCATGGAAAACCAGCTGGAATAGATGCCCGTCGCGAAAGTCTGCACGCCGAAATAACTGACTGTTCCGAAATCGGCGATCGTTTCCATGGACACCAGGAGAACTCCGGCCGCAACTGCGGGTCGTGCCATTGGCAATGACACCGAAGTGAACGACCGTACCGATCCGCGGCCGAGTGACCTGGCGGTTAGGAAAGCGGCCGCTCCCTGTCCGATGAAGCCTGCGCGCGCCAGCAAGTAGACATATGGATAGAGCACGAGCGTAAGCATGGCCGCGGCGCCGCCCAGGCTTCGGATCTCCGGAAACCAGTAGTCGCGCGGACCCCAATCCATTGCTGCGCGCAGGGTTGCCTGCACGATTCCGGGATGGTCAAGCAGATGCGTGTAGGCGTAGGCCAGCACATAAGGAGGAAACGCCATTGGAATGACCAATGCCACCTCGAGGAGCCTTCGCCCGGGAAATTCCGTCATGACCACCAGCCATGCGGCGCTTACGCCTATGGTGAATGTGGCCGCGCCGACAGTCATCACCAGAACCAGCGTCGTGGCCGTGTATCTAGCCAGAACTGTGTCGGCCAGATGGGTCAGGGTTTCCGTAGTGCCTTGGAACGCTGCGAGCAGCACCGCCAGATAGGGCATTGCGCAGAGCGCCGCGACAGTTGCGGCAGCGACGCCCAGCGCCGGGATTCCTGTCCGTCGTTTGACCACCGCCAGCGGCATTTTGGATGCAAAGCCTTGTCCGTTGTGTGAAAATTCAGCTTTCGGTCTTTAACCGCCTTAAGGAAGGGGCTGCAACAGGGATTGGATGTCCCCAGACTTCCAGCCAGTTTCCGCACGGGA
>JAJEAY010000019.1 GCA_022824145.1 Rhodobacter sp. | reverse complement strand
GGCAAAGGTCATTGTCAAGGTTCTGTTCCGGGTAGGTGTCGCGCGTGTTGAATCTGCGAATGCGGGTATGGGTCATTCCCTTGGTCCTTTCCCGTGGTCCTGCCTTGTGCGTTGCATGAGCCGGGGTCTCACCTTCTCCGGTCCGGGGTCAAGCGTCGTTGCGGACTTTTTTCGCCGTTCCGTCATAGTCGCTGTATTTCCGCTGGATGAAAATGTGGTCCGCGATGTGCTTTGCGTCATGCCAGACACCGTAGATGAACGACGACCCCCGGCTCATCAGCCAGGGCAGGCCAAGAAAGTAGACGCCGGGTTCCGACGTGACGCCCCGGACATGCCTGGGCCTTCCGTCCTCATCGAAGACGTCCAGATTCAGCCAGCTGAAATCCGGCCTGTAACCGGTCGCCCATATGATCGTAGAGACGTTGGCTTCTTTCAGGTTCAGCCGCTCAACCGGATTGGCCAGGCATTCCGGATCATCCAGTAGATCGCGCGCGGCAGGCTCTTCCGGAAGATCGATCCCGTTTGCCGCGAGGTAGGCGTCGCATTGGTCAAGAAACGACAGATAGTACCCGTCCCCTGCCGCAATGTTCCTGGCAAGATCACCGGCAAAGCGCATGGCGCCATCCGAAAATCCTTCCGTTCGCCCGACCAGCGTCATTCCTTTGTGCGCCAGGTCGCGGAAATCTATCGTGCGACCTCCGTATGCGCCACTCACCGATATTGAGACATGTTCCTTTCCGGGCGGAATGCGTTCGTCATCCCACATGCCGAGAACGCCCATCCACCAGACGTAGTCCCTGTTGCGGTACCGCCTCGGAAGGCGATCGTGAGGGCCAACGGATAGGAACACGCCTTGCCCGGCCCGCAGCAGTTCGTCCGCGATCTGTACACCGGACGACCCGGCGCCGACCACGAGGACGGCACCCTCCGCGACCTGATCCGGGTTCCTGTAGTCCAAGGAGTGCATTTGGGTGACCGCCGCATCTTCCGGAACAAGCGGTGGAAATACGGGGGTCTGGAACGGGCCTGTCGCGGCGACGACCGCTTTTGCGTGGCAGACGCCGTCCGAAGTCTCGACACGGAAACCCCCTTGGCCGTGAAGTCGCTCAACCAGCGTCACCTCAACGCCGCATCGCACAGGTGCGTTTATCCGCTCCGCATACTCGACGAAGTAGTCGGCGACCCGCTCTTTCGGAACAAAGGCATCCTGATCAATGCCGGAGAACTCCCGCCCTGGAAACCGGTCGTGCCAGGCGGGTCCGTTCGCGACCAGCGAGTCCCATCGTCCGGTGCGCCAGCGTTCCGCAATCCGGTGCCGCTCGAACACAACATGGGGAATGCCGCATTCCGCGAGATGCTCGCTCATCGCGATACCGGCCTGCCCGCCGCCGATCACGGCAACATCAACGCTTTGAATCGTCACCCGCCAAACCTCCCATCCGTAGTTCAGTTCAAGAGTCTCGTTCCGGCATACCCATTGACGCGATGCGCTTCCACCGGATGTTCGATTTTCGAGTCCTGTGCGGAAACTGACGGCGATACATGTTCTATGCGCTCTTTCTTTGCGTGATGCCATTCCATGGGCTGGTCCTGACAGTCCGCGTTCATCCGCTTGATTCCGAATTCCTGCAGGTTTCTTCTTGAGTGATGGAGTGAAGTATCCTTCCGCGAGGCCGTGATTTGCCGGAATGGGATGGAACCTCGATTGGATGAATCCAGCAAGGTGGGGAGCCGGCCGCGAGCTTCGCGACTTTCCGATCCGGGTCGGGCGAGCCGCGTGCTTCAGGTGGTTCGGCTTCGCCATGTGCATGTCGTGGACTTTGATCCCGACTCATGGTCGGTTGTCCACTTCGGTGTATCCGGCGCACTCCTCGCAGGATGCCTGACGGACATAACGGAGCATCAAGTTTTGGCGTCGAAGGCGAAGTGCCTGAACAGGTCGGCAGCAGCGGCGAAACCGGCCGCAATTCCCACACGGCTGGAGTCGTTCGCGGCAATGGCTTGAATCTGCGTTTCCCACCATGTTATTCGGTGAAGGGCAAGCAGGTGAGCTGGGGTGTCGATATGGATGTAACGCGCGAGGAGCTGCAGCAGGCCGGTGCCAGTCCTGAGCTGGCGCGGATTCTGGCCGAGCGGCTGCCTAGGCGCGGCACCGGCGATCTGGCCCGCCATCCGATGGCTGTGGCTTTGGCCGGCATTGCCCTAGCTGCGTTCCTAGGTACATTGGGATGGCTTGTCCTCGGCGTTTCAGACACCCAGACTGAAGTGAAGCTGCTCCAGAAGGATGTGAGGCTGCTCCAGGATGATGTGGTGCTGCTCCGGGATGACGTGGCGCTGCTCCAGGAAGGCCAAGCCCGAATCGAGAAGAAAGTCGACATTTTGGCTGCGGAAATTGCCGAAATCAAGGATCTGATTCGAAGCCAGAACTAGCGGGGGAAAGCGGCCCAAGGGCGCCGCAAGTTCCAGACGGCACCGGTATATTGCAACTTCCCGCACCTGTAAGGTCATTCTCCGTTTCAGATGCTATGCAGCTTACCAACGAACGGCAGGGCCTTTCTCGCCAGCCGCAGCTATGCGCATTTATGCCTGCGATGCTTCCGGAGGCAGCGATTTCGGGCATTTGCGGACATGTCCCGGCCAGAACCCCGCAGATTCCGGTCCCCGCGATGGCTGGAACCTGTTCGTTGCCGAGGAAACTTTCGATGCCTTCATGAGCCATATGTATCCCGTGCGGGGCTTGATCTAGCGCGTCGCAATAAGTGCGGTTTCTGTCGATGCAGGAACAGGGGCACGGCAGTGGTTTCCAGATCCGAAAAATCACTGTTGGTCACCTGGAAGGGACAGTATCCGGTCGCAGTTGACAGCACCGATCATTGGAAATGCCAGTCAGTATGGCTTTGTGCTGGTGGTAACGTAGTTCACGGACAGATCCCGATCCGAAAGCGCCCATGACCAGGAAAGCGGACTGAACACAAAACCCTTGCTGTCAACCATTTCAAGCCCTGCTATGTGAAGAAGGTCACGAAGCTCGTCCGGCGTCAGGAATCTGGACCAGTCATGAGTCCCCCTCGGAAGCCAGCGCATCACGTATTCGGCCCCTACGATCGCAAGCGCAAAACTCTTCGTGTTCCTGTTGATCGTTGAACAGACCATAAGCCCTCCGGGCCGCAGAAGATCCGCACACGCCGACAGGTAAGCCTGCGGGTCGGCTACATGTTCGACAACTTCCATGTTCAGAACAGCATCGAAGATTTCGCCCGCCTCGGACAGTTCCTCGGCTGTGGTGCGGCGGTAGTCAATTGCCAGATCCTGCCGTTCGGCATGAACCTGCGCTACCCGGACGTTGCGCTCGGATGCGTCGGCGCCGACCACATCGGCGCCGAGCCGGGCCATCGGCTCCGACAGCAGGCCGCCGCCGCAGCCGATATCCAGAATGCGAAGCTTCTCGAACGGTTGCGCCCGAGTCAGGTCGCGGTCGAACTCCGCCGCAATCTGTGCGGTAATGTAGTCCAGCCTGCACGGATTGAGCATGTGCAGCGGCCTGAATTTGCCATGCGGATCCCACCATTCGGTTGCCATGCTCTCGAATTTGGCGATCTCGTCAGCGTCAACGGTATCTGGCATACGGAATTCCTCTTCGGCGTGATCTCGTCCCGTAGCAGCGGGCTTCAAAAGGTAATATAGGACACTTATGGACAGGGTTGCGGACAGACAAAAGAGCTCTCGGCATCTACTCTATCCGCCGGTCGAGCCATTTGACCGACGGATGATGGACGTAGGAGACGGCCACCGCGTGTACGTTGAGCAATGCGGCAGGCGAGAGGGAATTCCCGTAGTCGTGCTGCACGGAGGGCCGGGCGGCGGCTGCAGTCCGGCGATGCGGCGTTACTTCGATCCGGCATTCTACCGCGTTGTTCTGTTCGATCAAAGGGGATGCGGACGTTCCCAGCCCCATGCCAGCGTCGAGGCCAACACTACATGGCACCTGGTTCGCGACATCGAATCCATTCGTTCCGCTCTCGGCATCAGCAGCTGGATTGTTTTCGGGGGAAGCTGGGGCGCGACGCTGGCGCTGCTCTATGCCCAGACCCACCCCGAGCGGGCAGCGCGGCTGGTCCTGCGCGGCGTCTTCCTTATGACACAGGCCGAACTCGACTGGTTCTACGGAGGGGGGGCCGGCCAGTTCTGGCCGGAACTCTGGGACCGCTTCGTCAGCCCGATTCCTGAAGTGGAGCGCCATGACCTGATTGCCGCGTATGGCAGGCGGCTGTTTTCCGGCGATCTCATGCTGGAAACGCGCTACGCCCGCGCATGGGCAACCTGGGAAAACACACTCGCCTCGATCAGCAACGATGGAAAGGGCAGAGAAAGCCCCGCGGAATTCGCCCGCGCCTTTGCCCGGCTCGAAAACCACTATTTCAGCAATGTCGGGTTTCTTGAGGAACCGGACCAGATCATCAAAAGGATCGACAGGATCGCGCATATTCCGGGCGTTATCGTGCAGGGCCGCTACGACATGATCTGTCCCCCGTTTTCCGCATACCGCCTGAACCGCGCCTGGCCCGGATCTGACCTGAAGATCGTCGAAAGGGCCGGTCACGCCCTGTCAGAGCCCGGCATCAGCGCGGAACTGGTGCAGATCATGGACCGCTACCGCCAGAGCCCGTCAGTCAGGTCAATCGCCGCCCACGTCGATTGACAGCGCCCAAGCGGTTGTCGTTCGTCTGCTTCAGGCGGCAAGCGAAGCTACGGTATCTGCAGCTGGACACACTCTCCTTCCTTGGACGTCTGAATTTCCTGACAACAGAACACCAATGTATCCGGACTCTCGATTCGGAGTCTGCCGCACATGATTCGCGGCCAAAGTTCATTCCATTGGCAAAGGAAGATCCAAATTCTGTGACGGATGGACGATGGCATAGTGCGGCCGCCCATGCGCTCCCTTCATCCTCAGCCAATGGAAGTTCGCCATCCGTTCCCGCTCTGGCAGACCGGGTTTCGCAATGCCTGTTCCCGACATCCAGCGCAGCTGCGGCGACGGGCATTGATGCATGGTGGCCACATTACGCTGAAGATCGGTTTTCCGGGCGAGATCTGCGGATTCGGAGAGGATCGCCCGGCTCATTCCCCGGACTCGCTGGCTTCGACAGCCATCATCGCTGCCAGCACTGCCAGCCGTTCACCCCGGGGCATCGCCGCGTAACGATGGCCCCAGTTCTCCGCCTTCCGCTTAACTGACTGGCGATGGGTGAAGTTACGCCCGGCGAAAGACGCCCAGTGCACCCGGTCGGGTTCGAAGTTGAACCACAGCTTCTCGGTGACCACGCAGGCCTGGTTGTTGACCTGGATCTCAAGCGAGCGCCAGTCGGCCAGATGCTCGTCATAGAGCCGGGAAGGATAGCCGGAAACCATCACCGCACAGGGCAGCGACCTCAGGATGCCGAGGAGCTCCACATGGTCGTCATCCGTGTAGTCGTAGCGGTAGCGGCGCTGCGATCTGCGCGCCGACTGCACGTATGGTGGGTCGCTGTAGACCAGCTCGTCACCCTGGAAATCGAATCCGGACAGGAACTCGTGGGCGCAGCCATGGTGGAGCTCTACCGGATAGGCGCAGCGGAAGCTGTCTATCGACCGGCGGTTGAGGTCGATGCCAATGTTCAGGAGTGCCGGGGGTTTGCGCTTCATAATGGCGCCGCCCCCCAGATGCGTCTCTATGTACACGGCATGGGGCGGCATCATCGCGATGAGAGGCTGGCAGAGCCCCGTCGT
>JAJEAY010000144.1 GCA_022824145.1 Rhodobacter sp. | reverse complement strand
CCGATGCGTTCCCGCTCTGAAAACTGAACGCCGGGCCGTTCATAGAAAGAGAATACCGCGATGATTCGGTCCTGACCGCCCCTGACCGGGGTCACGCGGTGGGCGGTGTTTTTGCCTTTGAAAATGTTAAGCGTTCCGGGCTCCAACTCGATTCTCTGAGGAAGACGGCGACCATCGAGAAGATCCGCAACGCCGCCATAGTTCTGGTCCGTATCGCTGCGCAGATTCTGATCATACTCAAAGTCTCCGCCTCCCAAAGGAGCCTGCAGCAGCAGGGTTGTGGTGAACTCCGACCGGTCGAAGTGCCAGTTCAGCGCCTGACTTTCAGAATATGCCATCACGTTCACACGGGCCAGGGGGTCCTCCATTGTGAAGAGCGCCCGCTTGTCCATTACCGCCGCCAAAAATACTGCGAACGGGTTCCATTCATAAAGCCGGATGATCCCAGACTGACCCATCTGGTCGGCACAGACGGTACGGTTCGAGGTCTCGAATTCTCTCTGCGCAGGATGGTCGGCAGCCAAACCCTCAATCTCACTTGTGAAATAGATATTGTGGCGGCGCACATGCGAGAATGAATCCCGATCGAGAACCGGCTTGAGTTCGGCCACGGCATTTTCCAGCGCTCCCTCTCGGACGAACCGCGGCACACTGAACAGCCCGTCTTCGGCCAGTCTAGTCTTACTGTCCCTGACGAGATCCGACCAGGCCGGACTGTCGGGTCTGTCCAGAGGATAGCGGTCGAGATCGATCAGGTCATTCATATGCGCTTCATCTGTGTGATGCTCGGGAGGGAAGATCGCCTCATCTATCGAAACCGCGGTGCTTCGACGAGTCCAAAGATCATGGGCTCTATGCCGCCACCCGAAAGCACCTAATTGTGCCAGGCGCCGCAACTGCGATGTAACGGAATCCTCCGAAGCGGGAACAGCCCCTCTGCAGAAGCTACCATCACGGGGATTGATCTGGCAACGGAGAAATTCCACTCACGTTGTTCAATGAAGGACGGCTGGTCCGTTTTCCGCGTTCAGTTGCCATGGCACCGCTGTTCGCATTCGAATGGTCGACTGAAGAGTTGGCACGGTCTCCTCCCAGCTCAAGCGGAGGCTGCCACACAGGCCAGTCCGCGTCAGATCCTCCACCGAGCTGCCGACGCACCTTCGTCATCCGCGCTTCCGACGACAATAGGCAATGTCCGCCATAGGTGACCAAGGAATCAGGGCAGCGGTGAATGAGCAATATCCTTGATGAATGCAGCCTCCCGCTATCCACGGTGGGCCATCGGAAGCATACAGGTCTGGGGCGGACCAACTCGTCCAGAACATGCCGTCGAGCGCCGCAAATTTCCTTTCACAGCCGCTCTGTTCCTACAGGTCCGGAGTTTCCGGCCCCATCCTGTTCAGCATTCCGGAATCCACCTTTCGACGGCCACGACCGCCTTCGGCACAAGGCCGACTCAATTGCGATCACGGAAATCGTCAAAAGCGGTTGCCCACTCCACTCGTTTATGCCGTTGCAGGTCTATCCGTTTCGAATTCGATCAAGGACTGTTCGTCGCCTGCGATCGCACGTTCGAAAGCAGCCAGTCGTTTGTAGATCGAAATCAGCTCGATGATGGTCGTCCAAGACATGACCAGAAACTGGAACGATCCTTCGACCCGCCCGAACGCGCGCAGAATCTGCTGCATGACCCCGAGAGTGACCCCGGCACTTATGATCGTCGGGCCTAGAGCGATGTATGGAAGGATCACACCCGCCTGCAGGTACGAGTAGCGTACGACATTGAAGTAGAGATAGTTGAGATACAGCCGGAAGTAGTTCTTCCGCACATTCGAGAAGAGCTCTGTCAGTGTAGGTGGCCGCGCGCGTTCCTCGTTCTCTTCGCCGAGCACAAGCTCCTTTCGGAAGGCCGCCTCGACCCTTTGGTTTCTGAACTCAAGCCCGGGGAGCCGCCAGCCGGCCAGCGCAAGAATCGTCGTTCCGACGACCGACCAGAGGATTGCGATGAAGACAAGCGCCTGCGGCACCTCGCCGACGATGGGAAGCTGCTTCACAAATGACGAAAGACCCCAAAGGATGGGAAGGAAAGCCAGAAGCGTCATCACGGCATCGATCAGGCGCGAACCAAGTGATTCCATGATCCGCGCGAACAGCATGGTGTCTTCCTGGATGCGCTGGGACGCCCCCTCGATATGACGGATCTTCGGCCATAGAGAAACGTAGTAATCGTTCATCGCCGTTCGCCATCTGAAGACATAGTGCGACGTGAAGAACGCAACGATCACAGCGGTGATTATGAACACCATCGCGATTTTGAGGAAAGTGGCGAGTTGGGTATAGTAATCGCTTGCGCTCACCGAGTTCGGCTCAGCCAGCGCCTGCTGGACGGTATCGTAAAACGTGCCGAACCACTCATTGATCATCACGTCAAGCTGCACCTGGAACCAAGTCGCGAAAACGATCAGGGCCGAACCTGCCACAGACCACCGCGCCCAGCGATGACGGGAATAGCGGAGCCAGAAGGCGGCGAAAGACGCGTAGCAGACCGCGGTATACTCGTAGAGCCAGACACGGACTGGATCCCACTCAAAAAGGGCTGCGATTCCGATCGGATCTTCCCAGTCGCTGAAGAAAAGGTGCCAACAGAGGACGCAGACGATTGCCCAGATCACGCCTGAGACGAAAAAGAGCTTTGGGTTGGGGAAAAATGAATGAAGCATGACAGCTGTCTTCTTTCGTTGTTATCGGACGGTTTCAGAGCGCGCTTGCTTTGCAAGAGCAATGAGACGCGGGCGCAGTTCTTCGGCGGATTCAAGCGGCGGGTCAAACCAGACACGGGCGACATCGTCCCCGGACGTCAGATCAAATCCCTCAAGGTCGAGGCATGCAAGCTTCCAGTTTCCGGAGGTGCGGCCTGCGAAGGCACTTGCGTAGAGCGCAACAGCGTCCGCGTGGTCATCGTTCATGTGTTTGACCGCTCCATGTTCGATCTTCTGGAACCCATGGTCGGTAGGTGCCACCAGATCATCTCGTGCCATCTCATAGGCTTTGCCGAAACCGCCATTGAAGGCCCCGCCTTCGATTTCCAGCCTCCAGAACGCAAAATCGGCGAAGTCAACGTAAAGCGCTGCCTTAGGGTGGCGCGCAAGAAAGCGCTGACGGATGTGGTTCCGATCCCGGTCCGGAACCCGGTGCGCGCGCCCGGCAACAGCAATGCGCGGATGCGCCAATGGATCTCCCCGTCCCGGTTCGCCAAGCAGAACGGAGGCGCGGGGATTTTTCTCGAGTGCGCCAAAATGGTCCGCAAGCTGTGAGATCGGAAAGACAGGAGCGCCTTCGCTGTCGGTGGCGACGGATACCCGACTCGCCATGGGAACCCCAATGGAAGGTTCAGCTGTTGCCAATGCGCCGTAGCGGGCGGTTCGCAGAATTGTCTTCGCGTCGCGCCGAACGGTGGCGTCAATAGGCCGGAGAACATCCGATTTCGCCAACACCGCATCCCATTGCTGTTATGCTGCCATCTTTCTTAAGCCGTTCACGGACACTTCACATTCCCGACTCCGACCTCACGCACATTCGCGCAAACCGGCGCGGTGATCAAGCATCTCTCAAGTATATGATTCCCCAAATTTACCCAATGTGATTGCCGTTCATGAAATCGAGAGATTCAGAGGAGCCAGGATTTCGCCTTCAGGGATCTCGCCGCGGCTCTCGTCTTGGTCTCCACCCATTTGGCCGCCAGGGAATTCGCGCCCCCTCTCCGCCTCAAGATGTTCGGAGATCTTCTCCTTATGCTTGGTATAGCTTTCAGGAGGATCACCGGGTGCATCGCCATCAGAATGCGGCAATGAAATCTCTTCTGTTCCTACGACATTGCAGTACGCTTCAAGGTAACTCCTGAGGGCGTCTCTGTCGGGAGCCCCATGCCGCCCGAGAAGCTGGCGCTCTTTCTCCCGAATGTCTTTGGCAGCAAGATGCGTCATTGTGTCAATGTACAGCACGGGATACGGTTCACCTCCGTTGACCCCTTTAAGCGAAGTTGGACGGTCGAACCTGATCGGATAATCGAACCCGGATCCCTCTGCGAGACTGACCAGAAGCCGCGCCAACTGCACGCTCAGCGCAAAACGCTCGGGTGCCGCGAAGCTTCCCACCCGAAAGCCGGTATCGATTGCCTTTCCCAGGAAGTCGTATCCGAAGGGATCCCGGTCAGCAGCAGCTTCGAGAGCTTCAGAGGCGGTAACAAGGCGAGCGTCTGCAGTCACCTTCCTAAGAAGCTGTATAGCGCGATTCGGTTCCGGGAAGGCCGCCAGCCAGCCAGCGCCCTTCACGTCCAGGGGTGCTCCCCCATCGGACAACACTTTCCGATAGTCATGAAGAGTGTTTATGAAGGCCATGAACTCCAGTTTCACCGACTGGCAGTTATTCACCCGGCTGCAAAAAACAATTTCGTCCTCGACA
>JAJEAY010000256.1 GCA_022824145.1 Rhodobacter sp. | reverse complement strand
AGGCGAGGATGTCCCGAAGGCGGTCGAGATTCCCGGGAAGTGCGAGAGCCGCCCGGATCGGCTTCTGATGCGTGTCCATGCCGGAACCGGTAAGCCGGCCCGAACATCATGTCCAGTACAGAATTGTATGTCTTAGGCAGGCCGTGCTTCGGCGCGCAGTGGATTCCAGACCTTCCGGTGAGGTGCCGCCGCCGCTTCGAACGTGGCGAACAGCGTCGAAAGCCGGTACGTGTTCTGGCTGTCCACGACTGGCGCGGTCCTTTTCGGGGATGCGGGCGTCGGCAGGATTCTTCAGCGCACCGGCGACGTCCTTCAGGGCGTCACGGCCGGTGACCTTGACGTGGCGTCAGGCGGCTAGAGGAGTGCGGGGCATGAACAGGCTGGTCGTTCCGCTGCGCCCCGAGCCATATCCGGCCAGTTGCCCAATTCGGGCAGCGGCCTGCGCGCCTCCTTCGTCCGCCGCTTCGGCGTTCCCGTCCAGGCAGATTGGCACGGTCCCTTCTCTGGAGTCCCTGCTGCAGGCGTCAGGCATGTCATCTATGGCGCGGACGAAGTCGGCGTACACCTTCGGCGGAATGCGCCGATACTTTCTGCGCCTTGGTTTCAGGTCGTTTTTTGGGGGCTGCCGCACCGTTACCCTTGAGCTGCTTTCGACGGCCTCCAGTTCCGCAAGCCGCTCGCCCTGCAGCTTCAGGAATCTCCTCGCATGGCCGCCCGCCGGGCAGGCCGGCATCGTTTGCTTCGCCTCGCTCCCGCCGGCCGGAAGGCGCTTTTCCTGTTCGTCTGGACCTTGATCCCGGGAGGTTCGGCGGTCTCCCTGTCGGCTGGCGGCGCTCCTTCGATCCCTTCCCGTTGTCGACGGTCTCCTTCATCTGCCTTCCGAATGTGTCCCGGGGGGCGGAACCGCCGGTGCGGACAGGTCGTCATTTTACACTGTTAGAACAATATCTTGGGCTGTACCCACCCGGTATCGTGTTCAAATTTGCGTTCTTTCCAGAATTAGGTATGATGTACTCCGTAACCTCATAACAAAACCTGTGTACAGGAGACACCTATGAAACGACATTCGACCATTCTCGGTTTGGCCGCCGTTGCTGCGCTTGCGGCAGGAACCGCCTTTGCCCAGGATCCAACCTTTTTCCGCATTGGAACCGGCAGTGCCGGCGGAACGTACTTCCCGATTGGCGGGACGATCGCAAACGGCATCTCGGCGCCTCCCGGCGCCCGTCCCTGCGACAAGGGCGGCCAGTGCGGCGTGCCTGGCCTCATCGCGATCGCGCAATCGACAACTGCGTCGGTATTCAATAACACAGCCGTTGAGAACGGCGAGCTTGAAGCCGGTCTGGCGGCTGCGGACGTAACCCGTTCGATGTTCCTCGGCGAGGGCAAGTTTGAAGGCAAGCCGCATCCAAAACTGCGCATTGTCGCAAATCTCTATCCCGAAGACCTCCATCTAGTACTGCCCAAAGGCGACAGCGTTGACAGCCTTTCCGATTTGGCTGGCAAGCGCGTGGGCATCGCGCAGGCGGGCTCCGGTACTCAGGTCGCGGTCGAGATGATGCTGGCCGAGTGGGGTGTCACCCGCGACGACATCGACGAGGCGGAACTGAACAATAGCCAGTCGGCTGAACGGCTGGCGGACGGCCAGCTCGACGCATATTTCTACGCCGCTGGCTGGCCAGTGTCAGCCATGGTGCAGCTGGCCGCGACCAAGGGAATGGATCTGCACAGCTTCTCCGAAGCGGATCTCAAGAGGATCAATGACCTGATTCCCGCCTACATCCCGTCGAGAATTCCTGCCGGTGTTTACGAGGGGGTCGACTACGACGTGATGACTCCTGCCGTATCCGCACTGCTCGTCGTGTCATCAGACCTTTCCGAAGAGCTTGTCTATGGCATCACCAAGGCTTTGTGGAATGACAACACCCGCAAGCTGCTCGACAACGGCCATGCCAAGGGCAAGCAGATCACGCCTGACACGGCGTTGGACGGCATTGCCGCGCTAGGTGTCCCGCTTCATCCGGGTGCCGAGAAGTTCTACATGGAAGCAGGACTTCTGAAGTAAGGGCCGTTCTTCCGGCTCGATCAAGGTCGCGCGGCAACCGTAGTGTTTGCCGCGCGGCACGCCCTGATCCTTATGATCGTCCGACAGTATTGGAGCCGCTCGTCATGAGCGACCAACAGTCACAAGGCTCGCTCGGACTGACCAAGGACGAGCTCTCCGCCATAGAAGAGAAGTACGATGAAGGCGCGGCCACGAGGTCGGTTGCGCCGGGTTTCGGCCGATTTCTGCGCTACCTGGCGCTGACCTTTGCGGTTTACCATTATCTGACAGCCGGTTTTGCGCTTCCACCGGATTACTGGCATATGGGCTGGCATCTTGCCGGACTGTTCATCCTGACCTACTCGCTCTATCCGCTGGCAAAGACCAAAACCTCATTCGACCTTAGATCCGGCGCCCTTAGCCTCGGGGGCGTGCCGTATCTCGACATTCTGCTGATGGTGCTTGGAGTGGCGTCAGCGCTGTATCTCGGCCTAGCATGGCGCGGGATCTCCTGGCTGGGCGTCGAAGAGATGACGTTCCGCATGGGTAATCCAAACCCATGGGACATGCTGTTCGGCTGCATCCTGATCGTGTTGGTTCTGGATATCGCCCGCCGCACGCTTGGCTGGATCATTCCCCTGATCATCTGCGTCTTCATCTCCTATGCGCTCTTCGGGCGCTATTTTCCGGGGCTGCTTCAACATCCGGGCGTCAAGTTCAACACATTTGTCTCTTCAATGTACTTTCCGCAGGAAGGCATTTTCGGCGTGACGCTATGGGTCGTTTCGACCATCGTATTCCATTTTGTGCTGTTTGGTGTGATCGCGCAGCGAACCGGGCTGGGACAGCTGTTCATCGACAACGCCACGATCCTCGCTGGACGCTACACGGGCGGGCCAGCGAAGGTTTCGGTAGTGTCCTCCGCATTCTTCGGAACCATATCAGGCTCTTCAGTCGCCAATACGGTCTCTACTGGCGCGCTTACCATCCCCAACATGAAGCGCCTTGGCTATCCGGGCCACTTCGCGGGCGGAGTCGAAGCGGCGGCTTCGGCGGGCGGACAGATCACGCCGCCAATCATGGGCGCTGCGGCTTTCATCATGGCCGAGTTCCTGGAAGTGCCTTACACAACGATCGTCATCGCCGCGGTTTTCCCGGCGCTTCTGCATTACGTGGGTGTGTTCGCAGTCGTGCACCTGATGGCGCGAAAGCTGGGCCTAAAGGGGCTGACGAAGGACGCCTTGCCGCAGGCTCGCGCCGTCTGGAGCGACGGTTGGGCAAACATAGTTCCGTTGGTGGGCCTGCTGGTCGTGCTCTTCTCAGGCTATACGCCATATATGTCCGCATTCTGCGGAATCTCGCTGGCGCTCATCGCGGGAATGAGCCGGATCAGGGAGCCTTTGACGCTGGTCTACGCAGCGGCTTTTGTCGCGTTCACGCTCTGGAAATACGCCGGTGGCGGATTTGACCTGAACATGTCGGCGATCCTCATTGCGGGCGCAGTGCTCGCCACACTGAATCCGCAGAAGCGGATCACGATCCGCGAGATGGCAGATACATTTGAAACTGGCGTGAAATACGCGCTCGCGGTCGGGGCGGCATCTGCAGCTGTCGGTATCGTGATCGGGGTCATCAACACGACAGGTGTGGGGTTCCGCATTGGATTCATGGTCACACAGGCGGCTTCCAATCTTGGCGGCGATCTTGCCTGGCTCTTTTCCTTCGGTGACTGGACGCTGTTCACGGTTGAGGATCTGACGCTGTTTATCAGCCTGGTGTTCATTGCTCTTGCGTGCATCCTGATGGGAGCAGGGGTGCCGACCACAGCGCTTTACATCATGCTCGTTTCGGTGGCGCAGCCTGCTTTGGCCCAACTCGGCATTCCACCGATCGCGAGCCATATGTTCGTGCTGTATTACGGCGTTGTCGCGGAAATCACCCCACCGGTCTGTACTTCAGCATATGCCGCCGCCGCGATCGCCAATTCCAACCCGTTTCGCACAGGAATTTCCGCCTTTACGTTGGGGCTGGGCAAGGTCATTGCACCGATGGCGTTTGTGTACGCTCCGGTTCTTCTCTTTGTTTCGTCCACCGGATTTGATCTGCTTGAGTTCACGTATACGGCTGCGAGCTGCATTGCCGGGGTCATTGCGTTGTCGGCTGCGGTGGTCGGATATTGGCTAGTGCCCATGGGCGCTGTGTTTCGTTGGCTCATGGCAATTGCCGGACTGGTGTTCATTGCGCCGTCTATCCAGGCTGACATCGTAGCGTTGATCATTTCGGCCCCGGCCGTTCTGACCCAGCTTGTTGCGAAGTATCGTCAGAGGGCGGCCGCCTGAAATCGTCGAAACGGCGGGAATCTTGAGCGAGTCGGCCGGACCTGCGAGACAGGGTGCCATGCTATGCCGGACTCCGGCGGTGCCGCTTGCTCTCCCGCACCTGATGGTCTAGGTCAATCCGGCCGCTAGAACCATGGGTACACAATGCTTCTTTCCCGATATTTCCTCCCAGTCCTGAGGGAAACACCCGCCGAAGCCCAGATCGTCAGCCATCGTCTGATGCTACGTTCCGGAATGATCAAACAGGCCTCCGCTGGAATCTATTCCTGGCTTCCGCTTGGCTACCGGGTTCTACGAAACATCGAGCGAATTGTTCACGAAGAGCAGGCCAGGGCCGGACACATCCCCATGTTGATGCCAACGGTTCAGTCGGCGGATCTCTGGCGTGAGTCCGGCCGGTACGATGACTACGGCGAAGAGATGCTTCGGATATCCGACCGCCATGGCCATGATCTTCTCTACGGTCCGACAAACGAGGAACTCATTACGGATATTTTCCGTACACATGTGCAGAGCTATCGTGACCTTCCCCTCACGCTTTACCATATCCAATGGAAATTCAGGGACGAGATCCGTCCGCGGTTCGGCATCATGCGGGGCCGGGAATTCTACATGAAGGATGGCTACAATTTCGATGTTGACCGGGAGGCGGCGCTCCATGCCTACAACCGCCACATGGTCAGCTACCTGCGCACGTATGAACGCATGGGCCTTCAGGCGATTCCGATGCGTGCGGCTTCCGGCCCCATTGGCGGTGACGACACGCATGAGTTTCTGGTGCTTGCCGACACCGGCGAATCGGAAGTCTTCTACGACAGCGAGATCACTGACCTGAAGCTTGGCGATCGCCAGCTGAACTATGATGACCGTGATGAATGTGCCGCCATCGCCCGCGAATTCACCTCTCCATACGCACGAACCGACGAAACCCATGACGAAGCTTTGTTCCTTAACGTTCCGGAAGCTCGCCGCAGAACCTCCCGCGGAATCGAAGTTGGCCAGATATTCTACTTTGGTACAAAATACTCCGAGCCCATGGGCGCTACGGTGCAGGATCCGCAGGGAAGGCCCGTGCCGGTTCACATGGGCAGCCATGGCATCGGTGTCAGCCGTTTGGCGGGTGCGATCATTGAAGCCAGCCATGACGACGATGGAATCATCTGGCCCGAGGAAGTGGCGCCTTTCCGGGTTGGAATAATCAATGTCAAACAGGGCGATTCCGCTACGGACTCCGCATGTGAAGCGCTATATGCGAAGATGTCGTCGGCAGGAATCGAGACTCTCTACGATGACCGTGAGGAACGCGCTGGTGCGAAATTTGCCACAATGGACCTGATCGGTCTTCCTTGGCGCGTCACAGCTGGGCCGAGAGGGCTGGCCAAAGGCAAGGTCGAACTGCACTGCCGCAGAACCGGGCAGAGCGAAGAATTAGACCTCGGTGCGGTGGTCGAGCGGATGTGCGCTTAGCCGGCTTTTGCAGTTCCGCCTGCCATATCGTGAGGGTGCGGTTTCGTCAGCGGCGGCACCGGCATTCAGCCCATCTCCAACCACCACTGCCCGGCTGAGCATTTCCGCAACTCCGTGCCTCAGGGATTGGCCACCGGGTTGGGATTCCGGTTGACCCTTTTTCGAACTTCCCAGTTCTATTGAAGAGTTCCGCTCCCGGCCTTTCACTGAGGCGGAAGCGATGTGCAGACGGCGCAAATACACGGGTATGTCGGAGGGTTCTCCGGCCGTCAAAACGTCCGCGAAGACGACACCATAGATCAGATGCGCGAAATGGTGGCCAGAATGGAAGGCCGTTTCCTGCCCTACAGGCCCCCCGAGAAGGACAACGGATTGTCCAGCGGGGCCAGAACGAGACAAATCCAGAAAATCTCGGCAGCGCGGGCGACGTGAGGAAGGCACTGCGCTCCTTGTGGTGCAGTGAGCCAACGGTGCACGGAGCGGTCAGAACAAGCAAGTCACGTCACTGTTGGCAGATGGAGGTTAGCGCGAACTGACTGAACTGACGGATCGTGAACCGAAGCGCGGTCGTGGCCGTCCGGTCGAGAAGCCGCTGCCGGACCTGATCTCTGACACACCGAAAAACATCGTGCGGGCCGTGCTAAACACGTCGGCGAAGCGTGACGATGAATGGAAATACTTGCAGGGCGCTGTCTGGACGGCTGGCAAATGGCTGCTCAAGTATGTAATCCCCTTTCGTCGCGGCATTCGCTAAACCGGGGTCGAAGGGCCAGGAAGGGATTCGATCCATGTGCGGGATTGTAGGGCTGTTCCTAAAGGACAGGGAACTCGAGCCGAAATTGGGCGAAATGCTCACGCAGATGCTGATAACCATGACGGATCGGGGACCGGACAGTGCCGGCATCGCGATCTATGGCAGAGGCAAGCGCGGGAAGGCAAAGCTAACGGTGCAGTCGGATCGGCCGGATCAGGATTTTGACGGCTTGGCGCAGGAACTGGGGCGGGCATTGGACACCGAGGTCGTTTGTCGTCGCATCGACACACACGCAGTGCTGGAACTGGACGCAGCCAATGTGCATGCGGCGAGGAAGTCGGTTCGCGAACTGCGTACAGGCATACGGGTGATGTCCGATGGAGAATCTATCGAGATCTACAAGGAGGTGGGGCTGCCCCGAGACGTTGCTGACCGGTTCGCGCTGTACCGGATGGAAGGCACGCATGGCATCGGACATACCCGAATGGCCACGGAATCCGCGGTGACGACGGAAGGGGCGCATCCGTACTCCACCGCCGCGGATCAGTGCCTGGTACACAACGGCTCGCTATCGAACCACAACGACCTTCGCCGCAAGCTCATGCGCAAAGGCGTTCGGATCGAGTCGATGAACGACACCGAAGTCGGAGCCGCCTACCTGACATGGAAGATGCGGAACGGCGCGTCCCTTGGCGAGGCGCTGGACGGCTCGCTGGAGGATCTCGATGGATTCTTCACTTTCGTTGTCGGCACGAGAGACGGCTTCGGCGTGTTGCGTGATCCCATCGCCTGCAAACCGGCTGTGATGGGCGAAACAAGCCGGTACGTGGCGTTCGGCAGCGAATACCGGGCGCTGGTGAGCCTTCCGGGAATCGAGGATGCGCGCATCTGGGAGCCTGAACCAGCGACTGTCTATTTCTGGAGTCATTGAGATGCAGACATACGATCTCGCCGAGCGGGGCCTGCGCGGGCTGAATTCCGCCCTGCATGCGCAGGACGAGGGAGCCAGCCAAGGCAGATGGGAAGTGGTGAACCCGAGGGGAAGCCATGCGGTCGCCGTGGGGCTGGATGCGCCGCTCGAAGTCTTCGTCAGGGGCTCGACCGGGTACTATTGTGGAGGGATGAACCAGCGTGCAACAATCAGGGTCGAGGGCTCGGTTGGTCCCGGTGTCGCCGAAAACATGATGTCGGGTTCGATGGTCGTCGATGGCGATGCCAGCCAGTATGCTGGGGCCACAGGTCGGGGCGGGCTGCTGGTGATCAAGGGCAATGCCTCCTCGCGCTGCGGAATATCGATGAAGGGCATCGACATCGTGGTGCACGGAAATGTCGGGCACATGTCGGCCTTTATGGCGCAGGCCGGGAATCTCGTCGTATGCGGCGACGCGGGTGACGCGCTGGGCGACTCGATCTACGAGGCGCGGCTCTTCGTACGCGGTTCGGTCAAGAGCCTTGGCGCGGACTGCGTGGAAAAGGAAATGCGGCCCGAGCATGTCGTCATCCTAAAGGACTTGCTTGAACGGGCGGATTCGGATGCCGCTCCGACGGAGTTCAGGCGTTACGGGTCCGCCCGCAAGCTCTACAATTTCGATATCGACAACGTCGCTGACTACTAGAGGAGATGGGCATGAAAGACATTGACACGGCTGCTCCACGCACCGTGCCGATCCAGTCGGCGACGTTCACCAATGAAGTCAATGCCGAAATCCGCCGCGCAGCCGCCACCGGAATATACGACATCCGCGGCGGAGGCGCAAAGCGCCGCGTGCCGCATTTCGACGACCTGCTGTTTCTTGGTGCCTCGGTGTCACGGTATCCGCTCGAAGGGTATCGCGAGCGCTGCGACACTTCGGTGACGCTGGGTACCCGCCACGCCATGAAACCGATTGAGCTTGATATCCCGATCACCATTGCGGGCATGAGCTTCGGTGCGCTGTCAGGGCCAGCAAAAGAGGCGCTTGGACGCGGCGCCTCGGCCGCAGGCACGTCAACCACGACGGGTGATGGCGGTATGACGCCGGAGGAACGGCGGCATTCGTCCAGACTGGTCTACCAGTACCTGCCTTCGCGCTACGGCATGAATCCCGACGATCTACGCAACGCGGATGCCATTGAGGTCGTCGTGGGGCAGGGCGCCAAGCCTGGCGGCGGAGGCATGCTGCTGGGCCAGAAGATTTCCGATCGCGTAGCGGAAATGCGAACGTTGCCAAAGGGGATCGACCAGCGTTCGGCATGCCGCCATCCTGACTGGACGGGACCGGACGATCTCGAGATCAAGATACTTGAACTGCGGGAGATTACGGACTGGAGGGTGCCGGTCTACGTCAAGGTCGGCGCGACGCGGCCCTACTACGACACGGCCTTGGCAGTGAAAGCCGGGGCCGACGTGGTGGTCATGGACGGCATGCAGGGCGGCACCGCGGCCACGCAGGACGTGTTCATCGAGCATGTGGGCCTGCCGACGCTGGCGTGCATCCGCCCCGCCGTGCAGGCGCTGCGGGATCTGGACGTGCATCGCGAGGTGCAGTTGGTGATATCGGGGGGAATCCGCAGCGGGGCCGATGTCGCGAAGGCGCTCGCGCTCGGTGCGGATGCGGTCGCCATCGGCACGGCCGCGCTCATTGCTATTGGTGACAATGATCCCAAATGGGAAGCTGAATACCAGGAGCTTGGCTCCACTTCGGGCGCCTATGACGACTGGCATGAAGGACAGGATCCGGCAGGCATCACTACCCAGAACCCTGATCTGGCCGCCAGGCTGGATCCGGTGGAGGCTGGGCGGCGGCTTCGCAACTATCTCAAGGTCATGACTCTCGAGGCGCAGACGATAGCGCGTGCCTGCGGTCATAGTCACCTGCGCAATTTTGAGGCGGAAGATCTCTGTGCCCTAACCATGGAAGCCGCGGCGATGGCCAAGGTGCCGTTGGCAGGTACCGACTGGTATCCGGGAAAGGGAGAATTCTAGACGGGCTCCCGTTTCGCGGCCGTGCGGGTCGACGGGAGAGGCGCCAGCCGTTTCCTCCCGTACTGACAGGCATTCAGCACTGCCCGCCGGGCGAGAGATCGAGCGAGGCAGGAACAGAAGAGATCGGTGACGGGCCGATCGATCGGCAGCGCCGAGTTCGGAAGGCGACCGCTCAGGAAACCATTTGTCGGAGCAGGCCCATTCGTTCTGGAACGGCAGTAGAGCCGTTGATGCTTTCGCTTCGCCAGTCGCGATTCCGGCCGGACTGCATCAGGCGGTCCCGTTCCTGAGTTCCGCCGTCGCCGCGTCGGTGATTGATTCGAAGCGAAGCGAGCGACGATCCGCCTCGGGCAGACGGAATTGATCCCATGAGGTGATCTGGCTTCGGAATGTTCAGATTTAGGCCAACAATTGTCGTCAATGCTACGGTTTCGTGAAAAATTCCTGCGAAAACAGCAGATTTTTTCTGGACAGCGCATCAATCCCGGAGTTCACTGCCGAGCGGAATTACGAGTACTTCCGATTGGAGAACCGACAGAGACCTAACCTGAAGCACACTGGTGGCCGGAAGAATGACAAGCGACATGCAAACCCTGCTTGAGTCCTTTCTGGAGGAAACGGAGCCTAGACGCGGGCTGCCGGCGGCGGCCTACAGGGACCAAGAATTCTGGAATGTCGAATGCCGGTCTGTCTTTGCACGGAACTGGGTCTGCATCGGGTTCGCGCACGAAATGAAGGAGGCCGGTGATGCCGTGCCCGTAACCGTCGCGGGCCAGCCGTTGCTCATGGTGCGCAACGGCGCGGGTGAGATCAACGCATTCCACAACGTCTGCCGGCACCGGTGCCTGACATTGGTCGACAAGCCGGGAAACGTCGGAAAGCTGATCCGCTGCCCCTACCATGCCTGGGCATACGATCTGAACGGAACACTGAGGGCCTCGCCGCATTTCGGCGGCGCCGGGCAGCAAGAAGCCAAGGGTTTCGACAGGTCGCGGAATGGTCTGGCCCCGGTGCGAACCCATGTCTGGCAGGACTGGATTTTCGTCAACGTAAACGGCGAAGCGTCGCCTTTCGAGGACTATGCCGGGTCGTTGATGGAACGGCTTGGAGGGGTCGACTGGCAGAACGTCGATTGCATCGGCACATTGGATTTTGGCGAGATCTCGACGAACTGGAAGTTCATCATGGAGAACTTCATCGAACCCTATCACGTGCAGTTCGTGCACAGTTCGACCACCGATCAGCCTTTGTCGGACCACTACACGATCATTGACGGCAACTGCATGGGCAGTGCCGTGGATCTAGACGAAGAGGTCGGCACCTCAGGAAGCCTGGCCGTCAGTTCGCGCTACCTGGCCCTTTATCCGAATTTCATCCTTGGCCGGTATTTTCCGGATCAGTTGGGGGTGTATCTCAACATCCCGACCGGCCCGGGCACGATGAACCAGAAGCGCGGGCTGTACATGACAGGCGGCAGGCAGCTGGGCTCAGGCGAGATCGAAGGGTTGAAAAGGCTCTGGTGGGACGTCCACAAGGAAGACCATGAAATGGTCGAACGACTGCAGGCGGGCCGCGCCTCACCAGTCTCCGACACCGGAGGGATCCTGTCTCCGGTCTGGGAAGACAGCGTCCACGCTTTTCAGTCGCTCGTGGCTCGTGACGTGATCGGCCACGGCGGGCACTGACGAAAGGAAACTCTACATGACCGACGATTCCGGCATCTCAAGCGGCTTCCGCCTTGCGCACACGATGATGCGCGTGATGGACACGGACAGGTCGCTGCAGTTCTATTGCGGCATCCTGGGTATGACGGTGCTGCGCCGCACCGACTATCCTAAGGGCAGGTTCACCAACACGTTCATCGGCTACGGCCCTGAAGCTGAGTTCCCGACACTGGAACTGACGGCGAACTGGGATCAGGCGGAGCCGTACGAAAAGGGCAATGGGTGGGGCCACATCTGCGTCGAGACCCCGGATGTCTACAAGGCGTGCGAAGAACTGGCGGCGGCCGGCGTCAACATCACCCGTCCGCCCGGGCCGATGAAGGGCGGCACGCGCGTTATCGCGTTTTGCGAGGATCCGGACGGCTACAAGGTCGAGCTCAACGAATCCATCCTGAAACATCTGGCCGAGGAAGGATCCTGACCCATGCCTGACGGGTCGATGCCGCGTGAGCCGAACCTGACCGACGCGTTCAGCAGGATTCTGGCGACGAGCGGTGGCTGCATCGGCGCTTTCGAGGCATGGCCCGCTGGCAAGATGACGCGGGGCAGCATCACGGCGGTCCACGACGGCCTCACGCGTCGGTACCCGTCCTGCGGTGGATTCGTTGACTTCCATCCGGGCAAGAGTCACCCGGATGCATCCATGCCGATGGTCGCGGATCTGGCGGAGACGCCGTTGTTCGCAAGGCCGGGAAATGCAGATCATGAGACTGGAATTAGACAGATGGCGGCGCGCAGCCGCTCAAATTCCATCCCCGCCGCGACCCGGACATGATGGCGCGCGCGGCAAACGACGGACAGGAGAGATAAAATGCCCGAGGATAACGTGAACGGAAAAATCTACTTCGAGAGCTTTGGTGATGCGGTCGAACGGAACCGGTCGAGGATTCCGGAAGTCAGGAAGCGCTTGGAGGATGCAGGCGTGAATTACGTGATGGCCGCTTGGATCGATCTGC
This sequence comes from Rhodobacter sp., assembly GCA_022824145.1. Lineage (GTDB taxonomy): Bacteria > Pseudomonadota > Alphaproteobacteria > Rhodobacterales > Rhodobacteraceae > JAPOUP01. The sequence goes on along the minus strand of JAJEAY010000256.1, from coordinate 20,334 downwards.
ACGGCATCCCCAAAACGAAGCCGGTGCCGATGAGCGACTTCGAGGATCTGTGCTTGGGTGCGGGACCGCAGTTTGCCGTGCATTCGGTCTCATACGTGCCCGAACTCACTCCCGCCGACAGCGATCAGGTGGTGGTTCCGGACCTTGACGCCGTCTACATCTGTCCGTGGGACACGTCGATGGCGATCATCTTTTCCGATCTCTACTGGGAGGATGCACCCTACAATGTCTGCCCGCGCCAGGCGCTCAGGCGCATGATGCAGGAGGCGGCCCGGGACGGCTACCGCGCCTATGCGGGTGTCGAGCCGGAGTTCATCGTCATGAAGCATGACGAGCACGGTCTGCCGGTCAAGGCATTTGACGACGACCCTGTAAGCGGTGTGCGTCCGCGTCGCCAGGCATTTGGCTACGACCTGGAGTATTCCGTCGATTCGATGCCTTTCCTCAAGGACATGATCGATTACATCGAGGGGCTGGGATGGAACCTGCATGACGTTGTCTGCGAGGGCGGCTATTCGCAGTTCGAACTGGATTTTCACTATACGAACATGCTGGAGATGTCTGACCGCTTTGTGTTTCTGCGCATCCTGCTCAAGGAAGTGGCCAAGAAACATGGTCTGTTCGTGACCTTCATGCCGAAGCCCACCTTGGGCGATTGGCGGTCAGGTGCGCACATCAATGTGTCGATCAGCCATGAAAGCCGGCCGGGCGAGAACATTTTCAAGACCGTGGATGGCGACTGGAGCGACGAATGTCGCTGGGCCGTCGGCGGAGTGCTGCAGCATGCCGAGGCGATCACCGCGATCACATGCCCCACAGTAAATTCCTATAACGGCTTGGTCCCCCGTGTCGGCGGATTCGAAGGCGGGACTGTGACCTGGGCCCCTACCAACATCACCTACGGCTTCAACAACCGCTCGGCACAGCTTCGGCTTCCGCAAAACCGATACTGCATTGAGAACCGCGCCTGCGACATGACAATGAACGTCTACCTGGCGATGGCGATGCATCTGGCCTGCATGGTGCAGGGGATTGCGAACAGGACAGATCCCGGCAATCCGGCCGACTTCGACCTGTACTCGAAAACCGAAACCGAGTTAGCCGATCTGGGTATTCGGCGCCTGCCGCGTACGCTGTTCAGCGCTGTCGAGGCACTGTGCCAGGACAGGTTGGCCGAGCACGTCATGGGCAAAGTGATGCTCAAATCCTATCTCGAATACAAGACCGACGAGTGGGAACGCTATCATCAGGCGGTCACTGACTGGGAAGTGAAGGAATACCTTCGCCTCTATTGACGGTTGGGCGGTCGGATTGCCGGTGCATGCCGGATATGGGGTAATCTGCCCAGGTGGAGGAAAGCGGCAATGCAGGACTATCAGGTTCTTGAGCTTGGAGACTTTCCGCTTCTGTCGGGTGGAGTCCTGAAGGATGCCAGGCTTGCCTACCGGTCTTACGGCACGCTCTCGCCCGCGCACGACAATCTTGTTGTCTTGCCGACCTTCTACACGGGCACCGATTCCCGCAATGAAGGCTTTTTCGGAGCCGGGCGCGCCATCGACCCTGCCCGCCATTTCATCGTCAGCCCGAACCTGTTCGGCAACGGCCGTTCATCGTCTCCCTCGAACACGTCCGCTCCCCAGGACGGGCCGCGCTTTCCGCTGGTGCAGATGTGGGACAACATCGCCGCACAGCATCGGCTGATTCATGATCATCTCGGAATCGAGAAGATCGCCCTAGTCGCAGGCTGGTCCATGGCCGGATGCCAGTCCTACCAGTGGGCAGCGCAGTACCCGGACATGGTCGAGGCAATCCTGCCGTTCTGTGCGTCGGCCAGGACGTCGCCGCACAACTTCGTCTTCCTTGAAGGAGTCAAAGCGGCGCTTTGCGCCGATCAGGCATGGAGTGGTGGCGACTACGACAGTCCGCCAGTTGCCGGACTCAAGGCCTTCGGCCGCGTCTATGCTGGCTGGGCTTTTTCGCAGACCTTCTATCGAGAATGCCTCTATCGCAAGCTAGGATTCGAGACCATCGAGGATCTCCTGGCCGATTGGGAGACCGATCATGCCGAAGGCTGGGATGCCAACGATCTTCTTGCAAAGCTGGCAACCTGGCAAGCCGGAGATATCTCGGCCGGGCCGCTTTACAACGGCGACTTCCAGGCAGCTCTCAGGGCGATAAAGGCAAGAGCCATTCTCATGCCATGCTCGCAGGATCTCTACTTTCCTCCCGAGGATAACGAGATCGAGGCGCGGCAAATGTCGAATGCCCGGTTCCGCCCCTATGACTCGCCTTGGGGCCATTGCGCCGCTAATCCCGGCAACGACCCCGGATTTACCGCAGCGCTCGATGCCGGGATTCGTGAGTTGCTGGGGGAATGACCGTGCGGACCGAAGTAGGGTGCCGCGAGCGCGGCACTGTTCTGCTAGGTCGTGGAACGATAGACTGGCGGCGTGCCGGTCGGCATGCCTGCGGCATCTCGCGATGTTCATCGCCGCCAACCGAAGCGGACGGAACGTTTGCCTGCGGCGGACAGTCTCGCCGCACAAGGGACAGTTGGTCCGGCCCGTCAGCACGATGGCCATGCTGTCTGCGCACGGCGAATCCTTGCGGCTCCACGAAGCTGTGCCGGTCAGGACGCGGGTTTCGGTTCGTGGCGCCCTGGATCAGTTATGGCGTCCCCAGCACCCGCCAGCTGTGGAATAAGGCGGGCCTTGTGTGACAGGAACGGGATCTGCAGCAGACATGCCAAAAAAGCCTGAGACTGAAAAGGCAACACGAAGAAAAGGCACCCGTTCCGTTGAAGGGCGGCTGAACAGCGAGATCATTCGGTTGCTGGAGGATGACGGGAGGATGCCGTATTCCGAAATCGCGCTCAGGCTTCAGGTCTCGGAAGGGACGGTTCGGAACCGGGTGAACGGAATGAAGGATGCCGGGTTGCTGCGGATCGTGGCAATCGCAGACCCGTCCGCGTCCGACTACAAGGCAGACGCGATGATCTGTCTCAAGGTGGCGCCGGGCATTACCCCCCGATCCGTGGCTGAACGGCTGGGTGCGCTGTCCAGCGTCGTGTACATATTATGGGTGACGGGGCGATTTGACCTTCTTGTCGAACTGATCTGCGACGACCCGGACGACCTCGCAGGATTCCTGGAAACCCACATTCACGGCGTTGACGACATAGCGGACGCCGAGGTGATGCTGGGGCTGAAAAACTTCAAGAACCAGTTCCTGCTCAAACGCAACTGGAATCCGCGCAGCACCTGAGCAGGCCTAAAGGACGCTGCGGCCTGTACCTGCCGCGATGCGCAACATCGTGGCAGTGTCGCGTTCGCAGCCAGGATGGCTTGGCGGAGCGATGATGCCAATTCCCGAAAGTGGAGACCTGCGAACAGGGATTTGCGGGGTTCGCGATCCGGGCCGGATTCGATTCAGGGTTCGGATCTCTCAATGTCCAACACTTGTACAGGGGGGGCAGGCCGTGTTGTTCCCGCCTTTTTTCGCCAATGGCGGCGCGCACTTGGATCGCCGTTCGACCCACCGGACGTGTTGCCTTTTGTTTCGAGCGTCGGAGTCTTTGAGCGTGAAGCACGGACTCTGGAGAACTGCAGGGTTGGCGGCAGCAGCGCTCCCGAGTTTTCCCGGATGCGGAGGGGAATCTCCAATAGTCAGGCACAAGGATTGATCTGAAGGTCTTTTCGATCTTGAAGACTCGGTCACGTCTCCATTTTCCGGCAGCGGAGCTGAACGGAAACAATCGGTCGTCCGCAGCCAAAGCAAATCACCGCCGCCTCATTATCCGTAATGTGTCACCGGCGTGCCCGCGAGAGCGGACATGTTCAGGAGTCCGCGCGCAGTGATGGAAGGTGTCACGATGTGGGCCCTGTTGCCCATCCCCATCAGAATCGGTCCTACTTCAAGACCCCCTGCCTTCATTTTCAGGATGTTGCGGATTCCCGAAGCCGCATCGCTGTTCGCGAATATCAGGCAGTTGGCGGGCCCCTGATAGCGCGAGTTCGGGAAAATTCGGTCGCGCAGGGTCTGGTCCAGCGCCGCGTCGGCATGCATCTCGCCTTCATATTCGAAGTCACGCGGCATCGAGTCGAGCAGCCTAAGCGCCGATCGCATCCGTCGGCCAGTGTCGCAGTCAAGGTTTCCGAACTGGGAATGCGAGCACAGGGCGATTCTCGGCTCGACACCGAAGCGGCGGATATGGCGCGCGCAGGCGATGACAGTGGCGGAAATCTGTTCCGGGGTCGGTTCTGGATGCACCTGCGTATCAGCTATGAACAGAGGTCCGTCCTCAAGAATCATCAGGCTGAGCGCCCCGGTCGGTTTCAGCCGCTCGGTGCCCAGAAGTTCACAGACATACCTGAGATGCCAAAGATACTGGCCGAATGTGCCGCAGATCAGGGAATCAGCTTCTCCGCGATGCACCATAACGGCGCCGATCGCAGTGGTGTTGGTGCGCATTATTGCGCGTGCCAGGTCCGGCGTTACGCCGCGGCGTTCCATCAGGCCGTGATAGGTGGTCCAGTATGCGTGGTAGCGAGGGTCGCTTTCGGGATTGACGATTTCGTAGTGCTCTCCGGCGCGAATTGTCAGCCCCGCGCGTGCGGCGCGTCTTTCCACCACTTCCGGGCGACCGATCAGGATCGGCTTGTCGGTCATTTCCTCAACCATGGCCTGTGCTGTGCGCAGAACGCGCTCGCTTTCCCCTTCCGCGAAAACGATCTTGCGCTCGGCAGTGGAAGCGGCTTCGAAAACGGGCCTCATGATCAAAGCGGATCGGTACACGGTGCCGTCGAGCTTTGCGCGATAGGCATCCATATTCGCCAACGGCCGCGTTGCAACGCCAGCTTCCATTGCCGCCTTCGCCACTGCGGTGGCCACGACGCCCGTCAGCCGTGGGTCGAATGCCTTGGGAATAAGATAGTCTGGGCCGAACTTCATGGACTCCCCCTTGTAGGCGGCGGCCGCTTCGGCGCTGGTTGAGATCCGCGCAAGCGCGGCGATGGCCTCGATGCAGGCAAGCTTCATTTCGTCGTTGATTTCAGTGGCGCCGACATCAAGCGCGCCCCGGAAAATGAAGGGGAAGCAGAGTACGTTGTTTACCTGGTTGGGATAGTCGCTCCGCCCGGTGGCGATGATCGCGTCTGGAGCCGCTTCGCGCGCCGCCTCGGGCATTATTTCAGGAGTGGGGTTGGCAAGCGCGAATATGATCGGTCGGTTGGCCATCTTGCTGACCATGGCTGGTGTCAGCACGTCAGGCCCGGAAAGCCCAACGAACAGATCAGCGCCTTCGATGACGTCGTCCAGATTTCGCAGGTCGCCCGGCTGGGCATAGCTCTCTTTCTGTGGAGTCATGTCAGTCGTCCGGCCTTTATGTACGAGTCCGTGCAGATCGACGAGCCAGACATTTTCGCGCTTCGCGCCGAGCTTAAGAAGCGTGTCGAGGCACGCGATTCCGGCGGCGCCTCCTCCGGTAGATACGATTTTTATGTCTTCAAACCGTTTGCCGACGACGTGGAGCGCGTTGGTCGCGGCGGCGCCCACAACGATAGCGGTACCGTGCTGATCATCGTGGAACACCGGAATGTTCATGCGCTCGTGGCAGATTCTTTCGACGATGAAGCAGTCCGGCGCCTTGATATCCTCGAGGTTGATCGCACCGAATGTGGGTTCAAGAGCGCAGACGATGTCCGCAAGTTTTTCAGGATCCTGCTCGTTGATCTCTATGTCAAAGCAGTCGATGGAGGCGAATTTCTTGAACAGGACGGCCTTTCCTTCCATGACCGGTTTCGCGGCAGCGGCGCCGATATCGCCGAGGCCCAGGACCGCCGATCCGTTGGACACGACTGCAACCAGATTCGCCCGTGCGGTATAGCGGCTGGCCTGCTGCGGGTCGTTCCTTATCTCGACACACGCCTCGGCGACGCCTGGCGTATAGGCGAGGCTCAGGTCACGGCCGTTGGCAAGCGGTTTGGTCGCCCGAATTTCCAGTTTTCCCGGCTTTGGCTCCTCATGGTAGGTGAGGGCCCTTTTGCGGAAAGTGTCCTGGCGCTGTTCGGTCATTCGCTCGTCCCCAGACTCGTGCGCCATTTTCTTGAGCGCCGTTCTTCTGCCCGTCCTTCACTGTATCGGCTCAGTTGGATCGTTCGGGCAAGTTTCTCCACCTAAATGTAATTCTTCTTGCCGTGCAAGCCCCTTGCAATCTGCCAGACCGACCCGCAGTCTGTGGCAGGTGAACCGGAAAGGCGTGCGTCTATGTCACTCATTGAGGCTGCGGCGAAGGTCCGCGAAAATGCCCATGCTCCCTACTCGGGTTTCAAGGTCGGCGCGGCGGTTCGCAGCTCCTCGGGTGCGGTTTACCTGGGCTGCAATGTAGAGAATGCGGCTTACCCTGAAGGCACCTGCGCCGAGGCCGGAGCCATCGCCGCTATGATTGCCGCAGGCGATACCCGGATTGTGGAGGTCGCGGTAATTGCCGATTCGCCGGACCCGGTGGCGCCCTGTGGCGGCTGCCGGCAGCGTCTGCGGGAGTTCGCATCGCCTGACGTTGTGGTCACGATGGCCAACAAGAGAGGCGCGACGCTGGAAATGAGAATGGACGAACTGCTTCCAGGCGCTTTCGGCCCGGAACAGCTGGGCGGGCACTGACCGTGGACGCCCGCCGGATCCTGACCACGCTGCGAACGGGACGGGAACCCAGCCGCGGTGAGCTTCGGTGGTTTGCGAAAGCACTTGCATCCGGCGAAGTGGACGATGCCCAGGCCGGAGCTTTCGCCATGGGCGTCTGTCGATCACCCCTGAGTGACGAAGCTCGGGTCTCATTAACCATGGCAATGCGTGACAGCGGTAATTCACTGAAATGGGATTTGCCCGGACCGGTCGTTGACAAGCATTCAACCGGCGGTGTCGGGGACTGTATTTCACTGACTCTTGGCCCGGCCATTGCTTCACTTGGCGCCTATGTGCCGATGCTGTCGGGGCGAGGGCTGGGGCATACCGGTGGGACGCTTGACAAGCTGGAAGCGATCCCTGGGCTTTCGACTGAGATGGATGAACAGACGTTCCAGCGCGTGGTGGCGGATGCCGGCTGTGCACTTGTTGCCGCAGGCAGTGGAATCGCTCCTGCGGACCGAAGGCTTTATGCCATCCGTGACGTAACTTCGACGGTCGAGTCAATTGACCTCATTACTGCATCGATTCTGTCGAAAAAGCTCGCTGGCGGCGTCGGTCCCTTGGTTCTGGATGTAAAGGTTGGCTCCGGCGCATTCATGACCTCAATGCCGGAGGCGGAGGCGCTTGCCAAATCGCTGGTGAACACTGCCAACGGAGCAGCGGGCCCGGCCGCGGCGCTCATCACGGACATGAACCAGCCATGCGTTCCATCGGTCGGGAACGCGCTAGAGATCATGGAAGTAATGAAGGCGCTTGTCGATCCAAAGGAGGATTCGATTGTTTCGGTCCTTACCGCGGAACTTGGAGGCGAGCTGCTTCGGCTTGCGGGAATGGCGGAGTCAAGCAGCGAGGGCGCGGTTCAGGTTATGGACGCGCTTCGCTCGGGTGCCGCAGCCGAGCGCTTCGGACGTATGGTTGCGGCCAAGGGCGGTCCTTCGGATTTCGTTGAGCGCTGGAGGGACCGCTTGCCCGCGGCGCCGGTCACCCGCGGAGTTCCTGCGTCGCAGTCGGGCACGGTTGCTGCCATTGACAGCTATGCGCTTGGCATGGCCGTCGTGCATCTTCGCGGTGGACGGCGGCGCCTAGGCGAAACCATCGATCCTTCGGTTGGTCTTTCAGGGGTTGTGTCGATTGGCACCTCTGTCGAGGTGGGCGATCCGCTCGCGATCGTGCACGGTGCGACCAGGACTGAAGCCGAGACGGTTGCTGCCGAACTGTCCGCGTCGTTTACTGTAAACAGCGGCGACGTGTCGCGGCCGCCGCTTGTTCATGGAACGGTGGCTTGATCGGACGTGCGTTCCTGATGGTTCTCGATTCAGTTGGCTGCGGCGGTGCGCCGGATGCTGCGGAATATGGTGATGCTGGGGCAAATACACTTGGTCACATCGCGCAGGCCTGTGCGATCGGGGAAGCTAACGAGGGTCGCCAAGGTCTCCTGAGAATGCCGAACCTCGACAGCCTTGGTCTTGGGCGGATCCTGGAACTGTCTTCAGGCGACGGAGCGCCGGGATTTGGGACGGGTGCTGAAGGTCTTTGGGGCGTGGCGACGGAAACGTCCAACGGCAAGGATACACCCTCTGGACACTGGGAACTCGCTGGTGTTCCCGTTTCGTGGGACTGGCATTGCTTTCCGGACACCGAGCCTTGTTTCCCGAAAGACCTCGTGGCTGAAGTCTGCCGAAAAGCTGGCACTGTTGGCATTCTTGGTAACCGCAGATCCAGCGGCACCCTGATTGTTGAGGAAGAGGGCGCCGAGCACATTCGAACGGGTTGGCCAATCTGCTACACCTCCGCCGACAGTGTTTTCCAGATCGCAGCACATGAGGAAAGCTTCGGTCTGGACCGGCTTCTTGACCTTTGCCGGTCGCTTGCGCCAACGCTGCACGCGATGCGGGTTGGCCGTGTTATCGCGCGTCCATTCACCGGCTCGCCGGATGACGGTTTTCTCCGCACCGGGAACCGTCGGGATTTCGCAATGGAGCCGCCGGAACCGACGCTCTGTGACTGGCTGCACGAGGCTGGCCGCGAGGTTAACGCTGTGGGAAAGATTGGGGATATCTTTTCCATGCGGGGGATTGCGGAAGTTCGCACCGGCGAGGACAGTGTCCTCTTTGAACATCTGTGCGAATTCGGGGCCGACGCCGCTGACGGGTCTCTGACCTTCGCCAACTTCGTCGAATTCGACAGCAAATATGGACATCGGAATGACGTTTCCGGCTATGCGCGGGCGTTGGAATGGTTCGACGCCGAACTGCCGCGCTTTCTCGACCGCATGATTCCGGGCGATCTGGCCCTGATCACGGCCGACCACGGCAACGATCCTACCTGGCCGGGAAGTGATCACACGCGTGAACAAGTGCCTGTTGTCGGCTACGGGGTTGGTGCCCGCGAAATCGGGCATGTCGGATTCGCCGATGTCGGGGCTTCGGTTGCAGTCCATCTCGGCATTCAGACTCGAGGTGCCGGAAGGTCGTTTCTGTAGGCACCAAGTGCGTCGCCGGATCCGTGCTGGACCGGGAACGCAGCGCCAATCGGAACCGATCAGGGTTTCTGATGGCCAACGCAGTTTGATGCGGAAGGCCAAGCAGGGTTTTCGCGGGTCTCGGATGAATCTGCCCCATTTGATCTGCGACGGGAATGCATTGGTACCTTTGAGAAATTCGGCAGCGGTGATATTGAGCCTGTAAGGATGTCAGATCGGCCGCTGGAACGGCTTGCTGAACGGAAATGCGTAAGTGTGCGGCAAAAGGATTCTGGAACAAAGTCATGACCAACCAGCTAACCATCGTGAAACACCCTTTGATCCAGCACAAGCTGACCCTGATGCGGGACCGGTCAACGCAGACTTCAGTTTTCCGGCAGCTCCTGCGGGAGACAGGCAAGCTGCTGGCATTCGAGATTACGCGTGAATTGCCGATGACGACCAAGCGCATCGAGACTCCGCTTTGCGAAATGACAGCACCGGTAATTGACGGTCCCAAGCTGGCGCTTGCCTCAATCCTGAGGGCGGGCAATGGCCTACTCGACGGTGTTCTGGAACTGATTCCTTCCGCTCGTGTCGGATTTGTAGGGCTCTACCGGGACGAGAAGACGCTGAAGCCGGTGCAGTATTATTTCAAGGTGCCGGTGGACCTTGGGAGCCGTCTGGTAATCGCGGTAGATCCGATGCTGGCAACCGGAAACTCCGCCGCGGCGGCGGTCGACCTTCTGAAGAAGGCGGGAGCTAGGAACGTTCGTTTCATGTGCCTGCTGGCTGCGCCGGAAGGCGTCGCACGAATGACGGAGGCACATCCCGACGTGCCGATCGTTACCGCAGCGCTGGATGATCGCCTGAACGAAAGCGGCTACATCGTTCCTGGCCTTGGCGATGCGGGTGACCGAATGTATGGAACAAAGTGAAGTAACTGCGATTTACTGAATCGTTACGTCGGCGGTCTGTCTGTTCCTGAATTCGGGCTGCTCCAGATTTCTCTCTGCCAGAAGTCAAAATCAGACGCTCGCATCTGCCGATGTCCTGATGAGGTGTTACGGTGCCCCGGTCAGACATTTGCGCACGGTCTGTCCGGTCTGGTCATCTTCGGAAGTCTTGATGGCATATTTTTCGAGCGTCCTTCTCGCATGAAGGACGGATCCTTCAGGCAACAGCGACGCTGATGGCCAATCCAACGGTTACCCGGAAGAGCGATTTCGGTTCGTTGAACTCTGTTCCTGTTCCGACCACCCCGTTTCCAGGACGTGGCGGGGGTGATCGCGGCGAAGTGAATGTCAACGGGCCCTAGTTCGCGCATCTCGTGATTTCCGACCGGCAATTGCTGTTGTACCGCTGGCAACCGGCCATGGCCTGGTTCGCCGCGGTGGCTCGAGAATCGCCCCAGCCCGCACCATAGCCGTTGCGGTCGCCGAGTGCCAGCGAACCGCAGGCATTTCGGAACCAGCCGACCTCCCCGCAACTTGTGCCGCCCCGCCGCCGGCATCCCTGCATCGCTTCGGATCTCGCGGAGGAATGGCTGTCGTAGCTCCACGCCATACCCCAGGCGTAGCCCCCGTTCGGTTCTTGGCTAAAGACGATGGATCCATAGCGATCCTGCGCGGCCGCCGGCGCTACAACAGAAACCGCCGCAAGAAACAGGATTGTGCAGAACTCTTTCCGGAACATGGTCAGCGCATTCGCCGGTGCTGTGGCGAGTTGAACGGTTGTCTTGGTCATCTCAAGTTTCCTTATGATTAGTAGATGGACTGCGATTTCGCTGAAGGCATACGCTTTGCCTTTCGAAGGATTGCAGTGACTGGCTCGGTGCAAAGCTGTTGGAGCGTTTCCGCCATTCTCCTTAGAATCCCGAGGCCTTGCGGGTCACGGCAAAATCACCCCTTGTATTTCCACAGACGGGAATCGGAGGCTACTGCATTTCGGTCGTCTCCAAGTGCAGAACTGCGTCACAGAAACCGTCCTCGTAGGCTCCTACCCAGATATCAAGCCAACCTGCGGGTGGTTCCTGAAGAAGAATGCCGGCATCTCCAACGAAATCCGCTTCATCGTTGAAGATCCATTCTTCGGTCGGTGTGTTGATCAGGAGAACAGTGTCGCACTTGCCAATAACTGAAATCATCAGTTCGTATCCGCCCATATTTTGGATGACGAACGAGAAATCAGGACTTGGCGCCACATGGCCCGGGCCAGTATTTTGAATGCCACAGTCCGAAAGGGACTCATGTCCGCCGGCCGTAACTGAAAATTGCCGGCCGTAGTACAGACCTTTTCCGGTGAACATCCGTATTTCACCATATTCTTCTTCGTCTGGGCAGGCGGTTGCACCGCTTGCAGCCGTCGTCAGAAACGCTATCAAAATCAGCCAAGTACGCATTTTGAGTCCTTTCCTGCTTACGCGTCTCCGGCAAACCTACCGTACCTTGCCAGTCTCAAGTTGTAATTTTGCAACAGCAGATGTCATGGATCAGTGAGTTGATCTTGGGTCTTCTGGATCCGAACAGCCAATATCCTTCAGTTTTTCAGAAAAAACAAATACTTAAAGTAAAATTACAGCCGATTTTCAAGGAATTTTTTGGCAGTGACCGCCAAATGTGTTGTGCTTGACGATCTGGATTCACTCTGGCTCTCGGACCAGGTTCACTCGCCGCAGAAGTGCTGGGTTCACCAATTTAACGCACGCGAACAAACTGGGGCGTCGTATTTTGGCTCTCTTCGAATCACTTAGGAGGCTGGGATGGTGCCTGTTCCCGTCCGAGCAGTCGAATGAGCCGAGAAGCCCTTTCCCGGGATCAGGCTTTCCGTCGGCTCGGGGCCGGCGTCTGCCTCACTAGCGCTAACGTCGGATACTGGCCTCCGCGGGCATCACCGTCAGCCGAGGGTCGACGGGCTAGCGTCGGTCGCCGGTGCCGTGAGCATCGTCGTCCCGACTGCAGGGACGCCGACTGTGACGCGCTCGTTGGGAGACTGCGGATATGATGCCCGACATATATGTGGGACTTTGAAAGCCCCGAAGCGCAGAAGTCGGTACTCGGCCCACAGCGTAGTAAGGCCGTAATCAACACGCCGAGAATTTCGCCGGCATCAACACCCCAATGGTGCGCCGGTCATTTTGAAGTTGCCACTCTACCGGATCGGACACCGGGTAGAGGTTCGCATATCATTGACAATTGAATGCCCTTTCGGCCGACTGCCTAAACGGTACAGCCCGCGCCTTTCGTCCTGTCAATACTGCGATGGCCTTAGGCCACATCAACCCAGCCAGCTCCGGCGCAGTACTCTTGAGTCCACCTGTATAGGTGCCGAATGCAGGCAGAATCACCCGATCCCTGTCGTAAAGAAAACAGGGACGCGTTACGGTTTGCCCACGCATGCGTACCGTGACCTTCGGGTGAAAGTGTCCGGACACCTCGCCAATTGAACCAGCAACAGCGATATGCCGGAATGTCAGTGGAGCTACGGAGAGTTCTCTTACGTGCGAGCCACTCTGAGTCGCTGGCCCCGGATCATGGTTTCCCTCGATCCAGATCCATTCTCTGTCCGCCATCATGGTGCGCAGCTGATATTCGGCGTCTTGACCAAGTCCTTCGGAAGCTGCCAGATCGTCAAAACTGTCGCCAAGGCAGATGACGGTCTCCGGCTGCGTCAACGAAATTTCCGCTTCCAGCCTGGCAAGAGTGTCTCTTGTCTCATAGGGCGGAAGCAAGGAGCCGCCGTGGCGCGCTATCCGTTCCGATTTTCCAAGATGGAGGTCGCTGACCGCCAGAACCCGTCGTTCAAGCCACCAGAGCGCACCTGATTCCCGCGCCTCAAGTGCAGCGCCGGCAAGCACGAATTCATGTCCGTTTTCTCTTCGCTTTTCGTTCATGCGTTCGGCATTGGTGTGGTCAGCCCGATGAGTTGTCCTGGTCAACGGAATGGTTGCCCCGGCTCCGGTGCTTCTTCAGGAGTCAATCAATCTTTCCATTTCTTCGTCCAGAAGACGTTCGGTTCCCGTTCCGTGAATCGGCACTCTGCCTATCTCCAGAAACAGCGGTGCTGCCAGCGGGGTCACCTGATCCAGTTCCACATGATCGATTCTTCCGGCTGTTCGCACCAACATCTCCTCTATTCTTCCGAAGTCAACGAGACCCTTTAGTGCCTCCTCCCGGGTGATCTGCATCAGTACATGATCGGGATCGTATTTCCGCAATGTGTCATAGAGGATGTCACTGGAAAACGCGGTTTGCCGAGCGGTCCGCTGGACGCCCTTGTACTGTCTGTCGACAAGCCCCGCGATTACTGCGCAGGCCTTGAAGGTACGCTTCATCACCGCGTTGCCCGAAAGCCACGTTTCAAACGCTTCGCGTAGCCCGTCACCTTCGAACAGGCGTGCGGGATCTGCTACGCGATCAAGACCCCAGACCAACACCGCGTAGTCGGTTGACACGAAGCCCAGCGGACTGAGACCCATCGTCTCCATTCTCTGGGTCAGGAGAAGCCCCAGAGTCTGCATCGCATTGCGCCCCGCAAATCCGTACACGCAGATGTTCTGGTTGCCGCTATTGGGGAAACTCTCGACCAGAATTCGGTCGGACTCCGGCAGTTTGGAAACAGCCCTCTGTTTCGACAGCCATTCCGCCGTATGAGGAGGCAGTGCCGACCAGTCGTCCTTTTTGAATATCCCGAGGATCCGCTGCGATAGTTGGGTGGACGTGGCGAACTTCGTTCCCATGAATGTGGCGATTCGGGGCTTTCTGGCACGGTCGCGAGTGACTTCGACCACGGTCTCACGCATTCGGTCATAGCGTACGGTCTGGCCGCCGATCAGAAATGTGTCGCCATGCGTAAGCGTCGCTGCGAACGCTTCCTCGATCTCTCCGAGGGGTTTGCCGTTGCCTCGCATCCGCACTTTCACAAGATCGGTGTCCTGGATGGTGCCGATGTTCATTCTGATTCGTGCGGCGGAGCGGGGGTCGCGCAGGTGCCAGGAGTCGCCGCGAAGGACCAGCCGTTGCCAGCGGTCATAGGACCGCAGAGCGTAGCCGCCTGTAGCGCAGAAGTCCAGGCAGGCATCGAACTCGCGGCGGCTCAGCGAGGAGTAGGCTCCGACAGAACGCACTTCAGAATAAAGAGCGTCAGCCCTGAACGGTCCCGCGCAGGCTGAAATCAGAATGTGCTGGCACAGGACGTCCCGCGGGCCTTGGCTTCTCGGCTCTCCGTCAAGTGCGCGGGCACGGACCGCGTCCAAAGCCGCTACGCATTCCACGACCTCAAAGCGGTTGGCCGGTACAAGAATGGCCTTCGAAGGAGCATGGTAGCGGTGGTTCGCGCGCCCGATTCGCTGAACCAGCCGCTTGACGTTTTTTGGTGCGCCGACCTGGATGATCAGGTCCACGTCGCCCCAGTCGATGCCAAGATCAAGCGTTCCTGTGCAGACGACTCCTCGCAGTTCTCCCCGAGACATGGAAGCTTCAACGGATTGACGCTGGTCGCGCGACAGCGAGCCGTGGTGAATTCCGATTGGCAGCCCCTCAGTGTTCGCAAGCCAGAGATTGTGGAAAAAAATCTCAGCCTGTGCCCGGGTGTTGTGGAAGATCAGCGTAGTCCTGTGCCGTTTGACCTCCTCAAGCACTTCCTGAACGGCATAGGCTGCTCCGCCGCCGGCCCAAGGCGGCAAAGCGTCGGTGCGAAGCATTGAGATTTCGGGATCCGGTCCGGGATCCGCTTCAAGAATGGCGCAGGGATCTGGATGATGTGCCAGCAGATTCGCGATGGCTGGTCGATCCTCGACTGTCGCGCTCAAGCCGACGCGCCGCAGAGCAGGGGAAAACTTCTGCACCCGTGCCAGCGCGAGCATTAGCTGGTCGCCACGCTTGCTTTCGGCAAGCGCATGGATTTCGTCCACTATCACCCGCTGGAGCCCCATGAACACTCGCGGCGCGTCTGGGTAGGAGATCAGAAGCGCGAGGCTTTCGGGCGTGGTCAGCAAAATGTGCGGCGGGTCGGCGCGCTGCCGCTTCTTCACAACGGTTGAGGTATCGCCGGTTCGTTCCTCAATTCGAATCGGGAGTCCCATTTCCTCAATGGGCTGCCTGAGGTTGCGCTTGATGTCCGCCGCCAATGCCTTGAGCGGAGAGACATAGAGTGTGTGCAGTCCATCATGCTGTCCGCATGCGAGTTCCGCGAGGGTCGGAAGGAAACCTGCGAGAGTCTTGCCGCCACCCGTCGGCGCAATCAGCAACAGGGCCGATTCTTCGGCTCGGTCCATTAGTTCGATCTGGTGTGGATGCGGGTGCCAGCCGCGTGACGCGAACCATCGTTCGATCTCCGGGGGAAGAACGGCCATGATTCAATGCTGTATACGCAGGGCGCAGTTCAATGAAAGACCCAGACCGACACTGGCTGGAAACCAATATAGGCGAACTTTGGAACTGTGCCTGGTATCTCTTTGACATGGCGGCACTATCCCACCTCCGACACGGCCGGACAGCAGCGGTCAGCCTTTCGCGCCACTGAGAAGATGTTCGAATCGATCAGGAAAGTCATGGGGTGGCGTCACGCCCGAATTCGCGCTGACGTTCGAGATCAATGCCCTCTAGCGGCGCCGCGGCCATCAGCGCGTTGAGCCCGAAGGACTTCGCCATGGCAATCGTCTCGTGCGCAATGGTGCGGATCTCGGTCAGGTCCGAAGGGTCAGCTAACGCTTCGGCGACGTTCCTCACGAGCGCGGCGTCCGCTTTCCGGACCGAGACTTCGAAAAATACGAAGCGCCTCTGCCCGTAGCGTTTTCGCCGCTGTTTGACGGGAGACGGACCGGTGCTGGCCGTTCTACCTCCATTTCGGGAAATCACACTGAGTCGTTGGTGCAGGGCAGGGATGATTGTCCTGCCCGCAAATTAGTGTTGAACCTCAGGTTCATCTGCAGCGGGTCGGCTAGGCTCGGCGTAACCATCGGTTGGCAGGCCGGAATGCCCAATGGGCTTGAAGCCGCATGCCTGCACTTTGCCGCTATGGTCCGAACAGTCCACGCCGGGTTACAAATGGGCAAACGGTTTCCCAGCTTAAGCCCTCTGGTCAAACGGACTGTTGGGACACCGTAACGGGCAGCCCACCGTAAACGGAAACGGCCGATTCCATGTGACGCGACTGTGAAGCGGATCAGACGATTGCCGCTTCCGTGGCGGCGACCATCTCCTCGCGCGTCACCCCTGGAGCGAGTTCCTCGATGCGCAGACCCCCATTGGCGACGTCGAGCACCCCTAGATTGGTGATGATCCGGTCAACCACGCCTTTTCCTGTCAACGGCAGCGTGCAGCGCTTCAGAACCTTCGAGGCGCCGTGCTTGTTCGTATGATCCATCACAACAACCACACGGCCAACGCCAGCCACGAGATCCATGGCGCCACCCATTCCTTTCACCAGCTTGCCGGGAATCATCCAGTTCGCAAGATCGCCCTTCTCGTCGACTTCCATCGCGCCGAGAATCGCCAACGCGATCTTCCCGCCGCGGATCATTCCGAAACTGGTTGCGCTGTCGAAATAGCTGGTACGGTCCAGCGCGGTGACGGTCTGCTTGCCCGCGTTTATCAGGTCCGCGTCGATCTCGTCGTCTGTAGGAAACGGCCCAATTCCAAGCATTCCGTTTTCCGACTGCAGCGTCACATCGATTCCGTCCGGAACGTAGTTCGCCACCAGCGTCGGTATCCCGATGCCAAGGTTGACATACATTCCGTCTTCAAGTTCATGTGCGGCCCGTTCGGCCATCTGGTTCCGGTCCCAAGGCATGTCTCAGTTCCTCCGTTCAGGCTGCACGGGTCGTGCGCTGTTCGATTCGTTTCTCGTGTTGGCCCTGAACCAGTCTGTGCACATAGATTCCAGGCAGATGGATGTGGTCTGGATCAAGGCTTCCGGTCGGAACGATCTCTTCCACTTCCATGACGCAGACCCTGCCACACATTGCCGCCGGCGGATTGAAATTCCGCGCCGTCTTGCGAAACACCGCGTTCCCGGTCTCATCCGCCTTCCACGCTTTCACGATTGAAAGATCCGCGACGATGCTGCGTTCCAGAATGTAGGTCTCGCCGTCAAATTCCTTGTGTTCCTTGCCTTCGGCAATGACGGTGCCGACGCCGGTTCTTGTATAGAAGCCCGGAATTCCGCATCCACCGGCCCGCATCCGTTCGGCCAGTGTTCCCTGCGGATTGAACTCCAGCTCCAGTTCCCCGCTGAGATACTGTCGCATGAATTCCGCGTTCTCACCCACATAGGAACTGATCATCTTCTTGACCTGGCGGGTTTGCAGCAGGACACCCAGCCCAAAACCGTCAACCCCGGCGTTGTTCGACACAACCGTAATATCCTTGGTTCCCGCGCTGCAGACGGCCGCGATCAGATTCTCCGGAATGCCGCAAAGACCGAAACCGCCTGCGGCGATAAGCATGCCGTCATGCAGCAGTCCGTCGAGTGCGGACGAGGCAGATTCATGGATTTTCTTCATCGGGTGCCCTCTGTGTTCAGCTGTGGATCAAATCGCCCGATCCGAGACGGGAGTCAATTGGAATGGAAGGACAGGTGGGTATGCTATCCCCGTTTTCCCCGGCTTCCGCGTGAACTGCCTTTGCCCTTTGCAGCTTTTTCGTCAATCAACCGTACTGCCATGTCCATGTCCACCGACATGGGATCAACATCCTTTGGCAATGTGGCGTTGACTTTCTTCCACTTCGCGTAAGGTCCGTATCGCCCCTTCATGATGTTGACTGGACCGCCATGCGCGGGGTGCTCGCCAAGCTCCTTGAGTGGTTCCGGCGCCGCGCGGCCTCCGTTTCTCCGATTGCCGGCAGACCGGGCGAGCAGTTCAACCGCCCGGTTCATGCCTACCTCGAACACCTCGTTCGTGCCACCCAGATTCGCATAAAGCCTTCCGTGCCGAACATACGGACCATATCGGCCGATGCCAGCCAGGATCGGAGCGCCGTCCTCCGGGTGCGGCCCTATCTCCCGTGGAAGACCGAGCAGCTTCAGCGCGCCATGCAGGTCCATTGTGTCGGGTAACCAGTCCTTGGGCAGGCTTGCCCGCGGCGGCTTTTCGCCCTTTGACTCCTGCGCGCCTCTCTGAACGTAATGCCCGTAACGGCCGGACTTCAGGAAAATGTCGTCGCCGCTGTCGCTCCCCAGCAGTCTGTCTCCTTCCTCCGTCTGGCCGTTGCCGCCGTCCCCGTTTCCGGAGAGGGGTCGGGTGTATCTGCACTCCGGATAGTTTCCGCAGCCGATGAAACCGCCCGTGCGGGATGTTTTCAGGTGGAGGCGACCCAGGCCGCAGACAGGACAGACACGCGGGTCCGAACCGTCTTCGCGAGGCGGATAGAGCTGGGGCGCCAGGGCAGCGTCAAGCCTGTCAAGCACTTCGGTGATGCGAAGGTCGGTCGCCTCGTCCACCTGAGCCTTGAAATCCTGCCAGAACCGCTCAAGCACGCTGGTCCAGCCCCGTTTGCCCGCAGTGATGTCGTCAAGCTCTTCCTCGAGATTCGCTGTGAACTCATAGCCGACGTATTTCCTGAAGAAGTTCAGCAGGAAGATGGTGACAATGCGTCCCTTGTCCTCCGGAACCAGCCGGTCCTTTTCCTTCCGAACGTACTCACGGTCCTGAATCGTCGCTACGACGCTCGCGTAGGTAGAGGGTCGGCCGATGCCGAGTTCTTCCATCTTCTTGACCAGCGTCGCTTCCGTGTAGCGGGGCGGAGGCTGGGTGAAGTGCTGTTCCGGAGTAACGTCCTGTTTCTCGACTGCCTCACCCTCGTTGATTCTCGGAAGGCGGCCGGTGTTCTGGTCGGTGTTCTGGTCGTCGCGACCCTCCTCGTAGACGCGCATATAGCCTTCGAACTGAACCACCTGGCCCGTCGCGCGCAGGCCCACCTGGCGGTCAGCGCTGTCCACCTTGACCGTCGTTCGCTGAAGGAGCGCGGCCTCCATCTGGCTTGCGACTGTGCGCTTCCAGATCAGATCGTAGAGTTTGCGCTGGCTGGGGTCGGTGGATTTCAGGTCCTGAGGCCGCAGCGCCATGTCGGTCGGACGGATGCATTCATGAGCTTCCTGCGCGTTCTTTGCCTTGTTCCTGTAAACCCGCGCCGATTTGGGGACAAAGTCCCGGCCATACAGATTCTTGATGACCGCGCGCGCGGCTGACACGGCTTCAGGCGCCATATCGATCCCGTCCGTTCGCATATAGGTGATGTGACCGGCCTCATAGAGCCGCTGTGCCGCGGACATTGTATCCCTTGGCCCGAACCGGAACTTGCGGCTCGCTTCCTGCTGCAGCGTTGAGGTCATGAACGGCGGAGCGGGATTGCGCTTCAGAGGTTTTGCCTCGACCGACGTTACGGTGAGGTCACGGCTCCTGATCGCCCGCTCGGCGAGCTCGGCCTGGACTTTGTCCTTGATTGACAGCCTGTCCAGCTTCTCGCCCGCAAGGTCCGTCAGCCGCGCTTCGAACTGTTCCTGGCGCGGGGTAAGAAGCAATGCCTTGACCGACCAGTATTCCTGGGGGCTGAACGCTTCGATTTCCATTTCGCGTTCGACAATCAGGCGCAGGCAGACGGACTGCACCCGGCCGGCGCTCCGGGCGCCGGGAAGCTTGCGCCACAGAACGGGCGAGAGGTTAAAGCCCACGAGATAGTCGAGCGCGCGTCGCGCAAGATAGGCCTCAACGAGATCCCGGTCCACATTACGGGGGCTTCCCATCGCCTCGGTGACGGCGTTTTTGGTGATGGCGTTGAAGACCACCCGGCTTACCGGCGTGTCCTTCCGGATCGCGCGGCGACGGCGCAGCGTTTCCTCAAGATGCCAGCTTATGGCCTCGCCCTCGCGGTCCGGGTCGGTGGCGAGAATCAAGGCATTGTCGGATTTCAGCGCGTCAGCGATCGCCTTTACGTGCTTCTGCGATTCGCGGCCGACTTCCCATTTCATCTCGAATCCGCTGTCGGGATTGACGGAGCCGTCCTTGGGCGGAAGATCCCGTACATGGCCGAAGGACGCCAGCACAGTGTACTCTTTTCCCAGGTACCGGTTGATGGTTTTGGCCTTGGCTGGCGACTCGACCACGACGACGGGCATGAAATTCCTTTCGAATCGACGGAGGATGCATTGGCGGGGCAAATGAGCGTCCCGCAGGAGGATTGTCAATGTCGGCA
>JAJEAY010000130.1 GCA_022824145.1 Rhodobacter sp. | reverse complement strand
CTTCGACATTTGCGTCAGCCAGCACATGCCGATGCGTGGCAGACGTGTTTGAGATCACAGCTTCGGCGCCTTCGCGAATGCAGTCCTCGTGAACCGCGCGAAGAACGTCCGGATGGCTCAACGCACCGCCGCCGTTCCAGGCGCTCTCAAGCTGAGGAACCCCGCGCTTCTCGATTTCCGTGCCGGCTGCGCCGTCAATGAGGATCCGTCCGCCCTCTCCTATGCGCTTCATCAATCGTTCGCAGCGGCTCATCGGCATTCCTTCGTCGGTCGTCGACCCCGGGGTCCGGGCGATACGGAGCCGCGGGCCGGCAGGGCTTGCGGGCCGACGGTCTGTGGAAATCTGACCGGTTTTCCGTCCGTCTTCAAGATCCCGACCGCCGGCCGGTCAGATCGGTCAGAGTAAATCCACTTCGCGGTTGGGGCAGACTCCCTGTGTAGAGCCGCTTTTCACGATGCGGCTGCCTTCCATTTTTGCCCATGAATCATTGGCCGACGAGCGCTGCCACTCAACTAGTCGCGTGCAGATCCGTTCCGGCATCCAGCATTGGCAGCCTAGCGATCCTCGCCCCGATCTTTTGCTCCGCAAGCCGCAACTCGTAGAGCTTCTGGAGGTTGAGCCAAAATTCCCCCGAAGTGCCGAAGAAACGACCCAGGCGCAGGGCCGTGTCTCCGGTGATCGAACGCCGGCCATTGAGAATCTCGGTGATGCGATTCACCGGAACTTCGATACTCCTAGCCAGCTCCGCCGCGCTCATGCCGAGCGCATCGAGATCCTCACGCAGCGTCTCGCCGGGATGGATGGGTTCACGCATGTTGAGTCTCCTCTCAATGATAGTCAACAATTTCCACATTGATCGGGCCAGAGCTTCCATCGGGCCACTCGAAGCAGATCCGCCACTGGTCGTTGATACGAATGCTCCACTGCCCCCCGCGCCGACCCTTAAGCGCTTCAAGACGATTTCCCGGGCGCGCTAAATCCCCCAGCCGGGTGGCGGCGTCCAACTGGTCAAGCTTGCGGGAAGCGCTGCGGGCAAAGCCCGAAAAGGCGCTAACCCGGCGACCCCTGTAAAATGCCTCGGTCTTCCGGTCGGAAAAGCCGACGATCACTACACACGTTCCCGCCGCAACCACAATGAAAACATTTTAGCGGCGGCATCCGCTTTACGTCAAGCATAACTCGTCGGGCTTCACCGCGCTTGCCTTTCCTACGCAACCACTCATTGATGCTGCATGGCCATGACGATCAATAGCGGTTCGCAACAACGAATCGCATCCTGTGGCGACATAAGGTTGGCCATTAGCGGGGCAGCGGACTGCACTCCGGTAGGGGTCGTTGCCTCCGTTCACTCGCACCCGGACCGGAGGATCAGGGCATGGAGCACTCGCACCTTACGGCGATTCGCGCACCATTCTTACCCGTTTCGTCGGCAGCGGTTCGGAAGACGACCGCTACGTCGTACTAAGAGTACGCCCGGAAAGCAGTGCATTCAAGCCGCGCCGAGAACGCAAACGAAGGAACAGTCCAGCAGGAAAACTTCATCCTTGCGCGGGAAATCAGGAACGATCAAACGGCATAAGGGCTATGGGTGTGTCCGGATTTCTCCCGCTCAGGCCGCCCGCCTCCAGTCGAACAGGTCGGTCATCCGGCTGTTCAGAGAGCAGCATCTCAGCGCCGGACATCTCCCGGACCTCGACCGCCCCGCCGTCGCGGACGTGATGGACCCATACGCCGCCGCGGCCCGCCAGCACCCCCGGATGCGTGGCCGCCGCACCCGGCCCCAGCCTGAGCAGCGCTTCCGCAATCCCCGCATCCCTGTAACGGGACGCGTCCTTTCCGCCTTTGCCGTCCTGTTTCCCGGTTATCTGCCTGTTTCCTGCCTTGAATCATTTGTTGATGCAGGCGCAGCCGAAACCGGCGGAGCGCCGCGCCGCTGAGCGGATTCAGGGCAGAAAACGAATCACTTCGCAAGCCTCACCCAAAAAAGTGGAGAAATCCGGACATACCCATAGTCGAATGTCGCGCTGTGCTTTGCGCATTCGAACCGATAGTCCATGACAAAACCGCCTTCGAGATAGGCTTGATCGTGCATGCACGGCCCGTCCGAGCAGCCACCCGAATTCGACTTGCCTTTGTTCCTGAACGAATTCGAAGCGATGAAACCTGCGCTTTGCTTCCGATGGCTGCGCGACTGGTTCTTCGATACACAGCTGCCCTGTCGATTTATCGGCGCGTCGACATCGTAAGGAAGAATCCCTACGATACGCACTGCACAGATGGACCACTGTTCATGTCGATCATCCACGAAGTCGCGAAGATGACCGCGAAGGGCCAGATCACTCTGCCCAAGACAATCCGTCAGGCGCTGAGGGTAGATGTCGGCTCCATGGTGGCTTTCGAACTCCAAGACGGCGGACAAATCGTCGTCAGCCGTGCCGACGCCGAGCATGAGGATTCCGTCATTACCGCGTTTCTCGACCTGCTTGCCCGCGATATCCAGACCGGACGGCATGTCAGGGCGATTCCGGACGATCTGGCACACGACATGCTCGAATACGCGCGGCGCGGCACGGCGCGGAACTAGACGAGGACATCAACGGCGAAGTCGCCCTCTGATGCAGCTTCACGGTTGGACGCTGCTGTTCCACGATTGTCTCACCGATCAACTGTGCAGGCTCCACCGCGCAGTGCAGCGTGCGCCACGACGTGATCCGAAAGCGTTCGTATCCAACGCGAACGTCAAGTTGTTTTACGCACTGAGCCAGTTGATGCCGGAGGTCATCCGCAGGATCCGTCACGAGATGAATATCGCCAAGGCAACACTCTCGGCCCGTACTGCCACCATTGGCGGCGCGCCAAAATCGGCAGACGGTTTCGATTGTTCTTCCGCTATGACACCAAGGCTAAGGCAATCGTCTGCGCGTGGGTCAATGACCAGTCCACGCTTCGCTCGTCAAAGAGCAGAAACGATCCTTACCGGGTGTTCGCCGGAATGCTGGCGCGGTAGAATCCGCCTGACGACTGGGCCTCATTGGTTGCCGCATCAAGGCAGGATTGGCAATCAGGGAAATGAACGCACTCAGGCCGCGGTGGCCTGCGAAGGAGTGGGGACTCTCCTACGAACACTTCGGGACTTCAACAGCTTCAGCGCCATGTCCGGCGTCAGGGTCCGCGGCGGTTGGCGCCATCTTCCCGGGCCGGGCGGAACGGCAATCCGCAGGAGGGGCGGAAATCCCTATCCGGAAGTCGGCTGCAGGCAATCCGATGGTTTTCCACAGCCATCTCCACAGATCATTCCTGCCTCATCGGACACACGAGGTTCCCGGCAACGTCTCCCCGCTGCATCTCCTCCCTTATTAACCCGAACTGACTCCGGTCGAGCAGATCTTCGACTACCTGCGTTCGAACTTCCTCTCCAACTGCCTGTTCCCCACGGTCGAAGACGTGCAGGCCGCCATGCGCGATTCCTGGAAGGGGTTCGAGTCCGACCTGGAACGCATCGCGTCGATCACGAAACGATTATGGACCCACGCGCAGGAAATCAACAGGCCGGAGGGCGCACTAAAGGTCAATACATTCGGCAGATGGTATAAGTCCCGATATTCTTGCATTCACAACTACATGGAGATCTTGCGAATCGGCCAGACTCGGATATAATCTTTCCATACTTCGCGTTGGAATTCTCATATCCCTATTGGCCACGCCTGCCCTCGGAGACGTCAAGACCCTGAGCGGAAAGACCGTCGAATGCTATTGTACGGACTCTCAAGGACTGCGTGTATCGCTTGGAGAGACCATCTGCCTCACTGTCGATGGCAAATCGTTCATGGCGCAGTGCGACATATCACTGAATGTCCCGACTTGGCGTGACACCGGCCAAGGCTGCCTGTCGTCGGAACTGCAGCTGACACCTCTGGAACACCTGCGCCGCCTTGCGGCACCACCAGCCTGAGGCTTGGCTGACTTTCGTTTGGGACTTGTATTCCTGGCTTGACGGACTGTCAGTCCGCCGCAAGCATCGATTTCTCGGGTCAGAGATTGCCAATGCAAACGCCTCTCGCCGTGCAGATACGCCGGTCCCTGACGTCTCGTCCATCGCGGCAAGGCGCTCCGGCGCCCTGTCGCGGATGTTCTTCACCGCATTCAGGTCGGCATTGGCTGCAGGACCAAGTCCAGGCAAGCGAAATCGTCCCGAGCTCTGCTGTTCGCCGCTTCGACCGCGCCGCACTCGAGGCATGTCCGTGACGTATTCATTGCGGGAACGACGATCACGTTCGCCTCCTTGTAGTCCGGCATCGGCTTGAACCCAGTCCAGCCCGTGTTCAAGATCACGCGGTTGGTGCCGGACTTTTGCACCACCATCGTGCCGGGCTCCTCGACCTGCCCTTGGCGGAGCGCGTCATCCCCTTCACGTTCAGCCCCTCGACCGCGACGGTTCTCGCGAAGGCGTTTGGTGGCCAGAATTCGAATTTCGAGGACTGCTCCATGCCGTTCCATCGCCTGCAAAGCCCTCACGCAGAGAGAGCGCGTAACCGCACCAACATGATCGATCTCGGCCGAGCACCGGATCAACCACGCTCAGGATTGGTCCGTTCGACCTGCGCAACGGCAATGCGCTTCACAACTTCAGGCATCCCGACGGAGTCAGCATTAGCGAAGATGCGCCTGTCAGGCGCTCTTGAGAATTGGGCTCGCGCCATGCAGGGCCCAAGCGCGGACGGCGTCACCAAATGCATTGAACAGTTTCCGCGAGATAGGGTCATTCCCGGCGTTGAACTCGGGATGCCATTGCACCGACAGCGTGAATCCCGGTGCGCCATTCACAATGAGCGCCTCGGGCGTAGTGTCGTCCGCTACGCCTTCGATCACAATTCGGTCTCCAGCTTTCATGATTCCCTGGCCGTGCAACGTGTTGGTTACAACCTCGCGGGTGCCAAGCAGACGATGGAACACGCCACCGGGAGTAAATGTCACGCGCTGGCGCAATTCAAAGATTTCCTCTAGCTTTCCACCGGGTGGCATTCGGTGGTTCATTCGCCCGGGCAGATCCCTGATTTCGGGATGCAGCGTGCCTCCAAAAGCGACATTGACTTCCTGGAACCCCCGGCAAACCCCGAAATAAGGCTGGCCGCGCTCTGTCAAGGCACGTATCAGGGGAAGCGTAATTCGATCGCGCGCTCTGTCGAATTCGCCGTGAGCCTCGGTTGGTTCGTGGCCGTATTCCTCGGGATGTACATTGGGGCGGCCACCAGTAAACAGAAAGCCATCAAACTGCTCCAGCAGATCCTCGATTCTGACGAGTTCCGGATCGCTCGGCACGATCAAGGGTGTGCACTCAGCGACCTTCGCTACCGCCTCGGAACAAAAATATCCGCTAGCGTGAACATGGTAGGTATCCGTAATCATGTGGCTGTTGCCAATGATGCCGACAATCGGCCGCGCCATGTGTTACATCCTTTCCGAAGGCTGCATCGGTCAATTAACTTAACGCAGCCAGGATTGCAGGTCGAGTCTTTAGCGAACCCAGATGAACCGAAGCTTCAGGTCGGGATCCCCGAACGTCACGCCGCCAATTCAGTTAGAGCGTCTGGATCCGGGCATCAATTTGCATCCCACGCGATCACTTCCTTCATACGCACCGATTCCGGACTGCCTTCAGTTCTTGAGCCAGCGGATTCAAGTCCGGCGGCACCTGGCCGCTTTGAACTGAAGGCGGCGGGCATGCAGTACAGGCTCTGTATATCCGGAAGGTTGATGAATTCCCTTGAACACAAGATCACACGCAGCCTGGAAAGCGATTCCGTCATACCCGGGAGCCATGGGTGAATAGGCAGGATCGCTTTCGTTCTGCCGATCGACCACCTTCGCCATCCTGCGCAGAGCCGACATAACCTGCGCCTCGGAAACAACACCATGGCAGAGCCAGTTCGCCAATGCCTGGCTCGATATTCTGCAGGTCGCGCGATCCTCCATCAAGCCCACGTCGCTGATGTCCGGCACCTTCGAACAGCCGATTCCCTGGTCAATCCAACGCACCACGTATCCGAGAATGCCTTGGCAGTTGTTCTCGATCTCGGCATCGATCTCCGCTTCGGAGAGGTTCCGGCCCGCAAGCAGCGGAATCGAAAGGAGGGCTTCCATGGTCCCGCGAGGACCGTTCAAGACAATCTCGTTCTGGCGCTCCAGAACGTTGACCCTGTGGTAATGAGTTGCATGCAGGATCGCCGCCGTTGGAGAAGGCACCCATGCGCAGTTCGCTCCTGCCATGGGATGAGCGATTTTCTGTTCCAGCATATCGGCCATCCGATCCGGCATAGCCCACATTCCTTTGCCGACCTGCGCCCGCCCCTGCAGCCCGCAGGCAAGCCCGATATCCACATTCCGGTCCTCGTAGGATGCTATCCAGGCAGACGCTTTCATTTCGCCCTTGCGGATCATCGGACCGGCTTCCATGGACGTGTGAATCTCGTCGCCGGTGCGGTCAAGAAACCCGGTGTTGATGAAGGCGACGCGATGTCTGGCCGCGCGAATGCACTCCTTGAGGTTCAGGCTTGTTCGCCGCTCTTCATCCATGATTCCCAGTTTCACCGTATGTTGCGGCAGGCCCAACGCACGCTCCACAAAGGTGAAAACCTCGTCAGTGAAGCCGACTTCTTCGGGTCCATGAAGCTTGGGTTTCACTATGTAAATCGAACCTGTCGCTGAATTCCTTGGCTCTTCGGCGGCGTTCAGGTCATGCATCGCGATCATCGTGGTGCAGATTGCGTCAACCAACCCTTCGAACGCCTCGTTTCCATCCCGGTCAAGCACGGCGGGATTGGTCATCAGCAGTCCCACATTGCGAACAAGCATTATCGAACGGCCCTTAAGCCGCAGTTCGCCGCCATCCGGAGCCGAATAAATCGGATACCCGCACAGAACCCGCTGAAACGTCCTGCCCGCCTTGGTCACCTCTTCCGTCAGATCTCCCCGCATCAATCCCAGCCAGTTGGCATATGCGAGCGTCTTGTCTTCTCCGTCGACGGCGGCGACGCTGTCCTCGCAGTCCATAATCGTGCTCACGGCGGCCTCGAGCCTGATGTCCGAAATGCCCGCACGATCCTGCGCCCCGATTTGGCTGGACGGATCGATGACTATCTCAATATGCAGACCATTCACACGCAGAAGAACACGCATCGCTCCGCCTTCCATGCGGAAACCGGCAAATTGGCTGGGGTCAGCAAGCTTGGGCACGAGGCTTCCATGCCTTATGCAAAGTGCGTCGATATCCGCCCAGCACCCCGCTGCCAGCGGCACTACGGCGTCAAGATGTGCCCTTCCCCAAGCAATCACCCTTGCTCCGCGGGCCGTGTCATACCCATCGCCGACTGGCAAATCGCCCAATGCATCTGTCCCATACAGCGCGTCATAGAGTGAACCCCAGCGCGAGTTCGCTGCATTGATCGCGTAGCGCGCGTTCGTGATCGGCACGACAAGCTGCGGTCCCGGTATCCCGGAAAACTCTGGATCCACATTGGCGGTCTCGATCCTGAAGTCCGGCCCTTCAGGAACAAGATAGCCGATCTCCTCAAGAAATGCGCGGTAGGCGCCCGGGTCCGTTCCCTTTTGGTCCGCATGCCAAGCGGAGACTTTCTGCTGCAGTTCTCCACGCCTATCGAGGAGCGCTTGGTTCCTTGGCCCGAAATCATGCACAAGCGTCGAAAACGCCTTCCAGAAATCTTCCTTCGAGACCCCGGTTTCCGGCAGCGCCCTCCTTTCAAGGAAGTTCGCCAGACCGCCGTGAACCTGCAAGCCGTTCCGTTCGACCCTCTCCAATGACATAAGCTGCTCTCCCAAACACTTCACCAGCCCCGAACGCTGCGGTGGCGCTCGGCTTATGAAATGCGGCCAGCAACCGCAACCGGAAGCAGGCCTCTCTGCAGCCAAGGCTTTTCTGAACTCGGCTGGGTGAGGAGAATTGAAGCGATGGCTTTCCAACCGCGCCGACACTGCCTGAACTGGACCGTAGCATTCAAACAGGTAGTTCCCGCGTACGGATGGCGGAACCGATTCGGACCACCTCCAACCGTTTCGCACTTTCGCATTATGCGCAGCGATGCACGAGCGAGACCACGAACTGAACTCCTTCCGTGCAGCGGCTCGGGAATATTGGAACCGAAGCGTTACGCCGTCATCAACCGACATCAGAAAGATCTGAACCGCATGAACCTCTCAATGCAGGCAACCTCTTCCAAGCCAGGCAGCAACGAAATGCGGCCGCGTTGGACCGGAACGGTGCAGCTGCTGCGAAAACCAAGACGGTGATGAGGGCTGGATCTGAAACCGGTGCTCGGCTTCACCTGCCTCAAGCTATCGGAGCCGCAACCATCCCGCACTCGCGGGTCGGTCCTGTCCAGGCAACGACCAGCCAAAGGCGTTCAACGTCAGCGAATTCATGGATCGACCGACCAGCGTTCACGCAAGCCGATTCAGGCTAGGCGATCCTTGACCATCGGGCCGACTCTGACGAAGTCCATCTGGCCCATATACTCGGCCTTCAGCGCGCGCATGACGCGGCCCATGTCACGAATCGACGTCGCATCGGCCGCACGTATCGCCTTGTCTACCGCCTTTGCGACCTCATCGCTATTCAGCCGCTTCGGCAGGTACTCCTCGATAACAGTTATCTCGGCCTGCTCCCGCTCCGCCAGATCCAGACGCCCGCCCTCTTCATATGCCCGAACGCTCTCCCGGCGCTGTTTGACCATCTTGCCCAGAATTCCCAGGACTTCGGTATCGCCGATGCTGGCGCCGGTGCCCCGCACAGCGATCTCCTTATCCTGAATCGCGGTAGTGATCAGGCGCAGAGTAGACAGTCTCGGTTTGTCCTGGGTCTTCATCGCCTCTCTAAGCCCAGAAACGATCCTTTGGCGCATATCCATTGGAAATCCCGCCCCAAATTCCAATCCCAACAATGAGCATAGACCCCACCGATGCGGGAGGCAACAACATCAAGCAATCTTAACATATTGGAAAATAAACATTTCATGTTTTTCTTTCTGCTTGACCAGTTCCAGCGCCACCTCTAGGTTCCCGCAAGTCAGTCCAATCCGGAGTATGGTCCATGCCGATGTCGCAGGGGGCAAA
The DNA here is from genome assembly GCA_022824145.1 of Rhodobacter sp. GTDB lineage: Bacteria > Pseudomonadota > Alphaproteobacteria > Rhodobacterales > Rhodobacteraceae > JAPOUP01. The sequence goes on along the minus strand of JAJEAY010000130.1, from coordinate 12,132 downwards.
CGGCGCAACCGCCTGTCTTGCGCTTGCCAATGGCGCATTGTTTTTTGGCCATGGCTTCGGCGCCGTGGGGCAAACCACTGCCGAACTCTGTTTCAACACGGCGATGTCCGGATACCAGGAGATCATGACAGATCCGTCCTATGCGGGACAGATCGTGACGTTTACCTTTCCCCATGTCGGCAACGTTGGGGTGAATCCTGAAGACAACGAGACGGATGAACCTTTCGCAAACGGAATTGTCGTCAAATGGGATCCTACTGAGCCTTCGAGCTGGCGCTCTGCCGAACGGCTGGCCGCCTGGCTCTCGAAACGCGGGCGCATCTGCATTGGAGGAGTGGACACGCGGCGGCTGACACGAGCTATTCGCCGTCAGGGAGCCCCTCACGTCGCGCTTCAGCATAACCCCGAAGGTCAGTTCGACATCGAAGCACTCACGGCAGCGGCAAGGGAATTTCCAGGACTTGAAGGGCAGGATCTGGCAAAAGACGTGACATGCGCACAGTCCTACCGCTGGAACGAGACCCGCTGGTCCTGGCCCGACGGTTACTCCAGGCGCACTGAGGCAGGGTGCCGGGTGGTCGCAGTGGACTACGGCGCAAAGCGAAACATCCTTCGCTGTCTCGCATCTGCCGGATGCGACGTCACGGTGGTACCCGCGTCCGCCACGGCTGATGAAATTCTGGCACACGACCCGCAAGGCGTGTTTCTGTCGAACGGCCCGGGCGACCCCGCGGCAACCGGCCTGTATGCCGTGCCCGTGATCCGTCAAATTCTGGATGAAACAAACCTGCCGATCTTTGGAATCTGTCTTGGCCACCAGATGCTGGCGCTGGCGCTGGGCGCCAGCACAGTGAAGATGAACCATGGCCACCATGGCGCAAACCATCCAGTAAAGGACATCGAGACCGGCAAGGTCGAAATCACCTCAATGAACCATGGATTTGCCGTTGACAGCCAGACCCTGCCAACGGGAGTGGCCGAGACCCATGTTTCGCTCTTTGACGGATCGAACTGCGGAATCAGAGCTGAGGGCAGGCCTGTGTTTTCGGTGCAGTACCATCCGGAAGCGAGCCCGGGTCCGCAGGACAGCTACTATCTGTTCGAAAGATTCGTCGCGGCCATCGACGGCAACTGAATACGGACCCGGCGCACATCATAGTCCTTGTTTGTCCAACCGAAACGGCCCAACAGCCCACCAACCGCATTCGGATAGGCGACCCGGTTCTGGGAGGCCCTTACGGCGGCTAGCGCGCCATTGTTGAATGAACTATCCGTCGCCCAGTTTTCTTCCATGCCTACCTTCAGCCCACTGCACGGCCACCCAGCGCTTCGGGAAGGGCCCGGCGGAGGCGGTTTTTCCTTTCCGGTGCCTGACTTCCGCAAGAGAACTGCCGCAGTCCAGTAAGATCAGGCTGGCTGTTTTGTCCGACGCAAGTAAGGTAGCGGCCGTTCGAAGTCCCCGAAACGCGCTTTGGCGTCCTCATCGGAAACAGCTGGCGTAATGATGACGTCCTCGCCAGCCGTCCAGTTGGCTGGAGTCGCGACCTGATGGTCTGCCGTAAGGCGGATCGAATCAAGAGCACGGAGAATTTCATCGAAATTCCGGCCGGTCGTCATCGGATAGGTCATCGACATTTTCACTTTCCTGTCCGGGCCAACGATGAATACCGTCCTCACAGTCTGGTTGTCTGCCGGAGTGCGCCCATCGACACGGGTCTCGGTCGCCGGAAGCATGTCGTAAAGCTTCGCCACCTGCATTTCGGGATCACCAATCATCGGATAGGTCACCTCGTTTCCGGTAAGCGATGCTATATCGCACTTCCACTTTTGGTGGTCCTCCACCGGGTCCACCGAAATTCCGATGATCTTGGCATTCCGTTTGGTGAACTCAGGAACCATTCCCGCCATAATCCCCAATTCGGTCGTACAGACCGGAGTGAAATCCTTGGGATGGCTGAACAGGACTGCGTAGCCGTCACCGATCCAGTCATGGAAGGAAATCTCTCCTTCAGTGGTGTTCGCGGTGAAATCAGGGGCGATATCGCCGATTCGCAGAGCCATTGGACTGTCTCCTGTGTTGGGTCGCATGAAGACACAATGAGTCACCGAATCCAGCCTCAGGTCAACCGCTCAATTCGCCCCACTGACAGTCGGGAGCGCATTCCGGTTTCTGCAGGCGGGATATGTCAGGCAAGACAGATCATTTCGTTTGATCATCTGATTGAACGTTCGGAAAAGCTAGCAAGACGCTTTTGGCTGTTTCGAGACACATATGGGTGTCTCCGCCGGAATGGAGCGGATGAACAGATTAAAGGAGGGTTAGATCCGATTTTATTCGGCTTAGGATCGCCGAACTGTTTCGGATCGTTTGCTGTCTTTGGTTCCCACAGAACCGATCTCGGTCACGATGGCCGCTCCCGCAGTCAGGTACTGCGCCATCGCCGGAATCGCATTTCAGGCACAAGCAGCACTGAATCCCGTTGGTTCGGGCATGAACTCATGGGCGGATTTCGCCGCACGGTTTTTGATTGCGGCACTTACCCTCACGTATGAAATGCGTCGTACATCGGTTCGGAAAGGATCGTCGGTCTCTGTCCAACATCCAGCCGAAGCCGGACCTCGAGCGGACACATGGGTGACGGCAGGAACTTTCCGCCGCTGACTTCCCCGGTCCTCGCGGGACTCACTCGCGAAATCCGATGATGCCACTATCGACGAAGCCAACCGACCTAACGATCCAATCCGGGACGCGCAACCCGACGTATCGCTACTGCTCGCCACCCACCGCCACATGCATCAATCGAGTTTCAAACGCGTTCGAAATATGGTTCCTCAGCGCACTGGCCGCCGCTTCCACGTCACCGGCCTCAATTGCCCTGACAATGCCTGTGTGCTCCGAGAGCGCAGCCTCGTCGCGACCTTCTGCAGCAAGGGAAGTCGTTGCCAGAAGAGCCATAGATCGATGCACCAGTTCAAGCTGCTGGACCAGATAGCGGTTATGACTCGCAAGATGTACCTGCTTGTGGAACCGACGGTTCGCACGACTCATTGCTTCAGGGTCGCCCAGCAGCGAATGGTCGTTTGCCACCATCTCCTTCAGAACCCTGACCTCTTCAGGCGTCGCGTGCTTTGCGGCCAGCCGGGCGGCAAGCGCCTCGAGCTCTGCCCGAACCACATAGAGTTCCGAAAGCTGGTTATGGTCAAGCGACGCCACGATCAGCGACCGTCCGTCGCGGGCCAGCAGACTCTGGGTTTCAAGTCTCTGAAGCGCTTCGCGGATTGGCGTACGCGAGACTCCAAAGCGCTCTGCCAGCTCACTCTCAACCAGCCGTTCGCCTGGTCGGTAGATGCCAGAGTCGATCGCCGCGAGAATCAGCGTATATGCGTCCCGTGTCTGCGGTTTGTTTCCTTGCATAGCTGCTCCTTGCAGAATGCCGAAATCGTGTCCTGCCCTGCTCAGTGATCCACTCGCTGATTCCAGCCAATGCCCTGCCTGCCTTAAACAGGGACCAAACTGCCGTTCCTCCATATCGAATCCCACCCACTACCTACAACTGGCGAATCTTCGATGCCGCTCCTTTGACTGGCCAAGCGCGGCCTGACAGTCCAAGGTGAAACTGGCCTTGCTGAAGCCGATCTTCACCGGTAACCGCTCGCTCATCTGGGCCCCGATCCGACACCCACGGAATTCGGTTCCGAAGCACCGCAGGGAGGCATTCCATGGCCGAGTGCGAATTCGACATCTTTATTTCGGGAGGTGGAATCGCTGGCCTTGTTGCCGCGGCCGCGCTCGGAACTGCCGGGTTTTCCATACTTCTGGCCGATCCGGCGCCAGCCCCAAGACGTGATGAAGATCCAGAAACCGACCCTCGGTCCACTGCATTCCTGCGGACGTCGAAGGCTCTTCTCGACGAGGCCGGTCTATGGCCCGCTCTTGAACGCCACGCTGCATCCCTCGACATGCTTCGCGTGGTCGATACCGCTGGCTGGCCGCCGGAAATCACCGAATCTCGCCTGTTTCTGCCCGACGATCTCGGCGAAACGACATTTGGCTGGAACATCCCCAACTGGATTGTCCGGGCCGAAGCCACCCGAATCGCGGACAGCCTGCCAAACATAGAACTCGTCCATGGTGCGGGATTCCGCTCAATGCTGACCCGCACAGGCCAGGCATTCGTCACACTGACCAACGGACGCCGTGTGCGCACGCGCCTCGTAATCGGAGCCGATGGACGGGAAAGCCCAGTACGTGAGGCTGCAGGAATTGGTGCAACGGCCACCCGTTACGGCCAGAAGGCGCTGGCCTTCGAAGCAGAGCATTCCCGACCGCACGAGAACATCTCAACCGAAATTTACAGCGAAGGCGGCGCATTCACCGCCGTACCGCTGCCGGATGCTTCCGGAATGCCTGCCAGCGCAATCGTGTGGATGAACTTCGGTGCAAGGGCGCAGGCACTCGCTGCGCTGCCGGAATCGGATTTCGACGAGGAAATGACGGTAAGGTCCTGCGGCCTGCTCGGTCCAATGAAACGCCTGGGTCCAGTCCGCACATGGCCGGTTATCTCCCAGCGGGCCACGGGCATGGTCGCCGAACGTACAGCGCTGGTGGCAGAATCCGCGCATGTCCTGCCACCGATCGGAGCTCAGGGACTGAACACATCACTTCGCGATATCTCGGTTCTGCTTGATCTCGCCAGAACAGACCCGGATGCGCTTGGCTCTCCTTCCCAACTCACCCGTTACGCAAGGTCGCGGGAGACAGAAGTGTCGCTGCTTGTCCGTGCCGTCGACCTCTTCAACCGAACCTGCATGTCTTCAAACCCAGGCGTCCAGGCTCTGCGCCGACAAGGGCTGGTCGCGGTACACGGGATAGCACCGCTGCGCCGTGCCATCATGCGTGCCGGAATGGGCCGACTTCAGCCCTGTCCAGACGCTCTCGTCCCACATATTTGACTACGGCACAGTCAGTTGAGGGGCCCTGGCCGACGCTCCTCGCTCAGAACCACATTCGCTTCGACATCCCCGATTCCCGGCAGCGCCATGATTCGGCGTCGCAGAACACGCTCGAAATCAGAAAGATCCCGGGCAACGACCCTAAGACGGAAATCATAGAGACCAAGCACATGCTGTACAGTCTGGACTTCCGGAATTGCGGCAACCGCACGCTCGAATTCCTCAAGCCCTGTCCGGCCTTTCGCGGCAAGTTTGACACCGAGGAACACAATCACGCCGAAGCCCAGACGTTCGAGGTCCAGATCGACCCTATGGCCCCGGATGGCCCCCGTCCGCTCAAGTCTGCGGATACGCCGCCAAGCCGCCGGCTGGCTAAGCCCGAAACGCCGTCCCAACGCGCTCGCAGAAAGCGTGGCGTCTTCCGCCAATGCACGAAGAAAGCCTCTGTCAATTTCGTCAAGTACACTCATATCGGCAATCGGTCCTGCTCCTTCACCGTCGCCACATGCATCAACGCCTCGATGTCGGAGATATGAGGCAATGTCAGGATCCGTTCCTGGTAGAGCCTCCGATAGTGTCCGATGTCCCGCGCGATGACATTCAGCCGGACGTCGACCTTGCCAAGAAAGGTCTGTATCTCCGTGACCTCCGGGACATTGCGCGCTGCCTGAATGAATTCCTCAAATGCGTTTCCCCGAGTCTTGTCCAGAGTGAAGCGCAGGCTCACCTCCACCTCGTATCCCAGCGTCCGCCAATCGACCAACGCCCTGATTCCCCGAAGGATCCCATGCTCACGAAGTTTCTCCAGCCGCCGGGAAACCCGGGACACCGTAACCCGCACTCGGTCAGCAAGGTCAGGCAATCCGAGTGTCGGATCATCCTGCAGAACCCGCAGGATCCGTCTGTCAAGGTCATCAAGCATGGATCTCTCATTATCTTATATATTTCCGAATGAAAACTGCGAATTTCCGCAGAAATTCGACTAACGCACTCTCGAAGCGTACGGAAAATACGCTAGCCTTCCGACAGCCATACAGCAATCGGGAGAACTGAACCATGCGGATTTACTATGACCGCGACTGCGACATAAATCTGATCAAGGACAGGAACGTTGCCATCCTGGGATACGGAAGCCAAGGGCACGCGCATGCGCTGAACCTGCGGGACGGCGGTGCGCGGAACATCGCCGTGGCATTGCGGGAAGGCTCGCCCAGCGCCGCGAAGGCCGAGGCCGAAAGCCTCAACGTCATGGGCATTTCGGAAGCCGCCGCCTGGTGCGACCTGATGATGTTCACCATGCCGGACGAACTGCAGGCCGATACCTGGAAAAACCAGGTGAAGGACCACATCCGTCCCGGATCCGCCGTCGCCTTCGCTCACGGACTGAACGTGCATTTCGGCCTGATTGAAGCGCCTGATTCTCTTGACGTCATAATGATGGCGCCAAAGGGGCCGGGCCATACTGTGCGCGGAGAATATGTCAAGGGCGGCGGCGTGCCGGGCCTGGTAGCAGTTCACAATGACGCATCCGGCAAAGCGCTGGAAATCGCCCTCTCCTACAGTTCCGCCATCGGCTGCGGACGCTCCGGCATCATCGAAACTGACTTCAAGGAGGAATGCGAGACAGACCTGTTCGGCGAACAGGCGGTGCTCTGCGGCGGCCTTGTGGAACTGATTCGCCTGGGTTTCGAAACACTGGTGGAAGCTGGTTACGCGCCGGAAATGGCGTATTTTGAATGCCTGCACGAGGTCAAGCTGATCGTGGATCTGATCTACGAGGGCGGCATCGCCAACATGAACTACTCGATCTCCAATACAGCGGAATTCGGCGAATATGTGAGTGGACCGCGAATTCTGCCATATGCCGAGACCAAGGAGCGGATGAAAGGGATTCTCGACGACATCCAACGGGGCCGTTTCGTGAGTGACTGGATGGCGGAATGTGCAGTTGGACAGCCCAGCTTCAAGGCCATCCGCCGTAACAACGACGCGCACCAGATCGAGGAAGTCGGCGAGAAACTGCGCGCCATGATGCCCTGGATCACCGCTGGCAGGATGGTTGACAGATCCAGAAACTGATGGTGGCGGAGACACCTGAAGAGCCCGGGCGCCCGCTGCAGCGCCCGGGAAGGCCGGGATCGGAGCCGATACCTGCCAGGACGGGAACGCCGCAACAGGGTAAGGCCGGCGATTTCAGGCGGCGGCGGCCTCGATCTCAGTTGCGATTCCGTCAACCACCTGAGCCAGAAGCGTCTCGTCCTCGCATTCCGCCATAATGCGGATCAACGGCTCCGTCCCGGACTTGCGGATCAGCAGACGCCCGCGTCCGTTCAGCCTGTCCTCGGCGTCGGAAATAACACCTTTTACCAACGCATTCTCAAGCGGCTCCCGGCCATCGCTGTACCTGACGTTCCTGAGAAGCTGGGGCACGCGGTCGAAGCTCTGCGCCAGAGCCGAAGCAGGCCGGCCAGTCTCAACCATTGCCGCAAGAAACTGCAGCCCCGCGATCAGCCCATCACCGGTCGTAACGTAATCTGTCATTACGATATGGCCGGACTGTTCGCCGCCGAGGTTTCTGCCGGCGGCGCGCATGCGCTCGATAACATGCCTGTCGCCGACGGGTGTGCGCTCCAGTTTGATGGACCGGCCCGTAAGGTAGCGCTCCAAGCCAAGATTGGACATAACGGTCGCGACAAGCGCGTTGCCGGCAAGCCGTCCGCAATCCGCCCATCGCGTCGCAAACAGCGCCATGATCTGGTCACCGTCCGCCACCGCGCCTGTCTCGTCAAGGATCATCACACGATCCGCATCTCCATCAAGGCAGATGCCCACATCCGCACCCACTTCCCGAACGGTCTCGGCCGCGAGCGCAGTATCGGTCGAACCACATCCTTCATTGATGTTCAGACCGTTCGGAGAGACACCGACGGGGACCACCTCGGCACCCAGTTCCCACAGCACTTCCGGAGCCGCCCGGTAGGCGGCGCCATTGGCACAGTCGACCACCACCTTCATCCCGTTGAGCCGCACCTGGCCCGGGAAGGTTGTCTTGACAAATTCCTCGTAGCGTCCCCGGCCATCGTCGATTCGCATCGCGCCGCCGATGTGCTCAGGTTCTGCTGGCGGCATATGTCCGGCGACGAGAGACTCGATTCCCGCTTCATCGGAAAGCTTGAACCCGTCCGGTCCGAAGAACTTTATGCCATTGTCCTGAAAAGAGTTGTGGCTGGCCGAAATCATAATGCCCAAACTGGCGCGCATTGACCGGGTGAGCAAACCGACAGCCGGAGTCGGAACCGGTCCAAGAAGCAGCACGTTCATGCCGGTCGAAGTCAGACCGGCGGTCAGCGCGTTTTCCAGCATATATCCGGAAAGCCTGGTATCCTTTCCGATTACAACTCTCTGACGGCTCGATCCTTCACCGCGGAAGTAGAGTCCGGCAGCGGACCCTAACCGCAACGCCATTTCCGCCGTCATCGGATAGGTGTTTGCGCGGCCTCGCACACCATCCGTTCCGAACAGCTTACCTGCCATTCCACTTGCCCCTGCTCATCGCGATGTGCATTTCCAAAGCCTTTCTGGTCTCACTGACATCATGCACCCGCAGAATGTGCGCTCCCTGCGCGGAACCATGCAACGCCGCCGCCAGAGATCCTGGCAGGCGGTCCTTGGCCCCAGGCGCACCGCAGACCGTGCCGATCATGCGTTTGCGGGATGCGCCCAGCAATAACGGAACACCAAGATCGTGAAAGAGAGAAAACCCCTGAAGCAAGGTCAAATTGTGTTGCAGAGTCTTTCCGAATCCGATGCCCGGATCGATGACGATCCTCTCCCGCGCTATTCCGGCCGCCTCGGCAGCCCGAATCCTGGTCTCCAGGGATTCTAGGATGTCCAGCAGAACGTCATCGTAGCTCGGAGCGTCCTGCATGGTCGACGGCTCGCCCTGGGCATGCATCAGGCAAATCGGTACTCCGCGCTCTGCCACCAGGCCAGCCATCGCGGGATCAAACGCAAGCGCGGAAACATCATTGACCATATCCGCGCCCGCGTCGAGAGCGGCTTCCGCAACAGCAGCCTTGCGCGTATCTATTGAAATCGGAACGGTGATTCCTTCGTTCCGCGCGGCTTCGATCACCGGCACCACACGGCCGATCTCCTCGGCTACCGATACTGTTTCCGCACCGGGCCTGGTGCTTTCGCCACCAATGTCGATGATGTCGGCATCCACCATCGCTCTAATCGCGGCCAGCGCGTCGGGCAGTTCCATCCGGTCACCGCCATCAGAAAAACTGTCCGGTGTGACGTTAACGATTCCCATGATCGCCGGACGGTCAAGACTGACCCCGCAAATTGCCGGTCGCCGGCCGCTCAGGCGGATCCGGTCCCCGGGCCCGAGTTCGCTTCCCGAAACATGCTGCCATCCGTCGGCCCGGGTCCATAGGTTTACGTTCTCGAACTGGACATGACCGCTCCCTGCCAACGGCAGCGCGGTTCCCCGCGTCGCTGACTGGGAGACACCCTGGCCGACCCGCGCGATGGGCTGACAGCGACGGGTCACTCGACATGCTCCAAGGTCAGTTCGCGGGCTGCGAGGTCGACGCCCGCTGGCGGAGCAACGCCGACAGTCAGGAGTTCCGAAGCGTTAATCTCACCGGCAAACCAGACCACCAGTCCGAGCGGATCGTTCCATACCGCTTCCGGCACCCTTGCAGCGGCGAGAACCATCTTTGTCGGCGCCCAAATCGGAATTCTGCCATTGTTCAGCGCCCAGTCCATCTCGGTGCGGGTGTCAGCTACCAAGAAGCGCGAATCGCGGGCAGACAGTTTCCATGCGCTCTGCTCGACCGCAAGCAGGCCGATCCGCTGGCGGACCTGCGGATTTCCCGATGGAGCCGAGGTGGCTTCCGCCGGTGCAACACAGAACACCACTGACTGGACTGCCAGTTCCAACCGATCAATTGCTGAGGCCAGCCTGGCGGATGTTGCCACCTCTTCGGTCAGGAAAACCACTTTCGGACCGGGAGTTCGTTGACCTTCCGCTGCCAACGGGCGCTGTCGCGGCCAGCCACGCGACCGCACTATCTCAACGCCAAGCGCACCGGGACCGCGATCAAGCTTTTCTATGCGCACGAATACCCGTATTGCCCGCGGTTCGGCGAGAATGCGGGCGGCAACCCGTTCCGCCAACGTTTCAAGAAGATTGACCCGTTCAGATTCCAGTTCGGTCGAAATCGCCTCTGTGAGCCGGTCATAGCTGAGTATGCGATCAACGTCGTCGTCTGGATCCTCCTGCGGCGCCACCTCTGCCACAACGTTGAACTCAATTCGCTGACGATTGCCGCGCTCGACCTGGAAAGCGCCGATTTCCACGTCCGCGATGTAGCCGCGCAGACAGATCCGGTCGAGCGGTTCAACGCCTGCCGATGCTGCGGCCCGTACTTCGGGGTGCATAAAGGGGTGGGTGGGAATTTCGCCCATCACAGTCTCCCGGCGCCGCCGCGCGAGCCTTCCGCAAGTCAATCAGGATGAATTCACCGGCTGTCTTCCGCAACCTGAATTCCAGCGGATCCGTGCGACCGGTCGGTTGGCATGCGATGGAAGCGGTGTTTCCCGATGGTGACGGTATGCTTGAAGATGCTGGACCAGGACGGCTTGACATTGACGTGGTGAAAATGTGTCGCGCCGCCGGTGAGATTCCGCTCCTGCCCGTCCAGCATCAAGCGGGCGATCTTGCCTGCCCGCTCATAAGGGCCGGGTTCTTCGATGCTCTCACTAAGCCCGTCACAGAAATAAGAGAACTGGCACTTAAACAGCTCGCCGGTCCCCTGCCGGACAACGCCGCATACCGAATCGGGATAGCGGTCGCCGTCAACGCGGTTCAGGATTACCTCCGCCACGGCGAACTGTCCCTCGACGCTCTCGCTGCGCGCCTCGAAGTAAATCGCTTCGGCGAGGCATTCCCAGTCGGCGTCGCCTTCTGAGGAAGGCTGCGATTCCAGCCAGTCTTCCGTGAGCGCCATGTCCTGAGCCGCGGAGCGGCTTCGTTCACGGTTGGTTGCGGAGCCGCTCTTTCCAAAAAAAAGGCTCGCCCAACCCTTTCCGGATTCGGAAACCGGGCGTCCGGTGCCGGTCAGCATCGCCTCGGAAGCGACTAAATCGGCACAGCCAAAGATCAAGGTCAAACCAGCTGCGCAAAGCATGGAAACCGGTCGCACGGATGTTTCTCCAGTCATCAACGGAACGGAAGTTCTCTCGAAGCTAACCGGTTGTGACTACCACACAATTTCGGATGAGTCGAATCCCGGTTCTGCTGCGGGGAGTGCCAATTGACGCAACACTTCGGTTTGCGGGATCCAGCGTCGCATATACAGGATATTGCGAACCTGACAGACCGCCACGACAGTCCGTATGATGAGAATCGAACAGCTATGGCACCAGGCGCCGGTTGCTTAGTCTGAACTTCACTAAGCTGCCGGACAGCGATTCCGCGCGATGTCAACAGGCTACGGACGGATTCGGCGGATCCAGCCTGCCATTTACATGGCAACAGCCGAAGCCGGATCGATTTCCAGCAGTCCGAAGGCCCTGCTCTGCGGTAGCGCCGGGTTCGCCAGCATCCTGAATGCATGGTCCGGACCGCCCGGCTGCGCAACCTCGTTCAGCGTCAGCGCGGCCGGGTTGGCGGGAAGCGTGGCCATGCTGTGGGCCGGCAGCCGTCAGGTGTGCACCGTAAACCGGCCCTGACCTTCGCGCTGTCCGAAACCTCGGCGGGCTCCACCGGCGAGCTCCGCCGCGCCCGGGCAGTTCAAGGGCATGCTGAAGAGCAAACTGATGCGCTTCGTTGACGACACTTTAATGATCATGGAAGACAGTGCATTCAAGCCGGACGTCGACTTCGACTTGCTCCTGGACTCCGCATTCACCCACCTTTGGAGACCGAGCACTTTCGAACTCCTTGGCAATCTGAAGCAGTAAATCATCGACACCGCGCCCGACAATTTGGCCACCATAGCCTCGGACTTGTCTTTCATTGATATCTCGTAACTGCTCACCCCCCCGTCCGGGCGCGTGCGCTTCCTTGGCCTGAATGCCGGGCTTCCGGCCCGCTGGACGTCTCCTTCCCGGTTCGGAATCCGCATTTGACAGCATAGCGTTCAGGCGCTATCCACGGGTCATGGA
>JAJEAY010000123.1 GCA_022824145.1 Rhodobacter sp. | reverse complement strand
AGCCAATGCTGCCGTGTCAATTCGGCAATGCGCTCATGACAGATCTATGTGATGCACGGCTGGTCAGGCCGAGCAGGTCGCTCCGCCAAGCACACAGAACTTGGAGCAGTGCGGGTGATTGAGATAAACCTCTCGCTCCGCCTCGGCCAAGCTGTCGCCGAGTTCGAATTCCGGGTCGTATGGCAGCAGGGTACATGCAAGAACTGCCGGCTTCGACGCACCCTTGCGTCTGACCACCATTCGGGAACTCGCACACATCACGTCGTTCGGGGACTTGCCCAGAATGCGCCAGCAGTCAGTTGTTATCTCGGGCACGTCCTCGGTCTCGTTCATTTCCGGAAACAGTACCGTCTCGGCTGGATCAGCCGCGTCAATCGCGAACCCGTTCTCGGCGAAGAGCCGGGCATATCCGATACGGGCGTCCCCCTGTGCCTCGCCCCATATCGTACGTCCGGCAACCGTCATCCGTATGCCTGCGTCCCTTAGCATGCACATCCCCTCAAGCGTTGTCCTGAATGTTCCGGGGCCGCGTTCCAGGTCATGATTCTCGGCGGACCAGTGATCGACCGAAATACGCAGTGTCAGCTTTCCGCCATGATTCGCGTGCAAGGATCGCAGTCCTGCCCACACCCTTGGCCTCATCATCGGACGCATCGCGTTGGTCAGAACCAGAACCTCGAATCCGCGTTCGAGGCATACGCGCGCCATATCGATCATTTGGGGATTCATGAAAGGTTCGCCGCCCGTGAAGCCGATTTCCCGCACCGGCCAGCCGATGTCGCGGATCTCGTCGAGAAACGTGACAACATCATCAAGCTCGAGGTATGCAAGCCGGTCATTGGTCGGGGAACTTTCGATATAGCAGTGCTCACAGGTGATGTTGCAGACCGTTCCGGTGTTGAACCAAAGTGTCTTTGGTTCGTGCAGGCGAACGGATGCCCGTACTGCGCCGCAGGCAGTTATCCGGGGATGCTCAAACGCGCCGGGCGTCACGCAGTCTTCATAATCTTTCATCGAATGCCCCGCGAGGGATTGCCTCGTCGCCGGAAGCTAACGAAATATTCCCCGCAAGAAAACCCAAGCGGCGATTGTCGAAGTTGTTTTGGCGCGAATGGATGGTAGATTCTACGTGAAGCCGTGCCGGATTGCCCGGACGGCGCCTGCGAATCACTGGTGGGAAGAATATGGTATCGCGTGTCATTCCGGTTGAACCGTTCGACCTTGTAATCTTCGGCGGCACGGGCGACCTTGCCCGCAGGAAGGTTCTGCCCAGCCTTTACCGACGGTTCTGGACGGGACAGATGCCGGCCAGTTCCCGTGTGATTGGAGTATCCCGAAAATCCATCACGGATGACATGTTCCGCGAGTTCGCCCATAGTGCGATCCGGGATTTCGCCTTGCAGGGCCGCGATGATGAAGCCCGGATAGAGACATTCCTGCGGCAGCTGCGCTATGTGTCGATCGATGCGACCGGCGAGGCTGGCTGGGACGAGCTTCGTTCCTCTCTGCGCCCGGACGTTGTTCGGGCATTCTATTTCTCGGTGGGGCCTGACGTCTTCATTCCGCTTTCCGAACACCTGAACCGGCATGGAATTGCGGGCAGGGACTGCCGAATCGTCATCGAAAAGCCCTTTGGCCATGATCTTGAAAGCGCCCGTGACCTGAACCGCACGCTCGCCCAGTTCTTTGAAGAGCGGCAGATCTACCGAATCGACCATTATCTCGGAAAGGAAACGGTGCAGAACCTGATGGCGGTACGCTTCGGCAATATCCTGTTCGAACCGCTGTGGAACGCACAGTTCGTCGACCATATCCAGATCACCGTGGCTGAAACGGTTGGTGTTGGCGGGCGCGGGGCATACTACGACAGAGCCGGCGCAATGCGGGATATGGTTCAGAACCACCTTATGCAGCTGCTTTGCCTGACGGCGATGGAACCACCCAGCCGCTTCGACCCCGACGCCGTGCGTGACGAGAAGCTGAAAGTGATCCGTGCTCTTGATCCGGTATTGCCTGCAGACCTTGTGCGCGGGCAATACGCCTGTTCAGAAGAAATTCAGAGCTACCTTTCCGATGTCGGCAACGGGAACTCACTGTCTGAATCCTTCATTGCCATGAAACTCCAGGTTTCCAACTGGCGGTGGAAAGGCACTCCGTTCTATCTGCGCACCGGCAAACGCCTTAACGCCCGTGCCAGCGAAATCGCTGTTGTGTTCAAGGATCCGCCGCATTCGATCTTTGGCGATGAAACAGGCCGGAGGGGGAATGTGCTGGTCATTCGCCTCCAGCCGAATGAAGGCATGAACATGTGGGTGACGATCAAGGAACCCGGACCGGGCGGCATGCGGCTGATCGAAGTGCCGTTAGACATGTCATTTGCCAAGGCATTCGGCGATGACGGGGTTCATGTCGCCGATGCGTACGAAAGGCTGATTATGGACATGATCCGCGGAAACCAGACGCTGTTCATGCGCGGCGACGAGGTAGAGGCAGCGTGGGGGTGGACCGACCCGATCATCGAGAACTGGACCATACGAGGGGACAGGCCGCATTCCTACAGTCCCGGTAGCAGCGGCCCGGATGAAGCGATGTCATTGCTGCATCGGGAGGGCCGCCAATGGAGGGAGATCGCCGAATGACGTTCTTCGAATATCCGAGCAGGGATGCGATGATGGGGGAGGTTGCGACCTGCATTGCCAATGAACTGCGGGCGGCGCTTTCGAAGCGCGGCACCGCGTCCCTGGCCGTCCCCGGCGGAAGCACGCCAGGTCCGGTCTTCGATGCGCTTTCCACTGTGGATCTGGACTGGGAAAGGATAGCGGTCATTCCAACGGACGAACGCTGGGTTGCTGAGACCAGCGAACATTCGAACTCCCGCTTGGTTCGGGAACGGCTGCTTGTCGGATGCGCGGTAGGGGCGTCCTTCCAGCCGGTGTATTCCGACAGCGAGTCCATTGAGCGCCGAATCGAATCACTTGACAGGCGGATGAGGAATCACCTGCCGCTTTCGGTTGTGATGCTTGGCATGGGCACAGACATGCATACCGCCTCGCTGTTTCCGGGATCTGCGGGGCTCGAACGGGCAATGAAGGAAAGCGCTCCGGCGTTTCTGCCTATACAGCAGCAGGGCGGTGGACCGGTCGGACAGCGAATGTCCTTGACACTTCCTGTCCTGAACGGCGCCATGAACAGGCATCTGTTGATCGTTGGTTCCGAAAAGCTTGAAGCGCTGGAACGGGCGAAAAATGCACAGAGTCCGATGTTGGCGCCTGTGAAGGCCGTTCTGCCTGCCGCGACTGTGCATTGGGCGAAGTGATTCCCGGAAGCTTTCTCTGACGTGTGGGGCAGGTGTGTAAGGAAACGGTCACCGAAGTTCGCAGTGACACTTGCCTGAAGAAAGATCATCAGGTTCGAAGACGGCCCTGCAATGGAACTGATGCCGAGACGCCGTCTACCGGGGTTCCCAAGCGCCGATACCTGAAGGTGCCGGCATTCGGAAAAGAACCTGGGAAACTGTATTGAGCCAACGCCGAATGGTCCGTATTGCTGCGGTTATGGAGCGTCCGTTCGAGACCCCGTGTGGATAAGTCCCGATTACGCCCGCCAGATTGCAGGCGACGCCTCGGGCCGCGTTTCGTTGGCCGTTCTATGCCGCTTTGGCAAGATTCCTCAGCACGTAATGCAGGACTCCGCCATTCTCGACATATTCGATCTCTACCTCGGTATCGATTCGGCACCTGAGCTGGATTCGCTTCTCGGAACCGTCGCCATAGGTGATGATGCATTCCGCTGTGGCCTGGGGTTTCAGATCCCCTTCCAACCCAATGATCGAAATCGTTTCATCCCCCTTCAGGCCGAGCGACATTCTGGAATCGCCTTCGGAGAACTCGAATGGAATCACGCCCATGCCGACTAGGTTAGACCGATGGATGCGCTCGAAGCTCTCGGCGATCACCGCCTTTATGCCCAGCAGGGCAGTTCCCTTCGCCGCCCAGTCACGCGATGATCCTGCGCCATACTGCTCTCCCGCAATGACGATCAGAGGCGTATCGGTCTCCTGATAGGCCATCGCGGCGTCATAGATTGACGTCTGCTGTCCATCCGGCCCGAGAGTGTAGCCGCCTTCGACGCCGTCAAGCATTTCGTTCCTGACCCTTATGTTGGCGAACGTACCGCGCATCATCACTTCGTGGTTTCCGCGCCGCGAGCCGTAGGAATTGAATTCCCGAGGCGCCACCTGCCGTTCAGTCAGGTATTTTCCTGCGGGCGTGGATTCCCTGAAACTACCGGCAGGGCTGATGTGGTCTGTCGTGATCATATCTCCCAGAATCGCGAGGACGCGAGCGTCCCTTATATCGGAAATGAAGCCGGACTCGGCCGTAATTTCCCGGAAATACGGTGGGTTGCGGACGTATGTTGAAGTTGACGGCCAGCCGTAGGTCAGACTGTCTGTTGTCTCAATTGAGCGCCACTTGCTATCGCCGGTGAAGACCTCCGCATACTTCTTCCCGAATGCCTCGCGGGTCACTGTGGCGTTTACCAGGTCGGCGATCTCCTGCTGGCTAGGCCAGAGATCCCTGAGGAACACGTCGTTTCCTTCCGGATCCTGCGTGACAGGTTCGCGCGTGAGGTCGATGTCCATCGTGCCGGCGAGCGCGTAAATGACAACCAGCGGCGGCGACGCCAGATAGTTCGCCCGCACGTCCGGACTGATTCGGCCCTCGAAATTCCTGTTGCCGGACAGAACGGCGGTAGCAACCAGATCGCCTTCGGAGATGGCGTCTGAAATCTCTGGCTGAAGCGGTCCGGAGTTCCCGATGCAGGTCGTGCAGCCGTATCCCACCAGATTGAATCCGATGCTGTCGAGATCATCCTGCAGATCCGCCGCTTCAAGATATTCTGAAACCACCTGTGAGCCGGGCGCCAAGGATGTCTTCACCCAGGGCTTGCGGTCAAGGCCCAGCGCACGGGCTTTCCGGGCGACAAGCCCTGCACCGATCATAACGTAAGGATTCGAGGTGTTCGTGCAGGACGTTATGGACGCAATCACGACCTTTCCCGAGGACATGGAGTAGGATTCGCCTTTGACCGGCACTTCATGTCCCATCGGGCGCTTGAACGCCTCGGCCATTTCATGGCTGAATGCCGCTTTCGCGTCGCTGAGCGCAACAAAGTCCTGTGGCCGCTTCGGACCGGAGATGGCCGGGACGATTGTTCCCATGTCAAGTTCAAGCGTGTCAGTAAACACCGGCTCGTAATCCGGCCCGCGCCAGAGTCCGTTCTCCTTTGCGTAGACCTCCACAAGCGCGATGCGCGATTCGTTGCGGCCGGAGGTGTGCATGTAGCGCAATGTCTCGGAATCGACCGGAAAGAAGCCGCATGTGGCGCCGTATTCTGGCGCCATGTTGGCGATCGTTGCCCGATCCGCCAGTGGCAGGCTGTCAAGTCCCGGCCCGTAGAACTCGACGAACTTGCCTACCACTCCTTTCTCGCGGAGCATCTGGACAACCTTGAGCACAAGATCCGTGGCGGTCGTTCCTTCAAGCATCTCTCCGGTTAACCGGAAGCCCACGACTTCCGGAATCAGCATCGAAATCGGCTGTCCGAGCATTGCGGCCTCGGCTTCGATTCCTCCGACGCCCCATCCAAGAACAGCGAGGCCATTCACCATCGTCGTATGCGAATCGGTTCCGACAAGCGTATCGGGGTAGGCCACTTCCTCGTCGTACTGGTCGCGATCGGTCCAGATGCACTGCGCAAGGTATTCAAGGTTCACCTGATGGCAGATTCCGGTTCCGGGCGGCACGACCCGGAAATTGTCAAACGCCGACTGTCCCCATTTCAGGAAGGTGTAGCGTTCCAGGTTACGTTCATATTCCCGGTCCACGTTCATCTGGAACGCGCGTGGATTTCCAAATTCGTCGATCATGACGCTGTGGTCGATGACCAGATCAACCGGGTTGAGAGGGTTGATTCTCTCGGCATCCCCTCCGAGCGCCGCGAGTCCGTCCCGCATGGCCGCAAGGTCCACCACCGCGGGAACCCCTGTGAAGTCCTGCATCAGGACGCGGGCGGGACGGTAGGCGATCTCGCGTGGATTCCGGCCACCCTGCGCGATCCAATCAGAAAACGCACGGATGTCGTCTACGCTGACCGTCCGGCCCCCATCTTCGAACCTCAGCATGTTCTCAAGTACAACCCGCAGTGACGCAGGCAACCGGATAAAATCGCCCAGTCCAGCCTCCTCAGCGGCCTTGATCGAATAGTATGCAACGCTCGCGCCCTCAGCATGGAGCGTCCTTCGGGTCTTGGATAGATCATGTCCGACTTGGATGGTCATTGGGCGGTCTCCTGTGGAAGTCAGCAGTGGCTCGAAATTGCGGGAATCCGGCTAACGGCCGGCTCGGGAATCGGAACGCAGTTTCAGTATACCGTTGCACACCGAAACGCAACCCCGTCCGATCTCGACCGACTTAGTTTCTTGATTTGCATGTGCAGGATGTTCGCTAGGCCCGGTGTTCGATGGGACGAAGGACAGGCTCGGCGCTGTCTTTCGTTCCAGTGAAGTTTCGCAGTCAGCCACTGAGTTTCTGCGTTCAGCTTCCATGTCTCAAGGATCATCTCTCAAATGTTTGATTGGATGTTTACGTTTGATCGGGACTAAATTCCGACGAGCCGCGAAGTGAGGGGAAGGCCGTGGGTTGGAGTCGTTTGGTCGCCGCGCTGTTGGTGGCATTGCCTTTCGTAACCGGTGCAGGCGCCGAGCCGCGGCCGGTGGTGGTCGAGCTCTTTACGAGCCAAGGCTGCAGTTCCTGTCCGCCGGCTGACGAACTGCTGCGGAAACTTTCGCCACGCAGTGACGTCATTCCCTTGGCGCTGCATGTGGATTACTGGGATTACATCGGCTGGAAGGACGGATTTGCCAAGCCAGAGCATGCCGAACGGCAAAGAGCCTATGCGCGTGCCGCTGGCAAGACGGTGATTTACACACCACAGATGGTTATCGCCGGTGAGGATCATCTGGTGGGCACCAAACCGATGAAACTGCTCGAGTTGATCCAGAAACACGTAGATCGCCAGCCGGAAGTCAGCATTTCCCTGACTAGGCAGGGCAATGTCGTTCGGATCGAGGCTCAGGCCAAAACCGAGTTTCGTGAGCCCTTGGTTGTTCAGCTCGTTCGCTACATGCCTGAACGGGAAGTATCCATCAGGCGCGGCGAAAACGCTGGCAGGACAATAACCTATTCCAACATTGTCACGGAACTGATCAAGCTCGGCACTTGGAACGGTTCTGGACCGCTGGAGGTCGAACGGGTCGTATCCGGCGAAGAGCCAGCCGTAGTGCTGCTGCAGCGCGCCGGCCATGGTCCCATAGTTGCGGCGGCAAGCCTGCGGTAGGCGAAGCGGCCGGGTAGCGGCTCAGCGAATATATGGTGAATGGGCGGTGCCGGAAAAAATGTTGTGAAGCCGGTGGCGGGCAATTCGGGTTGCGCAGGGAGCGCCTGCAGACAGCAGCGGAGCGGGAAAAGCGGGCCGCGTCCAGCAGCAGCCTTCACTTTCCGTGCGAGTTCTTCCAACGGCGGTGAATCCAGAACCATTGCTCCGGGTGCCTGCGGACAAGCCGTTCCAGACTTGCCGTGGCGGCGCGTGTCATTTCCATTGGGTCACCATGTGGAATCGGATCCTCAACAATGACGTTGAAAGAGATCCCGTCTTCCAGCCTCAGGCCATAGATTGGCACAAAAAGTGCGTCATACTTCACGGCCATCTTTGCGGGATTGAGCGCTGTTCTCGCCGGATGGCCCAGAAACTCGATGGGCACGCCGTGTCCCATGAAGTGATCGGCAATGAGACCGACAGCGCCGCCGGACTTCAGGAACCTAACCATTTCCTTCTGGCCCTTTCCGGATCTGGATCTCTCAAAAACCGGTTTTCCAATCCTGCTTATCGCCTCAACATAGCGGTCATTGAAGTATCCGTTGGCCATCGGAATATACAGCCCGCCTACGCGGTAACCTCGCTCGATCAGAGCCGCCCTAACTGCGTCATAGTTTCCGAAATGTCCTGTGATCAGCACAGCAGGACGGTTTTCGGCCTTCGCTTTCTCCAGGGCCGCGACGCCGCCTCCGGTAAACGGAATGTCGCGCGCGCGTGCGCGGAACTCCTCCCCGGACCAGATTTCTATCAGGGTGCGTCCGACGTTGTCCGGTACCTTCCGAACAAGCTTTCTGATCTCGGGTTCAGTCAGTTCCGGCATGATCAGCGCGAGATTGTTCCGGATCCGTTTGCGCCAGCCAGCCAATCCGGCAATGTGGCTGACTGCCCATCCTGCGAATGGAACGCGCTTGTTATAGGGCAGGGACATCGCCGTTCCGATTACGGCACGATACGCCAAACTCTGGATAAAGTTGCTCAGCCTGTGTGTTGGAACTGCCATGAAATCCGCCTCGGTTGGGGCCAGATCGGTCTCCCTACTGCTAGCCTGACTTACAGCAATCCTTAAGTCTTCATCGTGACGACCGCAAGCGTAGGGCGGTTGGATGCCACCTGTCTCAGGCAACCGGCCGGAGCTGTCCGGGGTCGTTCGGTCAGTGTTCGGCGTCGCCTGTTCGTTTGAAACGCGTCACAGACACATAGTCCTTCCGCGGCCCCCAAACGGTCCATGTTGCGGTCCATTCCGGCCAGTCAGAAAATCTGTATAGGACACTGTAGCGATCCGGATCGCACCAATGAGACGCCGTCGCTTCAGAACCAGAAAGAACGAATCTGTGGAAAGGCCTTCCGTCCGTGAATGATACACGCACATTTGGGCCGTCTGCCCGCCAGAGGTATTCCTGCCTTGCGGACAGCGCGGGATGGTCGGGAAACTTCAGCTCTCCGGTCTCGTAATAGGAGAGAGCGTCTTCCTTCCAGGTGAAGAGCGCTGTTCCCGCATAATGCACCACTCGATCCGCGAGTCGGTCTTCGAGGCACCTGTCGATGCTCCATTGCCCAGCGAACTGGGCCAAAGTGATTGGCTGGTTCGTCACTGGCTCATTTGACCAGACCCGTTCGCCAGACTCCAGACTTTGAGCGTTGGCGCTGACGGGAAGCAAAAGCGCAGGGATATAGTCCCGGTGCCGGCGAGCCAGTGGAGGCCATGCTTGATTCCAGACGGCTGTGCGAATCGAGGAACGGACTTGCGGGACCCGCATCGCTTCAAACCGATTCCTCAGTCGGTTCGGATCCCGCTGCGTTGTATCGGTCACTGCTTGCCGCAGGACATTGATCATACTAGACGGCTTCCAAGAGCAAGCCCAAGCGAGAAATATCAATGAATCCGCGTTATTCCCGGCCTGACATGGTAGAGATATGGCAGCCTGCCACCAAGTTCCGAATTTGGTTTGAGATAGAGGCGCATGCCTGCGACGCAATGGCGGAGCTGGGGCTGATTCCAAAAGAGAACGCTCTTGCCGTCTGGAAGGCCAAAGAGGTCGAGTTCGATGTCGCCCGCATCGACGAAATAGAGTCAGAAACCAAGCATGATATGATCGCGTTCCTGACTCACCTTGCCGAAATCGTCGGCAGCGAAGATGCGAGATTCGTCCATCAAGGCATGACGTCGTCCGATGTCCTCGACACATGTTTCAACATACAGCTCGTACGCGCGGCCGATATCCTGATCGAGGATGTGAAGGCGCTGCTCACGGCCCTGAAGAGACGTGCATTCGAGCACAGGAATACGGTTCGCGTTGGCCGCTCCCATGGCATTCACGCCGAACCGACAACGATGGGTCTGACATTCGCGCGGTTCCATGCGGAGATGGACCGCAATCTCGGGCGCCTCAGACGCGCACGGGACGAGGTGGCAACTGGAGCGATCAGCGGCGCCGTCGGAACTTTCGCCAACGTCGATCCAAAGGTTGAGGAATATGTCTGCGCCAGACTGGGGCTGGTTCCCGAACCGATCTCTACTCAGATCGTTCCACGGGACCGCCATGCGGCGTTCTTCGCCGCTCTTGGCGTCGTTGCCAGTTCGGTCGAGAACATCGCGGTCGAAATCCGGCACATGCAGCGAACCGAAGTGCTTGAGGCAGAGGAGTTTTTTTCCTCAGGCCAGAAGGGTTCAAGCGCTATGCCGCACAAGCGCAATCCGGTTCTGGCCGAAAACCTTACCGGACTTGCGCGCCTTGTGCGAATGGCGGTGATTCCGGCATTGGAGAACGTTGCGCTGTGGCATGAGAGGGACATTTCGCACAGTTCAGTGGAACGCAACATCGGTCCCGACGCCACGGTAACGCTCGATTTCGCGCTGCACCGGTTGACCGGAGTGATCGACCGTCTCGTGGTCCATCCCGAGAACATGAGGCGCAATCTCGACAGGCTAGGAGGACTGGTGCATTCGCAGCGGGTTCTGCTGGCCCTGACCCAACGGGGCGTTGCCCGCGAAGATGCGTATCGCATCGTGCAGCGCAACGCTATGAAAGTCTGGGAAGGGAAGGGTGAGTTTATGGCTGAACTCAAGTCCGATCCGAACGTAACGGCGGCCCTGAGTGACACCGAGATCAATGAACTGTTCGATCTCGGCTATCATCTAAAACACGTCGATACGATATTTTCGCGCGTATTTGGAGATAGTTGAGGGACTTTTTGAACGCGCGTTCTTAACTGCGGGGTGCGCTTCCAACCTTATGGAACCGCCCGCGCAGCCACCGTTCGGCGGGTTCGCGGTTCGGAACGACCCCGTCAGAGGGTCGCGATGGCCTGCAGACAGGTCGTGAACGGAGTGAGTCCCTCCGTTCTCCTCTTCGGTCAGGAGCGGCTCTCTCCCATCAATTCGGCGTCGAACGGATAGGCCGTCAGGTTTTCGTAGCCGTCTTCAGTCACCAAGACCTGGTCTTCAAGCTTGATCGAAAAGTCACCGCCTTCCTCCCCGACAAGCGCTTCGACGCACAGCACCATTCCTGGCTTGAGTTCGTAGTCAAACGCTCCGGCGACCGCATGGTCCGGATAGGAAACATGTGGCCATTCATCGCACAGGCCGACGCCGTGCATCATGCAACCGTATTTCTGCTTCTGGAATCTGCCGTCGAGCCTGTGGCTGTGTTCGGTTATCTCCGGGATCGTGATTCCGGGCCGCAGCAGATCGATGTTGGTCATTATGTGCTCATGCGCATGCCGCATCGAGTAGATCATTGCGTTGGTCGGCTTCAGGTCGCCAATCCACCATGTCCGGCTGATGTCTACGCATATTCCATATGCTCCAACCAAGTCGGTGTCGAAGGCCAGAATCTCGTTGTTCCGCAGTTTTCGGGGGCCGCATTCCTGAAACCAGGGATTGGTGCGGGGCCCGCTGGCCAGCAGGCGGGTCTCGATCCATTCGCCGCCGCGCCTGATGTTTTCGGCATGGAGTACAGCCCATACCTCATCCTCTGAGACCGTTCCCGTGGGTCCGAACTCCCGTGCGTAATCCTCCATCGCCCTGACGGAGGATTCACATGCGTGGCTCGCGCAGCGCATCGCCCTGATTTCGTCCGGTCCCTTTATCGAACGCGCTTTTTCCGTCAGTTCCTCGCCTTCCATCAGTTCCAGCCCGAGGCTTTCGAGAGCCTTCGATCCATGCAGCATTATTTTATCGACGCCAATGCGGTTGTTTCCACCGCCATGTTCCCGCACGAGATCCAGAACCTCGCCGGACCACGTTTTGGCCGCGTCTTCGGTCTTTTCACCACGGCTGAAATAAAAGAAGTCGGCGCCTGATCGCTGCTCGCGCACCAGCGGATTGAATTTGGACAGGAAGATGGAGTTCTTGTATTCCCACAGAACCATGTAGCCATCAGCGCAGACCATGAGCGCCCGGAACGGATTGTGTGTGTTCCAAAGCTGCATGTTTGTTGAATCCGATGCATATCGGATGTTCAGCGGGTCGAATACGATCAGGCCACCCCAGTCCCGCTCCTGGAGTCCGTCAACGAGCCGTTGCAGACGGTACTCGCGCATTCGCGGGAGGTTCGGGAGCTCCAGACCTGCCGCTGTCCATTCCTCAAACGCTATCTGCGTTGGCCCGATCTCAATTCGGTCTCCGTCGTTCGGCGTCCCGTCTCCTAATGTGGATCCGCGCGAAGGGTCGATTTTGCGACTGTCTCTGTGGTAGGGGGTCATCATGGCAATCCTGCGGAAACTACCGTGATGCTAGTCGTGGAAGTTGCGCTTTCAGGTCAGATTCCGACAAAATATGGGACTGGTTGCGGCGAAAGCGTTGGATGTCAACGAATCAACGCGAGTCGCTCAAATGTCGCTTCAGTGCGGTCTGAACCTGTTGAATGGACATGAAACTTGAGAATATTCAGGAATTCAGCCTTCGAAGTCCTGCAGGAATGCGTTGATGGGAGAAAGGCGTGCGGCAATGCGGATTTGGAAAGGCGAGTCCTGCTTCGCTGTGGCCTCATCGGATCCGTTGAGGCGTGCTGAGCTTCAGGCCGGCCCGATACTGCAGTCGGGTCTCCTGGATCCGCCTTGGTCATTGTCGGGTGGCTCGCGCCTCCCGGGAACCGGTCCCGTCGCTTCCGACGGCTGGATGCTGGTGGATGACGCTTTTGCGCCGCAAATGGAACTCCGTGACCGACTGATCCTCGGGATGCCGGACGCTGTCCACGCTTTGAGGCCGCGGGCATTCGAGGCCGCACGGGAACTGTTGGGCATGGCTATCGCAGTCCTGCGTGAAAGACCTGACTATTGTATCAGAAAGGATGACGTGGTTCGGCCCGATGGTACCGAAGTTTCGGTTGACTTCTCTGCGCCACTTCTCACGCTCGGCAGGCTGGTGCAGGAAGACTTCTGCATGCTGCAGAAGACCGACACCGAGCATGTGATGACAGGCGCCATACTGTGTTTTCCTGCCAGCTGGCTTCTTGCCGAGAAAATGGACCGGCCGCTCATCGGCATTCACGAGCCGGTTCGGGATTACGGCAGATCCGTCGCGACACGTGTTCAGCGGCTGTTTGACGGAATCCGTCCGGGAAGACCCTTGATGCGCTCGAACTGCCTGCTCTATTCCGATGCCGCGCTGTTCCAGCCACGCAGCGAGAACGAGCGGCGCAGGCAATCCGGTCCAGCGGCGAAATATGCTCGGCTGGAACGGCAATGCTTGGTCCGGCTGCCGGAATCAGATGCCGTTGCGTTCTCGATTCACACTACAGTGGTCGAACGGGAGGAGTTGGTCCGGGCAGATCGGGAAGCTCTTGCTGGGTATTTCGCACCGGCTGGGCATAAGAATGGTTGATGCAATCCACATGTGACGCTGGCCGGGATGCGGGCTTCATTCCGGTTTGTTCGATAGAGAGGTGTGGCCGAAATCTTGTCTAATGGGAATGAATGTGTCTACGCAGGCACCCCGCCCGAATGATTGCAGCCGGGTTCGACAATCGCTATGGAGTGTAGAAGGTTCTCAATGAAGTGCATCCCTTCGAACGCGATTCTGGTGCCGCGGTTTGCCAGTACGAATGCGCAACTTTCAGCAAGTCCGTGAAGTGACTGCATAATAATCCTGATCTGGGCTTCGTTTCTAATGCCCACACTTTTCAGGCGCTCACATGGCAGCCTAGGCACAATGGCATGTATTCCCCGTGTGGTTAGTATGGTGAAACTCCCAATCTACGATATCCGCCGATCGAAACCAGAGCATTCTGGAAACAATTTCCCGCCTCATCTGCAGTGTGCATTCTGCGATCAGCGCTAGCGAATCACCCCTGCTGACAGGCGCAATCGCCAATCACGAATTCTCGATGTCATGCGCCTTGATCCGAATTCAGCGACCTCTGTATAGTCAGGCGTGAATTTTGGACATCTGCGCTACGGTGGGATGAACAGCCAGTTAACTCCGACTCGAACTGCATGACAGAATTACCGAATTGTCCAGTTGATGCCGCTCCCGGACTGTCGCTGCACCTCCGCACATTTTTGGGAATTTGTTATTCGGTATCGGCAAAGTGACGATCGAGGCAGATTGAAACGTTTGCCTTATCAAAGCCAGTGTGAATTGATAATGTGCTTTCGCACTGCTTCACGCGACGCCTCGCAAAAAATTTGTAACACCGCACGAGACACCGTCCCATGGACTTTCACCCTTCTAGGCTTGTTTTCGATGCCAACGGGCTGCTCCCTGTGATCGCACAGGAAGACGGTACAGGCATGGTGCTGATGCTGGCGTGGATGAACGCGGAAGCGGTGGCCCGTACCCTAGAGACGGGCAGGGTGACATATTGGTCGCGCTCGCGGAAGTCGTTTTGGGTGAAGGGCGAGACCTCTGGACATGTGCAGGAACTGGTTGAACTGCGAATCGACTGTGACCGGGACTGTCTACTAGCTGTCGTCCGCCAGACTGGACCGGCCTGCCATACAAATCGAAAGAGCTGCTTCTATACCGCAGTGAAGGATGGCAAAGAAATCGAAATCATGGCCCCGGTCGCGTAGTCGCCATCAATGGTGCAATGGTTCGACGCGAGATGGACCAGGCTCCGACGATCGCTCCTCAGCGAGCCCTAGTATTCGGCGAACGTCACGCGGTGAAAGACCGTCCTCCCGGTACCTGGCGATCGCCCGCGAATCATCTCGTTTCGCAAGTCGCTTCCCGAAATCGTCCCGGATCAGCGCATGATGAAAGTACGCCGGTCTGGGCAGTCCGAGCAGATCCTGCAGCAGCGCGTGAATGAAGGTCGCCGCAAAAATATCTTCGCCGCGCACAACTTCCGTAATGCCTTGTTCCGCGTCATCAACAACCACCGAAAGATGATAGCTCGTGCCGATATCGCGGCGCGCCAGTACAATGTCGCCAATCCGTGATTCAGCCTCGTTGCGGGTCAGGACATGGGTGCCGGAATAGAGCGGCCCGGTTTCGGAAAACTCCACAATTGCAGCCCCTGTTTCGAATTCCGGCCTGTTGCTCGTAAATTGCTTGCCTCCGTTCAAGCACTCCGTAGCAAACTTCGAAGAGCCGCGCTCCGACAAGCAATCCAAGGCGGAGGAGATATTGATGCGAATTGCGTCGTTCGTGCCCGCATCCGCCATTTTCCTCTTCCGGCATGTGCCGGGATAGATCGGCCCATCGAAGCCTTGCGTAGATGCGCCTTCCTGAGGGGCGGATAGCGCGGCGCGAATATCTCTGCGGGTGCACCGGCACGGATAGCAGATCCCCATTCCCACCAACCGCTCAAGCGCCGCGCGGTATGCAGAACGGCGAGTCGATTGCCGCATGACCGGATCTGGCCAGGACAGTCCCAGCCAGTGCAGGTCATCATGGATCCGCGATTCCCATTCAGGCTTCGACCTTGCTCGGTCAATATCTTCGATTCGCAACAGCATAACGCCATCCCGTTGGCGGGCCCTGACATATGCGGTCATTGCGGAAAACGCATGCCCGAGGTGCAGTAAGCCGGTAGGGCTTGGCGCAAAACGGGTCAAGTAGCTCACGTCTTTTCAATTACATAGACATTGGATTTCATATCGAGTCCAGGCAGGTGCGGTCCATATTCCTGAAACAGAAGTCGCCCCGAGCCGTTTGCCGTCTTCGCGTGCAGCCTGCTTTCGTATTCAGGATCGGCCAATGTATGGTCATTGAAACTGAATGCGAACAGGGTCCCAGGACGCAGAGATTCGAAAATGGCATCGAACACTTCAGCAGGCGCCGCGCCTGATCCGATGACCCCGATCGCGGCAATGGCGGCATAGCTGCTCGGAACCGGGGATCCGGCATCCACTTGCCAGAGCCTGCGATATACTTGCTTTTCCGCCGCGCCTTTCAGCATGTCGGCGGAAAGGTCGGCGCCATCAATATTCGTGAACCCCGCACGCAGAAGCGCGAGGCCGGAAAGCCCCGTTCCGCACCCGAAATCCAGCAATTCGATTTCCTTGCTGCTTGCGTGGCGGGCAAGCGCTTCGGCTACCCTTGCCGGCGTGGCATATCCGTTTTCGGAAACCTCCGAGTCATAGCTTTCGGCCCAGCTGTCGTAGAACTGCCTCGTATCGTCCGGTGTCGCGAGTCCGTAAACTTCGCCAAGAAATTTTCGTTCAGCCATGGGGTGACCGTAGCCGAGCTTAACGGGTCGCGTCCAGTGTCGAATTTTGGAGGTCGCCGGGATAGCAACCAACCAGAACTCCGGCATGAGAGCGGCAAGTTGTCATCTCCTGCGCACAGTGCAACTGTCAATGTTTCCGCTTTGGTCTTCCCGGGCGGTGATCGGTGCCGTCGATTTGACCACCTTGCCCAATGTGGGTGAAACAGATTGACGTCTCAGGCGAGGCAAATTCGGAGCGAATTCCCTCGAGTCGTCAGAAAAACTGGCAACGTGACGCAGCCATCATGATTTGGTCTCCCCGGGCGAACAGAGATCAACCTACGACGCGACCAGCGGCCATCACCTTGCTCAATGCAGTCATACCAAGCCCTCCGAGCGGTTGTCCGGGGAGCCATGCGACGAACTGATTTGCCTGAGCCGGGTTCGGTGGCGGTCGAAGTCAAGTTCCGTTCCGTCGACACTTCGACGATTCATCCCGGCGCGAATCGGGCCTCAGGGAAGATGGCAGTGTCGTCATCGCCCTTTTAGGATTCGTCGGTGACGCTAAGTGACTATCAGGCGCACGAACTGCCGGTTCTGTTTTGGTGCCGAACCGTTCCAGCCGTTCGGCGGAAACGAGCGTTGCATGCACCCCGGCGCAATGGAAAGTCAGGTTTGGGTCGAACTGGAGCGCCTGCTGATCATTCCACTATTGCAGGGCGCCGGAACAACTGACTCAGTCTGCGTCTGGGTGCGGTCGTGAATTAGGTCGCCGTTCCCGCTTGTTCTGAGGTCACTGCGGTGCAGCGCGATCAGGATCCTGCCTACCAAAACGAATAGGGGCGCCTGAGCGCCCCTGATCGAAAGTTTGAGAAGCATTCAGCAGCTGTAATAGAGCTTGAACTCCACCGGATGCGGTGTGTGTTCGAACTCGTAGACCTCTTCCCACTTGAGATCCATGTAGCCCGCGATCTGGTCTTCGGTGAAGACATCACCGGCTGTCAGGAACTCTTTGTCGGCTTCAAGTTCGACCAAGGCTTCACGCAGGGATGCGCAGACCGTGGGAATCCCTTCAAGCTCTTCCGGCGGAAGGTCATAGAGATCCTTGTCCATTGCCGGTCCCGGATCGATCTTGTTCTTGATGCCGTCCAGGCCAGCCATCAGCAGTGCGGCGAAACACAGATAGGGATTCGCGGCTGGGTCAGGGAAGCGAGCCTCGACGCGCTTTGCCTTGGGGCTTTCTGTCCATGGGATGCGCACGCAGCCGGATCGGTTGCGGGCCGAATAGGCGCGCAGGACAGGTGCCTCGAATCCTGGAATCAGACGCTTGTAGCTGTTGGTCGCAGGGTTCGTGAAGGCATTCAGAGCCTTTGCGTGCTTCAGCAGGCCACCGATGTACCAGAGGGCTTCATCGCTGAGGTCCGCATATTTGTCGCCCGCAAAGATAGGTCTTCCGTCTTTCCAGACCGACTGGTTCACATGCATTCCCGTGCCGTTGTCTCCGGCGATCGGCTTCGGCATGAAAGTCGCTGACTTTCCGTATGCTTGCGCCACATTCTGGATAACATACTTGTACTTCTGAAGGTGGTCGCCCTGCGCGGTCAACGGAGCGAAAATCAGACCCAGCTCGTGCTGGCAGCTGGCCACTTCGTGATGGTGCTTGTCGACGGCCATGCCCATCCGTTTCATCGTGGACAGCATTTCGGAGCGGATATCCTGCCCGTCATCGACCGGATTGACCGGGAAGTAACCGCCCTTGATTCCGGGGCGGTGGCCGGTATTGCCCATCTCGTATGCGGTGTCGGTGTTCCAGGATGCATCCAGTGCGTCGACCTGGTAGCTCACTTTGTTCATCTCAACCGAGAACCGGACATCATCGAAGAGAAAGAACTCAGCCTCAGGCCCGAAATAGGCCGTGTCACCGATTCCCGATGCATTGAGGTAAGCCTCGGCCTTTTCAGCAGTGCCGCGCGGGTCGCGCTCGTAAGGCTCACCCGTGTCGGGTTCGACAACGGAACAGTGAATGGCAAGCGTTTTCTCCGCGTAGAACGGATCCAGATAGGCGCTTGCCGAGTCGGGCATCAGCTTCATGTCAGACTGGTCGATTGACTTCCAGCCAGCGATGGATGAACCATCGAACATGAAACCTTCTTCGATGAAATCCTCATCGACCTGATCGGCAAGAACCGTTACATGCTGAAGCTTGCCGCGCGGATCAGTGAAGCGAAGGTCGACATATTCGGCTGCGTCCTCGCCTGTGATCATGCTCATTACGTCAGAGTTGCTCATATTTCCTCTTCCTTGAATCCTGAATCCAGCGCTCAAAGCGCATCTTCGCCCGATTCGCCAGTGCGGATCCTTATGGCCTGTGTGATTTCTGAGATGAAGATCTTGCCGTCACCTATCTTGTCGGTTTTGGCTGCGCCGAGGATGGCGTCAACCGCAGCGTCGACCTGGTCATCGCCAAGCACAATCTCCATTTTGATCTTGGGCAGGAAGTCAACGACATACTCCGCGCCTCGGTAGAGTTCTGTATGGCCCTTCTGGCGGCCGAAGCCCTTGACCTCAATGACTGAAAGCCCCTGCAGGCCAATGTCCTGCAGCGCTTCTTTCACTTCGTCAAGCTTGAATGGTTTTATGATCGCTTCGATTTTTTTCATGACCGTGCCCTTGGATGGTTCCAAACTCACTCACCACTTCCCGTGGACAGCGGCAATCCGGTGGAATTGGACGTATAGTACATAGCGACGGATTCGGCAGGCGATGCGTAAATTTTGGGCAAGCTGCCCGAAAATTAGGCTGAATGAAAACCGGACGCCTGGGGCGATGTGACGTTCGGAATCTCTTGCATTCCGCCATTATACGATACGAAGATTCGGTCAACGGTTTCGAAGAGCAATGCTGACAGGCTATACTGGCAGCTTATGAATGTAGGCCGGGAACCGGAGAAACAGGAGGCAGCAGCTGTTTGTGCCAATCGCTGTGGATACGTGCCCTGAAATCGCCGAATCGCTGATGAAGAGAGACCATGATCGAACTACTTAGCGCAGCGGAGATGCGCCAAACCGAACGCATCGCCATGAAAAGCGGTGCGGTTACAGGGCTGCAGCTCATGGAGAGCGCGGGAGCGGGTGTAGTCGACACGGTCTTCCTGAGATGGCCGGCTATGGCCGCATCACCGGGAACGGCGGTCATTATTTGCGGCCCAGGAAACAATGGCGGCGACGGCTATGTCGTTGCGAGACTCCTGCACGGATTGGACTGGCAGGTGAGGGTCTACGCTTACGGCGATCCAGCAAAGCTGCCTCCCGACGCCTCAGCGAACTATCGTCGCTGGACGGAATGCGGTGCTGTCGCTCCCCTGTCCGAAGCAGGCTTGGAACTTCAGGACTCGGGCACTGACCTGGTCGTCGACGCGGTTTTTGGCACAGGACTGGTCAGAACTCTTGGAAAGGATCTTGTCAGAGCGTTCGCGGAAATCCGCTCTTGGGGACGCGTTGGCGGGAGGCCCCCGGTTGTGGTTTCGGTCGATATCCCCACGGGCATATGTTCAGACAGCGGGCGCGAGATCGGCGGAAGCTGCGGAAGCGATCTCACCGTAACCTTTCACCGTGCAAAGCTTGGCCATTATCTGGGCGACGGGCCGCGCCGCTGCGGAGAGGTACGGGTGGTGGACATCGGGTTGGGTGGAAAAGACACACACGCTTCCATCGATGTCGTGACCAGGCCCGCGCATCTCGACCGGAACCGACTTGCCGCAGAGCATAAATATCATCATGGCCACCTGCTGGTTCTTTCCGGCGGCGTGGGCAAAGGCGGCGCCGCGCGCCTTGCCGCGCGCGGCGCACTCCGTATGGGAGCCGGGATAGTGACGGTCGGATGCCCTCCATCCGCCTTGCAGGAGAATGCGGCCCAGCTGAACGCGGTCATGCTGAAGTCGATTGACTCAGGAACGGCTCTTTCTGAATTCGTGGAACGGGACTCCCGTATTGGCGCGCTTTGTCTCGGCCCGGGTCTCGGCACCGGCGGGCGCGAACGGAGTCTTGTAGCCGCCGCGCTAAAGTGCGGTAAGGCGACAGTGCTTGACGCGGATGCGCTCACGCTCGTTTCCCGTGAAGACTCCTTGTTCGCGGACCTCCACCCGCTCTGTGTCCTGACCCCTCATGCAGGCGAATTCGGCCGCCTGTTTCCCGATATTTCGGCGCGGTTGTGTGAAGACCCCGCGTCCGGTCCGGCATACTCAAAGGTCGATGCGGCTCGCGAGGCGGCGGGGCGCGCGGGCTGCGTCCTCCTGTTTAAGGGGCCGTCAACCGTTATCGCCACGCCGGACGGACGGGCATCAGTGAATTTGGCCTGTTACGAACGCTCGGCACCGTGGCTGGCAACAGCCGGATCAGGAGATGTATTGGCCGGATTTATCGCGGGGCTTCTGGCGCGTGGCTATGGAACGCGGGACGCCGCCGCGTCCGCAGCCTATGTTCACGTTGAGTGCGCTCTTCGTTTCGGACCCGGTTTGATTGCCGAGGATCTGCCCGATCTGCTGCCTCCCGTACTTCGTGAACTGACCGAATAGACAGGAGCTTGCTCAGAAGTGTTCGTTCGTCACGTCACGGATCATATTCGGCTGGCACCGGAATTCCGCGAATCGGATTTGAACCGGCCGATGACTGAATTCTGTCACCCGGGATTTCGGGATGGAGGCGTCGAGTTTCCTTCCTAGCGGATGGATATAGTGTGGGAAGTCACGGGAGTCCTGGTTTGTTTCGGCACCGGCGCCCGCACCGCACCGTGCCAATCGGAGCTGACTGCCGTATGCGGACGAAACGACGGGGCGATTTGGTCGCAAAGCGCACCGACGCAAGAGCCTTACATTCGGCAATTGACTTTGGTAAATGTTCCGGAATGCGGGTGTGGCGGAACTGGTAGACGCACCAGATTTAGGTTCTGGCGCCGCGAGGCGTGGGGGTTCGAGTCCCTTCACCCGCACCAGATGGCTTATTTTGCTGTGCGGAGGGCATACGCCGGACTGGAAAACGGGGGCTTCGTACAACCAACTGGCGGACTGCATCGCTGTCATTGATCAATCAACGAACTGCGCTTCAGCCGCCGACCGGGGTATAGCCCAACTTTTTTGACTCGGGCAGTTTTTGGCTCCATTGTTCCTGAAGGCATGTGCGACAACGGCCGTGCGAATCGGTCGGCGGCGCGCTTTCAGAGGCAAGAGGCAGGAGCGCGAACGATGACGCAGGACGAGGGAAAGCGGGAGCGCCGGCATCCGGACGCGGTGGCGTATCTCGAGGGGCTCACGGAAAGCGAGGCGGCCGTGCATCCGCCGGTGATCCGCGAGGACGGCGACGGGTTCGTCCAGTACTGGCTTGAAGGCGGCGAGGTGCGGAGCCGCGGCATCACGAAGGACGATCTTCCGCTGGCGGGTTTCCGGCCGGGCGGCTTGACGGCATGCTGCCGGCGCCGGAACGCAAGAGCTGCGGCAGGCCGATGCGCCGGCATTCGGCGACGGGAAAGTCGTTCCTGACCCGGCTGGGCCGGATCGAGGTTCAGCGGACGTACTTCCATTGCCGGTCGTGCGGGAAGGGGCGCTTCCCGCTGGACCGGGCGCTGGGCCTGGAGGACAGCACCATCACTCCGGGGATGGCGAGCGTCATGGCCGGGACGGTTCCGATGACGGGCTTCGAGGCGGCGGGCCGCCACATCGGGAACCTTGCCGGGGTGAAAGCCTGCTCAAGCTCGCTGCAGCGCCGGTCGCTGGCGCTCGGCGAGGCGGCGCTCCGGTCCGGGCGGGAGGAGGCGGTCGGGGGCAAGCCGCTGGAACCGCGCATGTATCTCTCGATTGACGGGACGGGGATCCCGATGCGGAAGGAGGAGGTCGAAGGGGTTGCCGGAAAGCAGGACGACGGGAGTTCGAGGACGCGCGAGGCGAAGCTCGCGGTCGCCTGCACCGCCGAGGGCCGCGACCGGGAGACCGGCGCGGCGCTGAAGGACCGGGGAAGCGAGACCTTCAGCTGCCTGACCGGCAGCGCGGCAGCGCCGTCCGGCGGCAGGGATCCCTCGGAGTTCGCCTCGCGGCTGGAACGCGGCCTGCACGGCGCCGGGGAGCCCGTCGTCATCTCCGACGGGGCGGAATGGATAAGGAACACCTGCGAGGAGATCTTCGGCGGCCGGAAGGCCACTTTCGTCCTCGATATTTTCCATGCCCTCGAATACGCCGCCGACGCCGTGAAGGCGATCCTGCCGGACAGGGCGGAGCGGGACCGGCGTTTCGAGGAGGTCAAGGCGGACATCGAGGCGGGCCGGGCGGCCAGGGCGGTCCGGGAGCTCGAGCCTTTCAGCGGCAGGCACAAAGAGGTGGAGGCGTGCTGCCGCTGCTTCAGAAACAACATCGAAAGGATGCGCTGCGACGAGTACCGCAGCCAGGGCATGCAGGTCGGTTCAGGCGTCGTGGAAAGCGGCTGCCGGCAGTTCGGGCTCCGGCTGAAGCGCCCCGGAACCCGCTGGTCGGAGAAAGGCGCCAACGCCATGCTGGCGCTCAAGAGCTGCGTCATGAACCGCAGGCTGACCGACTTCCTCGACTGGCAGGCAAGGCAGGCCGTCGCGGCCTGACAAGAAACTTGGGCTACACCCCGCCGACCGTTTTGGCTTGCATGGACAGGATCGCAGCCATAGAAGAATCAGACTCTGAAGACACTACAGCCTCCATCGGCGCACGGTCAGAAAAGGACAAATGGAATGCAGGTCACCGAGACCCTGAACGAAGGCTTGAAACGCGGATACCATTTTGTGGTGCCGGCAACGTTCCTGGACGACAAGGTTGAAGAAAAGCTCGCTGCGGAACAGCCGAACATCCAGCTCAACGGCTTTCGCAAGGGCAAAGTGCCGATCTCACTCATCAGACGCCTGTTCGGAAAGGGCGTGAAGGACGAGATTCGGGAATCCACCCTCAGAGAAAAGGTGGACACCCATTTCAGCGACTCAGATGAACGGCCGGCCACGCAGCCATCGATCGACATCAAGAGCAGTGGCGAGACAGACGGTGAGGATCTCTCTTTCAGCGTGGCCTACGAGGTGCTTCCCGACATTCCGGAGATCGACTTCAAGACGATCGAACTCGAGAAACTGGTCGTCGCGGCCGACGATGCAATGATTCAGGAACGTCTGGAGTTGATTGCGAAGCGATTCGGTAACTTTGAGGACGCTGAAGCCGGGGCCAAGGCGGAGCTGGACCACATGGTGGTTCTCGACTTCAAGGGGCTGATCGATGGCGAGGAATTCGAGGAGGGGAACGGCGAGGGATTCCCTGTCGTGTTGGGCGATGACCTCATTGCCCCGGGATTCGACGAACAGCTGGTCGGTGCGGAAGTTGGGTCGAATGTCGAAGTGAAGGCGACCTATCCGGATGAACACCGCAATGAGGCGCTGCGGGGCAAGGATGCCGTGTTCTCCTGTACGGTCAAGGAACTGAAGACACTGGTTCCACGTGAAATCGACGACGACCTCGCAAAAAAGGTCGACATCAACAGCCTTGATGAGCTGAAGGACGTCATCCGGAACGATTTGGAATCCGACCTAAACAACGATTCAAGATTTCTGATGCGGTACAGGCTTTTTGACCGGCTCGAGGAAATGCTTGAATTTGAACTGCCACCAAGCCTGCTGGAAGCAGAAACCGGCAATGTGACCCGGCAGCTGAGTATGGACGAAGAAGAGCAGGGCGGCGACGGGAATGCTGAATCCACCGACGATACAGTGGACGAAAGTGCAGGTGACGAAGGTGCTGCGGACGCGGATTCCGATGAAGAAGGCGCCGTTGCCAGGCTGAACGAACCCGAACCGACTGCGGATCACATCAGGATCGCAAAGCGCAGGCTGCGGCTTGGACTGTTTTTCACCGAGGTCGGCAGGTCCAACGACATTGAAGTTACCGATCGAGATCTGGAATCGGCGGCCGAGCGGCTGGCGATGCAGGACAGACGGGCTACGAAAATACAGTACCTGGAATACATGTACCGAGACAGGAGATTTCGGACGGGCATTGAGCAGGGGATTATCGAACGGAAGGTCGTGGACTTCCTGCTTGAGCTCGTGGACGTGACCGATCGGGAAGCCAGCGTTGATGAGCTTCGGGAAGCCCTTGCCGCAATCGACGAGTGACCCGGAACCTGCCGGTTTCGGTCGCTGTCTTTGTCGAACATTTGAGTGCTGGCCCTTCAAGGCGGGGCTCGAAACGTCCCGACGCGTTGCCTATTGGTAGACGTAAACCGCAGAAAGATCTGGCGGATGCCGCGCATGGCCGTCGCTGCTGACCTGTGCCAAGCGGGCTGTGAGAGCGGAATCGGGAGGCCTCCCTGAATCTTGCGAGGTTTCCCAAAAAGACGGCCGACTCCAGATCCCGCTTCACCTACGCATGGCTGGTTTCAAAATGCAGGCGGGGTTATAGGGTCGCAGGCTGCTCCGCTGCGCCGTCATTCCCCTCCGGAGTGGACACAAGTGAATCGTCCCCATCCTGAGCTTGCTCCAGGTCGTCGAACAGTTCCGAGACATCGAATTCCGATTCTTCCTCGGCAGCGTCACCCAGAGCGGATTTGCCGACGGCCTGCAATGCGGCCTCCTCCTCGGAACGGGCGACGTTCAGCTGGATAGTTACCTCGACTTCCGGGTGCAGGCTGACAACCACGTCGTGCAGGCCAAGCTCCTTGATCGGCGAAGTCAGCATGACCTGTTTGCGTTCTATGGTGAATCCGGCTTCGGTCGCCGCTTCCGCGGCGTCGCGGGGCGAAACCGAACCGTACAGGGATCCCGAGTCCGATGCCGAACGAATCACCGTGAACTGCTGGTCATTCAGCTTCTCGGCGAGCGCCTCGGCTTCGTTTCTGGTCTCAAGGTTGTGCGCTTCAAGCTGGGCTTTCTGGGCTTCGAAAGCTTCGATGTTCGCTTTGCTGGCCCGCAGTGCCTTCTTCTCAGGCAGCAGGAAATTGCGGGCATAGCCCGGTTTTACGTTCACGACATCGCCCATCTGCCCAAGTTTGGACACGCGTTCAAGAAGTATGACTTCCATCGATCGCCCCTCCTACTTCACTGCGTATGGCAGCAGGGCGAGGAACCGTGCGCGCTTTATGGCGCGGGCCAGTTCACGCTGCTTCTTCGCTGAGACTGCGGTTATGCGGCTGGGAACGATCTTGCCGCGCTCGGAGATGTAGCGCTGGAGCAGCCGCGTGTCCTTGTAGTCGATCCGCGGCGCGTTGTCACTTGAAAAGGGACATACCTTGCGGCGCCTGAAAAATGGTCTGTTTGCCATATCTTGCAGCCTCTTCTTAACGTCTGCGATCGCGCTCGTCGCGCTTCTGCATCTGAATTGACGGACCCTCGTCATGGGCACGCACCTTGATGGTCAGCACACGCATCACATCGTCGTGCAGACGCATCAATCGTTCCATCTCCTGAACGGCTGGCGCCGGAGCGTCCGTCTTGAGAAATGCGTAGTGTCCCTTGCGGTTCTTGTTTATGCGGTAGGCCATCGACTTGACGCCCCAGTACTCGCTTCCAACGACCTTGCCGCCGTTGTCTGCGAGAACCGCACCAAAATGTTCGATGAGGCCTTCTGCCTGCGCGTTGGACAGATCCTGACGCGCGATAAATACATGCTCGTAGAGCGGCATGCTCTCTCCATGTTTTCGGGCGCATTTCAAAGGACCGGCCGGTTCACACTTCCGCGGGCCGGACCACGAGAGACTGCGCCGTTCAGGGCGGGTCGCGGAAGAACGTCGACTTATAATGCGCTTTTGTAGCGGCGCAAGGCCTTATGGTCCCGGAACGCAGGGACATTGCGGATTGAATTCAAACTGGGCGCTGAATGCGCACTGATTGGCAGGTCCTGCCTGATTCGGCCGACGTCAGCGCGGCGGTAATTGCGTCTCGCCATGTGTAAGTCTATAGACGCTGCAACAGGCGAAGCGGCGTTTCCGAGGGCAATGTGTCACGTGCATTCATTTTTCCCGGGCAGGGTGCCCAGTCAATTGGAATGGGCAAGGCTCTGGCCGATGCTTACCAAGCCTCGAGGCAGGTTTTCGAAGAGGTGGACGATGCGTTGGGCGAAAGGCTCAGCTCGACCATTTGGGAAGGAGACCTGGAGACCTTGACCCTTACCCGTAACGCTCAGCCTGCGCTGATGGCGACTTCAATAGCCGCGATGGCCGCACTGCGGTCCGAAGGTGTTGCGGTGGAGGCGGCAGCGTATGTCGCGGGCCATTCGCTGGGTGAATATTCCGCCTTGGCCGCGGCGGA
Source organism: Rhodobacter sp. (assembly GCA_022824145.1). Lineage (GTDB taxonomy): Bacteria > Pseudomonadota > Alphaproteobacteria > Rhodobacterales > Rhodobacteraceae > JAPOUP01. Next base: position 34,205 of record JAJEAY010000123.1, on the reverse strand, counting down.
AGCCCTGTCATTGTCGGACGCCGCACGGCTCCTGAGGATTCGCGGAAGCGCGATGCAGGACGCCGTTCCGGTCGGAGAGGGAGCGATGGCAGCGATTCTTGGCCTGGGTCTCGATGCAGTTGTTTCGGTGACGGAACAGGCGGCACAGGGCGAAGTCTGCGTGGCAGCGAACGATAACGATCCGAGCCAGGTGGTGGTGTCCGGCACTAGGTCCGCTGTGGAACGGGCGATTGAGATCGCCAGGCAGAATGGCGCGAAGCGGGCAGTCTTGCTGCCGGTCAGCGCACCATTCCATTGCGGCCTGATGGTTCCGGCCGCGGCAAGAATGGCCGAGGAGCTCGGAAACGTGGAAATCAATACACCCAAAGTCAGCTTTGTTGCGAATGTGCTGGCGAGCGAAGTCAGCGACCCTGCGGTGATTCGCTCACTGCTGGTCGATCAGGTGACGCATTCAGTGCGCTGGCGCGAGAGCGTCCAGCTGATGATCGGTTGCGGCGTCAGCGAAACGTGGGAGGTCGGTGCCGGAAAGGCGCTGAGCGGCATGGTGCGGCGAATTGACAGGTCGGTCAAGGTACGTGGAATTGGAACGCCCGACGATGTAAGGGCTGCGGCGGAGAGCCTTGGTGGAGGTTGAGCGGAGATGTTTGATCTGGCCGGAAAGAACGCGATCGTCACTGGAGCTTCCGGTGGCATCGGAGGCGCAGTCGCGCGGGCGCTTCATTCCGCTGGTGCAGGTGTTGGCCTGAGTGGCACGCGGCTGAAGCCGCTTCAGGCATTGGCGGCGGAGCTTGGAGAAAGGGCTTTCGTGCTGCCATGCGATCTTGGAGATGCGGCGGCGGTAAAGGCGCTGCCGGATCAGGCGAAGGCAGAGTTGGGATCGGTGGACATTCTTGTGAACAACGCCGGCATCACCCGTGACCAGCTTTTCATGCGGATGGCCGATGATGACTGGAACAAGGTGTTCGAGGTCAACCTTATGGCCGCCATGCGGCTTTGCAGAGCGGCGATACGCGGAATGATGAAAGCGCGTTGGGGCCGAATCGTGAATATCGGCTCTGTCGTCGGGTCGACTGGCAATGCAGGCCAGACAAATTACGCCGCTGCCAAAGCAGGGATGGTCGGGTTTTCAAAGTCATTGGCTGTTGAGGTGGCAAGCCGTGGCATTACCGTCAATGTGGTTGCCCCAGGCTTTATCTCGACCGCAATGACGGATGGTCTGGACGACAGCAGGAAAGCGGCTATCCTAAACCAGATTCCTTCTGGACGGATGGGCGAGGCCGAGGAAATCGGAGCGGCAGTGCTCTTTCTGGCAAGCCGCGAGGCAAGCTATGTGACCGGCGCCACACTGCACGTCAACGGCGGTATGGCGATGCTGTAAGGCGGCGACGGGAGACAAACCGTTTGCCAAAGCCAATCGATATGCTATTAGGCGGCGAAAATGAAAATAGCGTCAGGCGCACATGCGTCGGGTCTTGCCGCGTATTCGCTGGCGACTGCAAACGCCCGTATAGGGCAGAACTTAAGAACGGGCAGTGCCCCCAAGAAATGTGAGGACAATATGAGCGACATCGCGGATCGCGTTAAAAAGATTGTGGTGGAGCACCTTGGCGTGGAAGAAGGAAAAGTAGTGGATTCGGCTTCCTTCATTGACGACTTGGGTGCCGACAGCCTCGATACCGTGGAACTGGTCATGGCATTCGAGGAGGAGTTCGGTATCGAAATCCCCGACGATGCGGCGGAGACCATCCAGTCATTCGGAGACGCCGTAAAGTTCATCACCGACAATTCGTAACCCAGCTGGACGGCATCGGATTCGGGTGGATCTCCTGTGGATGCCGTTTCGATTTTGCCAGCAGATGCCCTGACTGGCTTGTTCGGGTGCGCCGTCGTTCGGCTGGTCTTGTTTTGTGATTCAATGAGTTAGGGGAAGCACCGGCTCTCTGTTGCTGCGGATCTCCTGTGTACTGCACGGTGTTCGGCGAACTGTCCGGCGGGACTGCTAGTGGCAGGACTGTTCAATGAATGCCCAAACGCGCTCCGATTGCCGGAGCGGCAGTTTGCGGATTGGATGTGAACCGTGGTTGCGGCACGGTTGTGCATGGGGGAATCCGCAGAGTTACCAATTCGGTGATGCGACACTTCGGCGATTCACGATTGCCGGCTCGGTCACACTGGTGGCCAGATCGGTGCCTGAGGAAACCAAATTCACTTGCCGCATAGGCTAAAGCCTTGCTATCAGGCTACGGCAGGAATGCGGCGTCAAGGAGAGGCAGGGCATGCGTCGTGTGGTAATTTCCGGGCTTGGGCTTGTCACGCCCCTTGCATGCGGAGTTGAGGAAACCTGGTCCCGTCTGCTCGCCGGGCAGTCAGGAGCGGGCCCGATCGAGCGTTTCGACGCAAGCGGGATGGCAACGAAATACGCCTGTGAGATCAGGCGCGGCGACGGCAGCGACGGTACGTTCAACCCGGATGACTGGATGGCGCCGAAGGACCAAAGGAAGATCGACGATTTCATCCTTTATTCCATCGCCGCCGCGGAGCAGGCGGTTCAGGACAGTGGATGGAAGCCCGAAGATGAGGACGGGCGGCTTCGTACCGGCGTAATGATCGGATCCGGAATCGGCGGGCTGGGCTGGATCGAATCGATGTCAATCCTGCTGAAGGAGCGGGGCGCCAGGCGGGTGTCCCCGTTCTTCATTCCAGGCTCGTTGATCAATCTTGTCTCTGGCCAGGTGTCCATCAAGTACGGCTTCAAAGGCCCCAACCACGCAGTGGTGACTGCCTGCTCGACTGGTGCTCACGCCATCGGAGATGCGGCGCGCCTCATTCAATGGGGCGATGCGGACGTAATGGTTGCAGGCGGCACCGAAAGCCCGATCTGCGCCATAGGCGTGGCCGGTTTCAACGCGTGCAAGGCATTGAGCACGAAGTGGGCGGAGGAGCCGCACAGAGCAAGTCGACCATATGACGCTGAACGGGACGGATTCGTCATGGGTGAGGGTGCCGGTGTCCTGATTCTGGAGGAACTGGAGCATGCACAGGCGCGCGGAGCGAAAATCTACGCTGAAGTTCTGGGCTACGGCCTGTCCGGCGATGCGTACCATATAACCGCACCATCTGAGGATGGCGACGGAGCGCGGCGGTCAATGAAAGCGGCATTCAAACGCGCCGGAATCACACCTCAGGCGGTGGACTACATAAATGCCCACGGAACTTCCACGATGGCCGATCTGATCGAACTCAACGTGGTCCAGCGCCTTCTAGGGGATAAGGCCGGCAAAGCAGCCATGTCCTCGACAAAATCCGCTACCGGGCATCTTCTTGGCGCTGCGGGGGCAATAGAGGCGATTTTCTCTGTTCTGGCGATCCGCGACCAGGTTGCGCCACCGACGATCAATCTTGAGAATCCGGAAGTCGAGTCCTCCCTCAATCTGGTGCCGCTGGTCAAGCAGGAGCGCGAAATCAATGTCGCGCTGTCAAACTCCTTCGGCTTTGGCGGAACCAACGCCTCGTTGCTGTTAGGCAAGGTCACGGGTTGATGTGGCGAGCGCTGGCATCAAATGCCATAACGCTGTTCATTGTATTCGTAGTCGTTTCCGGTGGCCTGATTGGCTGGGGGCAGAGCCAATTCCATGCGGCGGGGCCGTTGGCCGAACCGTTCTGCCTGAGGGTAGCGCCAGGAGCCAGAATGGACGCTCTCTCGACGGAACTAGGGGAGCGGGGCGCCGTTCAGCTGCCATGGTTGATGCGTGCTGGTGCCAGATATTCAGGCAAGTCGTCCGAAATCAGGTTTGGAAGCTATTTGGTTCCGGCGGGCGCATCGATGAATGAGATCGTCGAAATCGTCACAAGAGGCGGGCAGTCGACCTGCGGCGTGGAGATCGTTCATAGGATTGGCGTTACCCGCATTGAAACCCAGGTTCGGGAGCTTGATCCAATGACGGGCCGGTATGTTCCGCTGGCGGAGTTTTCACCGGCACCGGAAGCCGACTCAGTTCCGGTTGCATATGCTGAAGCGCGCTCCCGAAAGGACACAAGGATCCGTGTCGTCCTGGCGGAAGGGGTTACGAGCTGGCAGGTCGTCGAGGGGCTGAATGCTTTTGACATCCTGACGGGCAGCGTACCCGCCGTACCGGCCGAGGGTTGGCTGGCGCCTGACAGTTACGAAATCTCAAGTGGCGATGACCGTCGCGGATTGCTTGCATTGATGGAATCACGGCAGCGTGAACGGCTCGAGAAAGCGTGGCAGGAGCGGGCGGAGGCGCTGCCGATCGACTCGCCGGACGAAGCGCTGATTCTCGCTTCGATCGTCGAAAAGGAAACCGGCATGCCGGACGAACGCGGACTCGTGGCGGGCGTATTCGTCAACCGGCTCAAGGAAGGAATGCCGCTTCAGACCGACCCTTCGGTGATCTACGGAATTACAGAGGGCCGCGGCACTCTTGACCGGGGCCTGAGGCGCAGCGAGCTCAGAGGTGAAACGCCATACAATACCTACTTGAACCGAGGACTTCCGCCGACACCGATCGCGAATCCGGGACTGGCAAGCATAAAGGCCGCGCTCAATCCCGAAGAGACCGGGTTTCTGTTCTTCGTCGCTGACGGATCAGGTGGTCATGCGTTCGCGTCAACCTTGAGGGAGCACAATGCGAATGTGGCAAAGTGGCGCGCGATCGAGGCGCAGCGAAACGGTCAATAGGACATGGGTCGGCAGACTCCACAGCTAACCGCAGGTTCCACAGGTTTCCTCGGTTGGTGGAACCGACGCGTCCCAATCATATTTCGCCTGCGGGCGGGACGGGTCCGCACCGTCTCACAGATTTTGCAGTGACTCCGTGCGGTGATGGCGACCAGCGTTGCAGCTGTCCTCTGAATGCCGTTTGCAGGTACTCCGGCTGCATCTTTCGCTGGAGACTCGATGTCCCGGTGTTGGGGATTCGCAGGGAAGCAGTGATGTATCCCGCACGATGGTTCCGGTTTGGAAAGATTGAATCGGCAGTGCTTCCGGATCAACGGAATTTCTCGTTCACATTGCCGCCATAATGCGGCGTGAAACAATCCCGGCAGGGCGGTTTGCCTTTGCCGGTTGCTGTTACGGACAGGCTCGGGATTGACCAATGCTTCGGTTCCGTTCATTAGTTCAGGACGGACAGGCAAATGAGCCGTGCTCGAGACCGGAGGAAGCTTGAATGGCGGAAACACGTGCAATGCTCGCTGAGCTGGATCCCGTCTGGAACCGAATCAGGGCTGAGGCGGAAAGAGCGGTGGATCAGGAGCCGGTTCTCGGTGGCATGATTCATGCGACGGTTCTGCACCACCCCACCTTGGAACAGGCGCTTGCTTACAGGCTGGCCCAGAAACTCGCTTCCGGCGAGATGTCCGAGCAGATCCTCCGGGAGATAGCTGACGAGACATATCGGGAAGATGCCGCCGTCGGAGCTGCTGCGCGAACCGATGTCGTGGCGGTCTTCGATCGTGACCCTGCCTGCCACCGGCTTATGCAGCCGCTTCTGTTCTTCAAGGGTTTTCAGGCCATTCAGGCCTATCGCGTAGCGCATTGGCTCTGGGACCGTGGCCGCAAGGACATGGCATATTTCCTGCAGATGCGCATTTCGGAAGCATTTGGAGTCGACATTCACCCTGCCGCCAGAATCGGCAAAGGGATCATGATCGACCATGCTCATTCAATTGTGATCGGCGAGACGGCAATTGTAGGAGACAATGTCTCCATGCTTCATTCGGTGACCTTGGGCGGAACCGGCAAGGAAGACCAGCAAAGGCATCCAACGATTGGATGTGGGGTTCTGATCGGTGCCGGCGCAAAGGTCTTGGGCAATATTACGATTGGAAACTGTTCCCGCATCGCCGCTGGGTCGGTGGTGCTGCAGGACGTTCCTGCGGAAAAGACCGTTGCCGGTGTTCCGGCTCGAATTGTGGGTGAGGCCGGATGCACACAGCCTTCAGTTTCCATGGATCAACTGACCGGAGTAAGGGTCTGACAAATCGGTAGAATACCAAGACCGCTCAGGAAATCAGTATGTCTTTCCGCCTCACGTGGTCGGCAGGATCCACTTTTCGCCTGGCTTCTCAACGAAGGCGCAGCCGCAGTTCCTGCAGCTACTGAAAAAGACGGAACTGCGGCTGTCAGACAAGCGTCGTGAACGGATTTTCCAGGTTTTCCTTGATGGCCTGCAGGAAACTGGCGCCTAGCGCCCCGTCGATGACCCTGTGGTCGACGCTGAGCGTCGCGCTCATGACCGTTGCAGAAATCAGCTGGCCGTCCTGATCAACGATCGGTTTTCTCATTCCCGCGCCAACCGCAAGAATCGACCCATGCGGCGGATTGATGACGGCGTCAAAACTGTCGATGCCGAACATTCCGAGATTCGAGATGGAGAAACTTCCGCCCTGATATTCATGGGGTGCCAGCCGGCGCTCGCGGGCACGTGCAGCCAGATCCTTCATCTCGGCCGACAGTTCCGAAAGAGGCTTTGCGTGCGCGTCTCGAAGGAGCGGTGTGAACAGACCTCCGTCCACCGCCACGGCGACAGCTACATCCGAAGGCCGAAGCCGCAGAATCCGGTCTCCGGCCCAGACGGCGTTGGCTGCCGGCACCTGCTGGAGGGCCAGCGCACAGGCCTTGATGATAAAGTCGTTGACCGAGAGCTTTATCCCACGTGTCTCAAGCTGCCGGTTGATCTGGGATCTAAGGTCAAGAAGCTGATCAAGCCGGATGTCACGCCGAAGGTAAAAGTGCGGAATGGTCCGCTTTGCCTCAGACAGCCTTGCGGCAATTGTCCTTCTCATCCCGTCAAGAGAAACCTCTTCGAAGTCCCGTCCTTCGTACATTCTAGTTATGGCGTCGGCTGATGGCTCCGAAGGAACTGTTGCAGCTGTCGTCGTCATGGAGGGCAGGGCAGGGGCCGACGGTTCACTGGCTGCGGCTTCGACATCCGCCTTCACGATCCGGCCTCTCGGGCCGGAGCCTTTGATCTGAGCCAGATCGAGGTTCATCTCCCGGGCGATTCGGCGGGCGAGCGGAGAAGCGAACATCCGGCTTTCGTCCACCGCTGCCTGGACGGGGACGCTTGGTGTACTTGACGGCTCCGAACGGGCGGAGGATCCGGATTTAGACGGTTCCGCCGGTTCGGCTTGGGGAGTTGTCGAAGGCATCTCTATGTCATTGGCGTCTTCACCTTCGCCAAGCAGCACTGCGATAGGTGTGTTCACCTTGACGCCTTCGGTGCCCTCCGCCACCAGTATGCTTGCGACCATACCCTCGTCCACGGCTTCGAATTCCATCGTCGCCTTGTCCGTTTCGATTTCGGCCAGCAGGTCGCCCGACGACACTTCGTCGCCTTCCTGCACTAACCACTTCGCCAGCGTTCCTTCCTCCATAGTCGGAGAAAGCGCGGGCATCAGGATTTCTACTGGCATCGCGTTTCTCCCTAACGGTAGGTCACCTGCCGGACGGCCTCCATGACCTCCGCTGTGGTCACCAAAGCCTGTTTTTCAAGATTTGCGGCATAAGGCATCGGAACGTCTTTGCCGGTGCAGTTGATGACCGGGGCGTCGAGGTAATCGAAGGCTTTCTGCATCAGGACTGAGGAGACGTAATTTCCGACGGATCCCTGCGGCCATCCCTCTTCTACTGTAACGCAGCGGTTGGTTTTCATCACCGAGCGGATAACGGTATCAGTGTCCATCGGGCGCAATGTCCGAAGGTCGATCACCTCCGCGCTGACGCCGTCGCCTTCTAGCTCGTCGGCCGCTTCCAGCGCATATTTCATCCCCACTCCAAAGCTGACGATGGTTACGTCAGTCCCCTCGCGCCAGACACGTGCCTTTCCTATTGGAATTACCAGATCCTCAATTGCCGGAACTTCGAAACTCTGCCCATACATGATTTCGTTTTCCAGGAAGATCACCGGGTTTGGATCGCGGATCGCCGACTTCAGGAGCCCTTTCGCGTCCGCTGCGGAATAAGGCATGACCACCTTCAGACCCGGTATATGCATGTACCATGCTGCGTAGTCCTGGCTGTGCTGCGCGGCTACCCGGGCTGCGGCTCCGTTGGGACCGCGGAACACGATGGGACAGCCCATCTGGCCTCCCGACATGTAGAGCGTCTTGGCCGCCGAGTTTACGATCTGGTCCATCGCCTGCATCGCGAAGTTGAAGGTCATGAATTCTACGATTGGCCTCAGCCCGCCAAACGCCGCGCCAACCCCGATTCCGGTGAATCCATGCTCGGTGATCGGTGTATCCACGACTCGTCTGCCGCCGAATTCCTCCAGCAGGCCCTGCGTCACCTTGTAGGCGCCTTGATACTCGGCAACCTCCTCACCCATGATGAATACACTCTCGTCCCGGCGCATTTCTTCGGCCATTGCATCCCGCAGGCATTCACGCACTGTCTGCGATCTCATCTCGGAGTCTTCGGGCCAATCCGGCGCTTCGGCGGCGCGCGGCATGGCCGGCCGTTCTGGCGCAGCGTTCTCCTGGACGTCTGCCGGCTCTGTGTTCGCTGAAGGTGGAACTGGCGCAGTGTCAGGAACTGCGGTTGCGTCTTCGCCGTCCTCAACGATAACTGCGATAGGCGTGTTGACCTTTATCCCCTCGGTTCCTTCAGAGACGAGGATCTTTCCAATCACGCCTTCGTCCACGGCTTCGAATTCCATCGTCGCCTTGTCTGTCTCGATTTCCGCGATGATGTCACCGGACGAAACTGCATCGCCTTCGCTGACCATCCATTTCGCCAGTGTTCCCTCTTCCATTGTCGGAGACAGCGCTGGCATCAAGATGTTAGTGGCCATTCGATTGCCTCCGGGAATTCTGGTGGCCTGCCTGCTGCATCTGTCCTGAAGCGGGCAGGGCAGCTGGTTTCAGGCCGTCATGCAGGAAAAATGCGATTGACGGCTGGTCAACCGCAAATGAGTCAGGTTGAAGTCGCTTCGCCATCACACGGCCTCGTCATATATATCGGTCCAGAGTTCCGAGCCCGCTGGCTCAGGGCTATCCTTTGCGAACTCGGCCGCTTCGTTGACAACATCCTTGACTTCTCTGTCAATCGTTTTCAGGCCATCCTCGCCGACATGTTTTCCGGTCAGCAGAAGCTGACGCACATGATCGATCGGGTCACGCTCTTCGCGGACCTTTTGAACCTCTTCACGTGTTCGGTACTTGGCGGGATCCGACATTGAGTGACCCCGATAGCGGTAGGTCTTGACCTCCAGGATATACGGCCCTTTGCCGGAGCGGCAGTGCTTTACCGCCTTTTCGCCCGCTGACTTGACCGCCAGCACGTCCATTCCGTCCACAGCCTCGCCGGGAATGCCGAAGGCCTTCCCCCGAGTGTGGATGTCAGGGGTCGAGGTCGATCTCTTCTGCGCCGTGCCCATTGCGTATTGGTTGTTCTCGATGACGAAGACCACAGGCAGCTGCCAGAGCGCAGCCATGTTGAATGACTCGTAAACCTGTCCCTGGTTTGCGGATCCGTCGCCGAAATAAGTGAAGCTCACAGATTCGCAGTCCCGATATTTGTTAGCGAATGCCAGACCCGTTCCGATCGGCACCTGGGCACCGACTATGCCGTGTCCGCCATAGAATTCCTTCTCCTTGGAGAACATGTGCATTGAGCCGCCTTTTCCCTTGGAATAGCCGCCTTCGCGGCCGGTCAGCTCGGCCATTACGCCCTTCGGGTCCATTCCGCATGCCAGCATGTGACCATGGTCCCGGTAACTGGTGATGCGCTGGTCACCGGCGTTTGCGGCGGCCTCCAGACCGACCACAACCGCTTCCTGCCCGATGTAGAGATGGCAGAATCCTCCGATCAGTCCCATGCCGTAGAGCTGCCCTGCCTTTTCTTCGAACCGACGGATGAGCAGCATAGTGCGATAGAACTCCAGCAACTCCTCTTTGGGAACATTGGGTAGTCGGGCTTTCTTTACTGCAGCCATACCATTGGCCTCCCGGGCAGTTGCTGAATCGACGCGGAGAATACGCGAATCCCAAGAGCAGTTAAACATGATTCGGAACCGCGCATTTTGGGCTTGGCGAACTTATGCCATCATTGCGATGTGTGCTTGCGGGAATGAGTCCGCTTGCGGCTCTTTTGATTCGCGGCCAAACCCAATGCCGGTCACGGTGGAAGACTGCAACTGATCAGGCGGGCATGGGCGGAGTTGGTGCTGGCAAGCCAGGGCGGGATCCACTGAGACAGCGGTTGGGGACACGTGGTTTTCCACGACAGGGATAGAATCGGCGAGAGGGACCGCTCGGGATTAGGATCGAACTGGAATTCAGTTCAAGAGAGAGGCTCTTTCGCTGTTTCCGCGGAGTCGACCGACGGTTGGAAGCACCGTGCGACCGTTTTCCCGCCACGGTGCAGGCGGCATAGACCGTCGCTTCATTTGGATGGCGCAAAAATTGTTCAAGGAAGCGCCGCATTCATCCCGACATGTGATGATGATTCAGAAAGATAGCGAAATAACAGCGGATTAGGAAACAAAGTGAATGTGGTGTCGGTGCAGTGACGGAATTCGCTCACCTGAGTACGACCTCATCGATTCTTACGAGTCCGATCACGTCCCGCGCCTGTTCGTCAAGAAGATCCAGGTCTAGATAGTCGTCACTCAGACGGTGGGTCTTGTTTTGGAGCTGCGCCACTTCCCGAGCCAATCGGTCCCGCTCGATCTTCAGCGATTCAGCCTCAGCCTCAATCTGGATACGGCGGAATACGCCATAATCTCCCTGCACAGACGAAAACGCAAAATATGCTCCAACACCCGATGCAAAGAGGACAAAAAGGGTTCCGAAAAGAGCGGAAGGGGGTTTCTTGTGGATCATGCTGCGCCTGATGTTTCCGCCTCTTCCGGGCGGTGACATTCACCTAAACACAAAAATTGATGTTTGAAAAGCCTTTTCGATACGGCAGACTTCCAATGTCGAACAAGTGGGCAATGCCGCCATGACCCATTCAGCCGCCCGCACAGACCTGGGAACGCATAGGGTCGAGAACCAGCCGGACCTGCGGAAACCGGAACTGTGGGACGATGACCTGCCGCTGCGCGACTATCTTAATTCAAACGATGGGCCAATAGATCCCGTCATTCGCTTCGCCAACGCTCTTTCGGAGCCGGAATCTCGGGAGGCGGGCCTCGCTGCGAACAGCAACCCGCCACAGTTAAGGCTGTTCGATTCGGGTGGCCGCCGCCTGGACGAAGTCCGCTTCCATCCGGCTTACCATCATCTCATGTCTCTTGGCATAGGGCATGGCTACTCCGCAATTGCATGGGAAGGGGAGCGAGGCGGGCATGTAGCGCATGCAGCCATGGTCTATTTGATGAGCCAAGTTGAGCCCGGTGTATGCTGCCCGATGACGATGACTTATGCCGCGGTCCCGGCGCTTGAAGCTGACCCAACGCTTGCGTCTCGGTGGCGTCCGCGGCTCCTGGCGCGAAACTACGATCCGGCGCCCCGTCCGATCGACCTGAAGGACTCTGCCACTATAGGTATGGCGATGACCGAGAAACAGGGCGGCTCCGACCTGCGCACCGTTGCCACCCGCGCCGAGCCCCACGGTGACGCTTGCCGTCTCACAGGCCACAAGTGGTTCTGCTCCGCGCCGATGTCGGACGCTTTTCTGACACTCGCACAGTCACCGGGTGGCCTTACGTGTTTCCTTGTGCCCCGATGGCTTGAAGGGGAACGGAACGAAATCCGAATCCAGCGGCTTAAGGAGAAACTTGGCAACAAAGCCAACGCATCCGCCGAGATAGAGTATCACGGCGCGCTCGCATATCAGCTGGGCGAGGAGGGGCAGGGCGTACGTACGATCATCGAGATGGTCCACTACACTCGGTTGGATACAGCCATGGCGCCTGCAGGTCTCATGCGCGGCGCGTTGGCTGAGGCGATGCATTGGTGCATGCGTCGCAAGGCATTCCGGCACAGGCTTGTGGACCAACCCTTGATGAGGAACCTTCTCGCCGACCTGGCTCTGGAGGTGGAAGCCGCGCTTGCTCTGGGCCTTCGCGTGGCTGCGGCATTTGATGACGCCCGCCAGCGCGCTTTTGCAAGGGTGGCGGTGGCGCTTGCGAAGTTTCTGTCGAACAAGCGCGCTCCGAACGTAATTTACGAGTGCATGGAAACGCTTGGCGGAATGGGTTACGTCGAGGACACTCCCTTGCCGATGCTTTATCGTGAAGCGCCCCTCAACTCCATCTGGGAGGGCTCCGGCAATGTGATCTGTCTGGACGTTCTGCGCACTCTGGATCGGTTTCCGGAAGCAGCGGACGCGCTTCGTGGCGAACTCGAAAGCGCCGTCACCGCAAACAGGCAATACGACAGCGCATTGAGTGAGCATCTCGCGCGCTGGCCGGTGCTGCCGGAGGAATCCGAGGCACGCCTTTTCGTCGAGCGCAGCGCCACGCTGCTTGCCGCCGCTGCTCTTATCAGATCGGCGCCTGCAGCGGTGTCGGACGGCTATGTCGGGAGCAGGGTCTCGGGCAACCGCGGCGACCTGGCGGGTACCGTCGCAGGGCTTGACACCAGCACCATTCTCGACCGGGTTCTGCCCGGCGCGGGCGCCACATAACCCGAATTGCCCGAGCGCAGACCTGAACCCAGCGCCGATTGCTGGCAGTTCCGGCGAATCTGCTATCCTGAGACGGATGCCTGATAGATGCTGTCGATTGTGGCGGCCAGCATCGCGTCGAAATCGACATCGCTTTGGCCGACCGACAGACCTTCGGTCAATGCTCGGCTGAAACTGGCAATGACCCCGCTGTTCTGTGCGAGCTTTTCATTAGCCTCCTCTCGGCTGTATCCGCCTGACAGCGCAACCACCCGCATCACCTGCGGATGCTCAACCAATGACCGGTAGTGGTTTTTCCGGGTCGGAAGAGTCAGCTTCAGAATCACGTCCTCACCGATTTCAAGCGCATCAAGCTCACGGCTCAGCTCGGCCAGAAGAATTTCTTCCGCCTGCTTCTTGTCGGTGATCGAAATCGTCACTTCGGGTTCGATAATCGGGACCAGCCCATAATGCTGGATCCTTTTCCCGATCTCGAACTGCTGTGCGACGTTGGCACCGATTCCTGCGGGATTCGCCGCGTTGATCACCGACCGCGCCTTTGTTCCGAAAATTCCGTTGGCGGCGGCACGTTCCAAAAGGCCGTCAAGTCCCTCGATGGGTTTCATCAGTTGCACGCCGTCGCTCTCAGCGGCAAGACCCCGGTCAACTTTCAGGAACGGAACCACACCACACTGTTCCCAAAGGAAGTTCGCCGATGGCTGGCTGTCGATTTCCCGATCCATCGTGTCCTCAAAAAGAATCGCGCCAATGACTTTTCCGGACGTGAAGGCCGGTGACCTGACGATTCTTTCCCTCATACAGTGAATCAAGTCGAACATCTCGGACTCGTTTGCATATGCTTCGCTTCCGATGCCGTAGAGCCCAAGCGCCTTTGGGGTTGAACCGCCGCTTTGGTCAAGCGCGGCAACGAATCCAGCGCCGTCGCGCATACGCACGGCTTGCTTCGCCTTTGCCATTTGCCTCTCCATAAGTTTCCTGATTGGGGTTTCTCTATGCGGAGTCGCGCCGAACGCCAAGAACATCCATGTGTGACCGCCCCAGGTTAGCGAAACACCGGATCGCAGGAGAGCCTGCGTTGTTTTCCCAATGCGCGGGTACCCCGCGGGGAGCAGGATTTCCGTTCAGGATTCCTGAATGCGGCGGGATGACAGTGCCGCCACTCCCGGCAATGACCTGCCTTCCATCCACTCAAGAAACGCGCCTCCAGCGGTGGATACGTAGGTGAACCGGTCTGCGACGCCCGCCTGGCTGAGGGCCGCAACCGTATCCCCGCCGCCCGCCACCGAAGTCATCGAACCGGACTGCGTCAGACCAGCGATACCTTTGGCGACAGACCGGGTGGACGCTCCAAACGGAGGAGTTTCGAACGCGCCGAGTGGTCCGTTCCAGACAAGCGTGCGGCAATTTGCAGCGACATCCAGAATGCGTCGGGCGGTCCTCGGTCCCGCATCAAGAATCATCGCATCCTCCGGACAGCCGTCGACCGGAAGAGTCTCGCTCTCGATGTTGGCTTGGAGAGCTTGCGCGACCGTGACATCCACGGGCAGCAGAATTCTGCAGCCGGCTGACTCTGCCTGCTTCATGACTTCACCCGCTATACCGGTCATGTCGTGCTCGGCCAGCGAAGTTCCAACCTGCAGTCCGGCGGCGGCAAGAAACGTGTTCGCCATGCCGCCCCCTATGACCAGGTGATCGACCTTTCGGATCAGGTTGGCCAGAAGCTTCAGTTTGGTCGTTACCTTGGCGCCTCCGACGACAGCCATTACCGGCCGCTCCGGCTTTCCCAGCGCTTTTTCCAATGCCGTCAGTTCGGCCTGCATCAACCGGCCAGCGCAGGACGGCAGAATTCCCGCCAGCCCTTCCGTGGAAGCATGGGCCCTGTGCGCCGCCGAAAACGCGTCATTGCAGTAAACGTCTCCCAGCACCGCAAGAGATGCCACGAAGTTTGGATCGTTCGCGGTTTCTCCAGCGTGGAATCTTGTGTTTTCAAGAAGCAGAACCGAGTCCCTTCCAAGCGCCGCCACCGCAGCCTCAGCTGCTTTGCCGACGCAGCTCTCCGCGAATGCCACCGGAGCTCCCAGTTTCTCTTCGAGAGTCGGAAGCACGATGCGAAGGGACATTGACGGAACAGTTCTGCCGTTTGGACGGCCAAAGTGCGCCATCAGTACCGGCCGCCCTTCCTTCGAAAGAACGTCCCTGACCGTTGGAACGATCCGGTCGACGCGGGTGGTGTCGCTGACCCTTCCATCCTCAATGGGAACGTTGATATCGACCCTTGTCAGCACCGTCCGGCCGTCAAGGTCAATGTCGTCAAGCGTTTTCCAATCCATTCTTCGCCTCCCGCTTCGGGCATCGCCTTTCGACGCGATTTCCCGGGGGGCGTCAACATGCGCTTTCAACTTTCGGAGTCCTGGTTTCGCGTATAGAACGCCGCGAACTGCAGCGATGTGAGGATGATATGGCGGAAATCAGGGATCCCGAAAACACGATCCTGATCGAGTTGAAGGATGGCATGGTAACGATCGAACTCATGCCGGAAATTGCGCCCCGGCACTGTGAGCGCATCAAAGAACTTTCGCGAGAAGGCGCGTATGACGGCGTGATTTTCCATCGGGTGATCGATGGATTCATGGCCCAGACGGGCGACGTCCTGCATGGAAAGCAATCGGATGGGCTGAACCTTCGGTTGGCCGGAACCGGCGCCTCGGCCAAGCCGAATCTGCCCGCTGAGTTTTCGGGAATCCCGCACGACCGCGGAACGTTGGGCGCTGCGCGCGGCGGCAACCCCAACAGCGCGAATTCGCAGTTCTTCATCAATTTCAAGAACAATCACTTCCTGAACGGACAATACACGGTCTACGGCCGGGTGATCGATGGAATGGAACATGTGGACTCCATTCAGCGGGGCGAGCCTCCCGTTAACCCTGACAGAATGATCTCGATGAAGGTGGCCGCCGATGCTGCGTAGTCTTCCGCTCGTTCTATGCCTTGCCGCCGCGCCGGCTTTCGCGACCGGGCTGAAAATCCATGTCGCCGGAGTGGCGAATGGGGTGATTGAGATCGACCTGTTGGAGGATGTGGCTCCACAGCATTCCGCGCAGATGACAGCACTGGCTGAAGCGGGGTTCTATGACGGCGTCTATTTCCATCGGGTCATCGACGGCTTCATGGCACAGACCGGAGATGGTGAATTCGCCCGAATTGACAGTGGCGACCCTCAGTTCTGGGGACGTGGCGGTTCCGATCTGCCGAACATCCCGGCCGAGTTTTCCGACATTCCGTTCGACCGCGGCGTGGTTGGCATGGCCAGGGCCGGGGATCCTCGGTGCGGGGGAGCGCCGAGCTGCCAGGAGCGCCAGCAGTTCCTTGACAGCGCCAACAGCCAGTTCTTCATCATGTTTGCGCCTGGGCACTTTCTGAACGGAAACTACACGGTTGTCGGGCGGGTTATATCCGGACTGGAAATCCTGGATGCGATCAGGAGAGGGCGCCCGCCCAATGGTGCTGTCAGCGGAACCCCCGACAGGATGGAAAGCGTTGAGGTGACCGACTGACAAACGGTCAATCCGGCGTGATCCGGAGTTCCATTTCCGCGAATCCGCAAGCATCATAATCCCGACCGGAGGGGAGAGATCATGCAGATGAACGCGGTTTTGGCGGCGATCGCCGCAACTCTATCGATGGCGGCTTCAGCCTCCGCGAGCCCTGAATTCTGGAGCAGTGAGTGGCCGAACACTGATTTCGGGAAGACGACGGTCAGCAGCTGGTCCGAAATCCGGTCAGGCGGGCCGCCGAAAGACGGCATTCCAGCGTTGTCGGATCCACAGTTCATCCGAGTCGGCGATGAAACCCGGATCGGTGACCGCGAGCCGGTCATCACGGTCGAATTGGATGGGGAGACACCAAGAGCCTATCCGGTGCGTTACCTGATCTGGCACGAAATCGTGAATGACTCGGTTAGAGATGTTCCGGTGGCGGTCACATTCTGTCCGCTGTGCAATTCAGGGGTGACTTTCGACCGGCGGGTTGGCGGTGAGACGCTCACTTTTGGGGTTTCCGGAAAACTGCGCCATTCCGATATGGTGATGTTTGACCGCGAGACCGACAGCTGGTGGCAACAGGCCGTCGGACAGGGAATCGTGGGCGATTACACTGGCAGCGTTCTGGAGCAGCTTCCGAGCTGGATGGAGAGCTGGGCGGAATTCCGCGCCAGGAATCCGGAAGGGCTGGTTATGGCGGAGCCGGACTGGCCGCGGAGATACGGGCGCAATCCCTATGTCAGCTACGACAGCTCCTACCGTCCGTTCCTTTATGGCGGCGAGCTTCCTCCCTATGGCATTCCGGCTTTGGCTCGGGTAGTTCGGGTCGGGGAACGCGCATGGCCTCTGTCCCGGCTGAAGGCTGGCGGCGAAGTCACCGAGGCTGGGGTGACAATTACCTGGAGAGAGGGGCAGGCGTCAGCACTTGACTCCGAGGTGATTTCCCAAGGCCGTGACGTCGGGACGATCCGCGTGAAAAAGGACGGCGAGGATATTCCGCATGATGTCATGTTCGCCTTCGCGTTTCATGCGTTTTTTCCGGACGGGCAATGGATGCTGGACTGAGTGAACCCGTCCGGATTTAACTTGGGCTGCTGCCGCAATTTCGATTCAGCAACAATGTGAAGTCAGTCAGCTGGCAAGCGTGACAAGCGCGTGCCGTTTCCTGCCTGCGCTTAGCTTGACCGGCGACGCGAGGGCCTTCCTGTCAAGCAGCAGTCCTGCATCCGTAAGAAGCGAGCCGTCGATCCGGACACCGTTGCCTGCAACAAGCCGTCGGGCTTCCTTGCCCGACGATGCCAGTCCGGAGCGAACCAGGATCTGGGCGACCGAGATTCCGTCTCCGACATCCGATGCAGAGAGAGACAGAGTTGGAAGTCCGTCTCCCACGCCGCCTTTCCGGAAGACTTCCGCAGCCGTAGACTCCGCGTCCCTGGCTGCATCTTCGCCATGGCAGAGCGACGTAACCTCGTTTGCAAGCCGGATCTTGGCATCGTTGATTTCGGAATCCCGCAACGCTCCGAGGATTTCACATTCCCCGACCGGAAGTTCGGTAAACAGTTTCAGAAAGCGGCCGACATCGGCATCGTCAACATTTCGCCAGTACTGCCAGAATTCGTAGGAGCTCAGCATCTCGGAGTTCAGCCAGACGGCGCCGCCAGCGGATTTTCCCATTTTGTCGCCGCTGGCAGTGGTCAGCAGAGGACTGGTAAGCCCGTAGACTTCCGCGTTATGAAGACGGCGTGTCAGGTCAATGCCATTGACAATATTGCCCCACTGGTCTGAACCGCCCATCTGCAGGGCGCAGCCATAGCGCCTGCTGAGTTCCGCGAAGTCATAGGCCTGAAGAACCATATAGTTGAATTCGAGAAAACTCAGGCTCTGTTCGCGGTCAAGCCGTGACTTGACCGATTCAAATCCGAGCATGCGGTTTACGCTGAAATGGCGTCCGACGCTGCGCAGGAAATCCAGGTAGTTAAGGTCGCCAAGCCAATCGCCGTTGTTGGCCATGACCGCGTCGCTCGGGCCGTCACCAAAGTCAAGGAAGCGCATGAATACGGCACGGATGCCATCAATGTTCGTTCTGATGCTTTCTGGCTCTAGCAACGGGCGTTCTTCGGCGCGGAAGCTCGGGTCGCCGACCATGGACGTTCCGCCTCCCATTAGGACAATTGGTCTATGCCCGGTCTTCTGGAGCCATCGCAGCATCATGATCTGGATCAGGCTGCCCGCATGCAGGCTTGGCGCCGTTGCGTCAAACCCGATGTAGCCGGATACGACGCCTGATCGGAGCGCTGTTTCGAGACCTTGGGAATCCGTACAGTCGGCGGCGAAACCACGCTCGCGCATGACTTGGAGAAAATCCGACCTCGGCAGATCTTTTTTGCCTACACTCGGTGCTTCTGGATGTTCACTCGGATCCGGATCGGGGAGAATTGCCGGCGATGCCTCGGCATCACCTCTGGAATCGGGACTCTGGACGGCGGCGGCGGCGCCACCAACGCCGTCGGGAAGCCTGTCCAGAATTGAATCAAGTCCGGTTTTGGCATAGCGGTTCCGCCATTGCCTGACCTGAACGCGACTGACACGAAGCTGTTTCGCGATATCCCGGTCGTGAAGTCCGTTCGCCGCCAACAGGACCGCTTTGACGTTACGGGACAGGGCGCGGGCACCCCTAAATGACCTGGCAATTGCCTCCAAGCGCTTTCTGTCGTCAACGCCAATCTTGATTTCCTGTTCCACGAACATCGTGGCTCTCCTGTTCGGTGCCTCGCTGGCAAGGGTTCGCATAACTCATGCCCAAATTTGTGTCAACGTGATGACAATGCTTGAAAAGTCCGCACGTCCAAAGTCTGTGCTGCGCACCTGTCCTGGAAGTTCGATGCAGGCCGGACAGTTTTTCCTTTCGGATCCTTCGACTATGCTGATCCTTAATTCGCTGCAGCCGCGAAATCTGACCGCTCCCCGCCTTCGGATCTGTGTTCTGCGTGCAGGCGCTTCATCCCGGGATCGAAGAGATGCGGAAATCGTTCTGGGTGCGAATTCGGTATGCTTTATTTTACTGGCGGATCCTTCGGTTCCGGATCATTTTCATGCAGTCTGAAACATCGTTAACAGGGAGCGTGAACTCATGGATGCTGTTGGCCCTGTCATTGCGCTGGGCGCGATGTCCGGCACCTCGATGGACGGGGTGGACGCGGCTGTCCTGCGGACAGATGGAGTGGCGGTTCTTGGCTACGGCGATTCCGGATTCAGGGTCTATTCTGCCGAAGAACGCGGTACAATCCGTGCGGCCATGGGGCGCTGGCCTGGAGAACCTGGTGTCGCGGCCGCCGCTGCTGTGGTTGAAAACGCCCATGCCGAGATTCTCAAGCGGTTTGAAGCCGACCTTGTTGGATTTCATGGACAGACACTGTCGCATGACCCGGAAGGACGAGGCACGCATCAGGTGGGAAGCGGCGATGCGCTCGCGGCGGAACTTGGTCTTCCAGTGGCATGGGATTTTCGATCCACGGACATTCGGAATGGCGGGCAGGGGGCTCCCCTTGCACCGTTCTTTCATTTTGCCTGCGCACGTTGGGCGGAGATGGACCGACCTGTTGCGTTCGTGAATCTTGGCGGTGTCGGTAACCTGACTTGGATTGATCCTACCCGGTCGGTGCCTGAGGAATCGGGTGCATGCCTTGCTTTCGACACAGGTCCAGCCAACGCACCCATTGACGATCTTATGCGCTCGCGGCGCGGAATGGACAGCGACCTGAATGGAGCGCTGGCGCTTGAAGGAAAAGCGGATGAAACGACAGTCGCGCGATTCCTCGAATCCCGCTACTTTGATACGCTACCTCCCAAATCGCTGGATCGGAACGCGTTTCCTGAACTCAATGAACTGGTTGCTGAACTGACTGATGCTGACGCGGCCGCGACTCTGACGGCGATTGCGGCCGCCTGTGTCGTCCGCGGGATGGAGCATTGTCCAGCAATGCCTGAGCGGGTTATGGTAGCGGGCGGTGGACGGAACAATCCGGCCTTAATGGATGAACTGTCCGAACGGCTTGGTCGTCCCGCCGAGACTGTCGAAGCACTCGGGGTTGATGGTGACATGCTGGAAGCATTGGCTTTCGCCTACCTCGCTGTCAGGGTCTCGCGAGGTCTGCCGACATCCTGCCGTTCGACCACGGGAGTTGCGAAACCGGTCTGCGGCGGTCGGATTGCGGTACCATAGCGCAGATCACCAAGGCTGTTGTCTGGAACAGCAGGAGTTGAAACCAACGGCAATAGTGTTTCCGCGCCTTTGGCGGAGAGTCGGTCCCTGTGTGGTTCGGGAGTTCCGTTGCGGGGCGGTCTGTAGTGGCGGAAAGAGCATTTCACGCAGATTCTGGGTTGGAGCATGATCGGCGGAGGTGAGGGCAGCCAGATTGGGTTGGCGCACAGGCTGGCAACTTTGCCTTCGAGGCGCGTGCATGTGGCCTGGAACTGGATCTTTCAGAGAGCGGCGCCGCTGGCGGTTGGCATGAGCACATCCGCGATCCGCGGTTTTTATCCTGAGAACCCGGGCGTCCTGATCCCTGCATCCCCAGTTCGCAGAGACAAGCTTAACCGGATTCACTTGAAAACGCCCCTCACGAGCTACAACTGCAGGTCGGTAAAATTCGTAGGCCGACCTACAAATAGCTCAATCCCGGTCTTCCGCCGCCGCACTTCGGACACTTTCTCTGCCAGATGTCCGAGCCATTTGCGCCATATCGTTCCCCGCAATCGCCACAGTCCAGTTCGTACACGACCTGACTGTGGTCGTTGCCCGGCGTATCCGTCTTCCGGATCACGGTCTGGCCGTTTTTGTTTGTATAGCCCGGATAGGTCGTCTTCTCGCCGCACTTACGAACACCTTGATTTGTTTCTCTTGCTTCCATGGACGAACAGCGATTTGGCCATGGCGCCCAGATCCAGCCTTCCAACTCGGGAGAGTCTGCGGTTGGGCCCTCAAGGCTCTCGCGGTTGCATTCGAACTTGTGAGCCACCTCAGCACATACTTTCGCGTCGCGAATGTCCGCATCGCGGCCCCGTTTTGGAGATGGCTCGTTCTCTGTTCCCCGCCCGCGCCGGGCACGACAGAGACTCGGATATGTTTCGATGAGCGTCAGGCTGTCGCCGTCAGTCCATATGCCGGGTGACCTGAGCGTGGGAGCGAAACGCGCGACGACATGCATTGCCTTTGTTGTTTGGCTGCCGATCATATCCTTAATGGCCGAAAGCGGTTTGATCCCCTCGTCCACAAGACGCCGTTCGGTGTAGCGGAAGAGATACGGGTTGGTGTGGGACTGGCCGATTTGACCGACCTGTGCGCTGCGTGTGATCAAGTCCGTGAAGGCTTTAGGGAAACCTAGGGGTGCGTCGATCGCGATCGTCGCGTGTTGAGGTCGCTCAGAGTTGTTGATTTTGCAGAGGGCCAGAAGGGTAAGCAGGAAATCAACGGATGAGGTCGCGTCGTTGATCGTTGTTCGCAGATTGCCCCAAAAGGGTTCACCAATGCATTTCGCAGCGTCATCCAACACAATCAGACAGTCGCGGCTCTTGCCGTTCCTGTCGCAGTTCCAGCCACCGACATCCCAGCCGATAAACACTCGTTGGCCCAGACCGTCGCGGTATTTTCGGTTTGTCACCTCCTTGCTCCCTTCTACCGACAATGCCCCGGACTCGGTTGCAGCCTATACATTGGGCGCGAAGACCCGCCCGATGACGTTCAAGAGCAATTGGGCAGCGAGAATTGCGGTAGAGCCTGAGCGGTCATAGTCGGGCGCAACTTCGACAAGGTCGAGTCCGACGACTGTCCCGCGGTGGGTGAGACCATCCAGGAATTCAAGGATCTCATAGTATAGGAACCCGCCGTGGCTGGGTGTGCCCGTTCCGGGTGCAATCGACGGATCAAATCCGTCGATATCAATCGTTACATAGTATCTTGCGCCGCCGGGAATCCGGTCCAGCATGGCGTCAACGCCCATTGTACGGAACTGGCGGACGGAGACGATGTCCGAACCCATTCGGCGCGCATCGTCATATCCGTCTTTTGCCGTCGAAGAAACATTCCTGATCCCGATCTGCGAAATGCCGGAAACCCAGGAGCGTTCCGCGGCACGGCGCATCGGGTTGCCATGGCCGAATCGAACCCCGTGCCGCTCATCGACGAAGTCGAGATGCGCGTCGATCTGCACAAGATGGATCGGTTTCTGGTCCGAAAACGCAGCGACACAGGGAATGTTGACCGAATGGTCGCCGCCCAAAACTACTGGCAACGCTCCCGAGCCTAGAATGGCGCGAACGCCAGCTTCGATGTTGCCGTGACTGGCGACCGTATCGGTATGGACGATGTCGGCATCGCCAAGATCGACAATGCGCGTGTCGGCCAGATAGGTCACGTCGTCTTCGTGGTCGTAAGCGCCTGCATGGCCGAAGGAAAACAGGGTCGAAGCTTCACGAATGCCCCGTGGGCCGAACCGCGCGCCCGCGCGCCACTGCGTACCGAAGTCAAACGGTGCTCCCAATATCGCAACGTCGGCGTTGATCTTCGTCCAGTCTGGTTCATAGGGTGCCTTCGCGAATGTCGAAATGCCAACAAACGGAAGATTCAACCGGCCGGTATCGTATTCGTGACCCATCGCGCACCTCTGTCTGATATCCCGTTCTCTAGATGCTTGCAGAAAGTGCTGCAAGTGACGCCTCCAAGTAGGCCCAAGACATCGTCCGGGATCCGGCGGAGGAAGTCGCTCGGTGATCCATGACAGTGGTGCGGCTGGCGGCCACTCCGGATTCATGTTTGACCAAACCCATCGTCATGTCCTTTTGGGCCAGCATCCAAGCGATACTCAGTACTTCGACCGCAAATCAAGGAACGGGTGCTGAAGTAGGCGTGGCCAGCGATCGCGCCATCCGGACTCGCTGCGCAGGGCGGATATTCGGTCTTCTGCTTTCGAATCTACCGGAGCCTTTCCGTCCCGACCGACCTACTGTGACTCCGATACGGTTCTGGACCTTGGGCGAAAAGGCGGAGTGCAGCGCCGCCGTTCCGGGCGAAAGTTTCACAAAAAATTTACAGATCCGTCACTCAAGTGTTGTCCTGAACCGTTTTTGGCGATCCGTGCGTCGCACGGACGGCAGCATAGATCTTGCCACCAATAGAGGAAACCAGAATGAACATCGAGAACACCGAACTCAGCTGGGACGAGTGGGACGAGTTGAACGACCCTCGGCCGGAAGAGACCGAATTCGACACGATCGTCGAAACAGCCCTCAACCGCCGGGGATTCATGGGCGGTGTGCTCGCCTTTGGCTCCGGCGCGATGGCAATGGGCGCTGGCACCCTTCTTTCCACGAAGGCAGCCGAGGCAGCGACCGGTCGCTTTCCCTTCGATGCAGTTCCGGCCGCGACGGATTTCACAGTGCATGTGCCTGGAGGCTACAGGTGGGCACCGCTGGTGCGCTACGGTGATCCCCTGTTTTCGGACGCGCCTTCCTTCAGCCAGTCCGCGATGATTCCGCCTGGCAAAGCCAACCGGGTGTTCGGCGAAAACACGGACGGAATGGAACTCTTTGAAATCAACGGCCACGAAGTCATCGCGGTCAACCACGAATACGTAAATCTCGGCGTCAACCTGCCCGAACGCGCCGCTGCCGTTAAGGCCGAGAACGAGAAGGCCAAGGCCGATGCCGTGGCAAAAGGCGAGGACGCTCCGAGGCCCATTCCCGTCATCCCGGCCAGCGCGGACGAAGTGAATGTCGTTCAGAACCTGCAAGGCGTGGCCGTTTTCGAGGTCGTCCGTCGCGGGAACGGTTGGCAGGTCGCGGTCGATTCACCGTTCAATCGGCGAATCACCCACCAGACCGAGATCCGCCTGTCTGGACCTGCGGCGGGACACGACCTCCTGAAAACTGCGGAAGATCCCACCGGAACGCTTGCAAAGGGAACGTTGAACAACTGTGGCGCAGGAAAGACGCCTTGGGGCACCTATCTGACCTGCGAGGAGAACTTCAACGGCTACTTTGGCTCGACCGACGAAGCTTTCGAGCGTCCTGACGACTACAAGCGCTACGGAATCAACCTCAAGAGCCGATACGCCTACGAAACGTTCGACGCACGATTCGACATTTCGCAGAACCCGAACGAACCACGCCGTCACGGCTACATTGTCGAGATCGACCCCTCGGATCCGACTTCGACACCGGTAAAGCGCACGGCGCTCGGACGCTTCAAACATGAAAACGCCGCCTGTGTGATCGCGCCGTCAGGCCATATTGTGGTCTACATGGGCGACGACGAACGCGGCGAATACATGTACAAGTACGTGTCGAACAACACCTATGCGCCGGGCGGAGACACCGATGACCTGATGGACAACGGGCGCCTGTACACGGCGAAGTTCAACTGGGACGGCACCGGCGAATGGGTTGAACTGACCGAAGAATCGACCGACATGTCAGAAGCCGAGATCCGGGTGTTCACGCGCATGGCCGCCACGAAGGTGGGTGCCACCACCATGGACCGACCGGAATGGGTCGCCGTCAACCCGGTGGCGGCGGAAGGCTATTGCGCACTGACGAACAACTCGCGGCGCAATGTCCTCAAGGACGGGAAGCCTCGGACAAATGCGGCGGGGCAGCCGATGGAACTCAACGCTCCAAACCCACGCTCGGAAAACCGTTACGGCCAGATCCTGCGCTGGTATCCGTCAAGCGACAATCATGCGACGGACACCTTTCGCTGGGATCTCTTCGTCATGGCAGGCAATCCCGCAGTCCACTCCGACGCCTATGCGGGTTCCCCGAACATTTCCGAGGGCAACATGTTCAACTCGCCTGACGGAATGATGTTCGACAGCGCTGGCATTCTATGGATCCAAACTGACGGAAACGATTCGAACGAAGGGCACTTCGAGGGCCACGGCAACAACCAGATGCTGGCAGGCGATCCGGTGACCGGCGAGATCCGGCGCTTCATGACAGGTCCTCATGGCAGCGAGGTCACGGGTCTCACCTGGTCCGCTGACCGCCGAACGATGTTCGTGGGCATCCAGCACCCGGATTCGCCATTCCCGGATGGAGACGGAACCTTGGCGCGCTCGACCGTCATCGCCGTCTGGCGCGAAGACGCTGGCCTGATTGGCTGAAGCGCGATATGGGATCGGGGGCCGGCGCGAGTCCGGCCCCTACGATACCTGAGATTGAAGTGCGTCCGATTTCCGGGAAACTGGCACGAGTCCGAGACTTTCCCTGCCACTCCCAACGGTCCCTCAAGTGTTGCTGGCAACCGCTTCCTCTGACTTTCGGAGATCGGCGGAGCATTCCAGTTCACCGTCACGGGCATCACGCAAACCGTCGGCGCCGTCGGTCGCCCACGCGGTTCAAAAGAGAGATGCCTACAGTCGGCGGCGGTCCTTCGCGTCCGTCATTGGATCAGGCGACACGGCGCCGGGGCCGCTGAGGAACGCGCGATGGAACCGCCAGGAAAGTCCAGCGGGCGCATGCCGGGGCGTTCCGCAGGCGTCGGCAGCAGCCAATACTCCAGCGCGGGACACAGCCTTCCGGCCAGCTGTACCGGTCCATCAATTCGCACAGCCAGCGCGTGCTATGCCCGAATTGACCGGCCAGCGTATTGAGCAGCTTCTCCCAGCATTTCCTCGATCCGAATCAATTGGTTGTATTTCGCGAGCCGGTCGGAGCGGGCAAGTGACCCTGTCTTGATCTGACCGCAGTTCGTGGCAACGGAAAGATCGGCGATCGTTGAATCTTCCGTTTCCCCTGAGCGGTGAGACATGACGTTGGTGAATCCCGCCCGATGCGCCATTTCCACAGCCCGGAGAGTTTCCGAAAGCGTTCCGATCTGGTTCACTTTGACAAGCATTGAATTTGCGCAGCCTTTCGCAATTCCATCAGACAGTCTTGATGGATTCGTGACAAAAAGATCGTCACCTACAAGCTGGATACGCGCTCCCAATGCGTCTGTCAGCGCTTTCCAGCCTTCCCAGTCGTCTTCCGCGCAGCCGTCCTCCACCGAAAGGATCGGATAGTCGGAACAAAGCGCTGCGATGTAGGAGACATTCTCTTCCCGTGACAGGGACATCCCTTCACCCAGAAGTTCATACCGGCCATCCCGGAAATACTCCGTTGAGGCACAGTCCAGCGCTAGCATGAAATCGTCGCCCGGAGCGAATCCCGCTTTTTCGACGCTTTTCAGAATGAACTCCAGCGCCTCGCGGGCCGAACTGATGTTCGGAGCGAATCCACCCTCATCACCGATTCCGGTGCTCAGTCCCGCCGCCAGCAGCTCTTTCTTCAGCACATGGAACACCTCTGCTCCCCAACGCACCGCATCACTCAGCGTAGGTGCACCCACCGGCATTATCATGAATTCCTGAATGTCGATTGGATTGTCGGCGTGTTCACCGCCATTGATTATGTTCATCATCGGCACAGGCAGTATCCTCGCCGACGTGCCCCCCACATAGCGGTAGAGGGGCTGCGCACAGAATTCCGAGGCCGCTTTCGCGGTTGCCAAACTTGCGCCAAGAACTGCATTGGCGCCGAGGCGTGCCTTGTTTGAAGTTCCGTCAAGCTCGACCATCGCAATGTCGATGGCTTCCTGTTCCGTTGCGTCAAATCCAAGAAGCAGGTCAGCGATTTCGCCATTCACTGCGGCTACCGCTTCAAGTACGCCCTTTCCGCCGTATCTCCCGCTGTCGCCGTCGCGCTTTTCGACCGCTTCGTGAGCGCCTGTGGAGGCGCCGGATGGCACAGCCGCGCGTCCCATGCTGCCGTCCTCGAGCGTCACGTCGACCTCAACAGTGGGATTGCCGCGGCTGTCAAGGATCTCGCGGGCATGGACGTCAATGATCGTGCTCATGGGGATCTCCGTTCTGTTTGGATTCGGGCGGTCTATAGCAGTTGGCTCGGCTTGGAACAAAGGCTGACGCAGTTGCCCGGCGCAGACGCCGTTTCCGGACGCGGCGGACCGCTGGGATGTTCCCGAGGCGCCCCGCTTTCGCATTGTGGGTTCTTGCATCGCGGACTATGGTGTGCTCGTGTTTGTCTGGCGATGTCGGCGCGCCCGTGTCGTTCCGGCCGACTGTGCCGGAATCCACTACGGGCGTCTATTTGGTTTCATTCGATGTTCTGGCCTGCGTTGATCGAATAGTCGCTGGCTTTTCTCCGGAACGGCTGCACCAGCATTCTGTCGAGCCACAGTTCGCGTGGTTCGCGGAATTCTTTCAACCCAATCTTCATCCGTTCGTGGCCGTCACGTGGCTGCGGTCGGTAGGTGCCGAGAAGAATGTCCCACCATGTCAGGTTAAAACCGAAATTGCTATTCGTTTCAGCTATATATGGTGAATGATGAACACGGTGCATGTCAGGTGTCACGATCACAGTCCGAAGAACCCGGTCAAGCCGGGGCGAGATCCTGAGGTTGGAGTGGTTAAACATGGCAGTGGCATTCAGCAGCACCTCGAACGCAAGCACCGCGACTGCCGGAGGGCCAAGCGCCGCGACGATGGCGATCTTTATGAGCATTGAAAGAATGACCTCGAATGGATGGAATCGCAGTGCCGTCGTCACGTCGAATTCCACGTCAGCGTGATGCACGCGGTGCAGCCGCCATAGTGCCGGAATAGCGTGAAGCATTACATGCTGGAGATAGATGGCCAGATCCAGCGCGAGGATAGACAGGACAAACGCGATCCAGAAGGGAATTTCCCAGCTATTGAACAGGCCCCAGCCGTTCGTTTGGCACCAGGCTGCGAATCCCAGTGCAGCGACGGGAAACAAGAGCCGGAGCAGGAGCGTGTCGATGGCCACCAGCGCGAAGTTGTTTGTCCAGCGAACCAGTCGGGGAATCTCGCGGCGCCTGCGTGGACTGGCGACTTCCAATACGGCCATCAGAACCAGCACCGCGAGAAAGGCGGCAATTCGGATGCTTGCTTCATGCTGCAGAACCTTTTCGATCATGCTGCGCCGTCCTTTTGGTTAGGAGCGGAAGTGCCGCGCCGCACTTTGACTCAACTTCGTCTGTCGTTCGCGTTTCAGAATGAACAGGCCCGAACCGACGACAACCGCTGCACCTATGAGCGTAAGGGATCCAGGGCGCTCGCCGAACAGGGTGACAGCGATTGTCATAGAGAAAAGAATACGGAAATACCGGTAGGGAATGACCAGTGAGACATCCGCGCACCTGACCGCCGCGGTAACCGCATAGTATGCCACGATGAGCGAAACGGTGGCGCCTGCAAGCCAGATGGTTTCGCGTCCGTCCGGCAGAACAGCGCCTCCAGTGACGGCGAGGAGCGCCGCGCTGATGGGAACCAGCGCACCCAAACCCCAAAACGAAACCTGTGGCGTCGTCGCCTCTCCGGGCACCAGGCGTGTGCAGATGTCACGTGCCGCCATTCCGAACGCGGCTCCAACGGAAAACAGGACTCCGACGGTCATCGCAACGTCCTGCGGGCCCAGGATCAGCAGGACGCCGCAGAAACCCACTGCAACGGCAATCCACCTTCTTGGGCCGACCTTTTCGCCGAGCAGCATAGCTGCGCAGACCGTTGCGATCAACGGGGTCGCCTGGTTGATCGCCACAACAAGCGAGAGAGGCGTCAGCGCAATGGCGGAGACCATACATACTGATCCAAAGATCTCGGCAGCGTTTCTCAGCAGGATTCCGCGTGAGTACATCAGCGGGGAAACCAGTGTTTGTCCGCCCATGCGGACCAAAGCGGCGAAAAAGACCGCTCCCCCTGCGGAGGTGACGAAAATTATCTCTGCTACAGGAACGGTTTGCGCCGCAAACTTCATGAACATGTCGGTTGCTGCGAACGCTGCCATTGATGCCACCATAAGACCGATGGCGCGCAGGGGTCGCTGAGCGTTCATTCCATCCCTTGATTCAGGGGCACTCCGTAAAGCTCAAGCCGATGGCCTTTAAGCCGAAAACCCAGCTTTTGGGCAATTCGTTCCTGAAGGGCCTCGATTTCGGGATCCACGAATTCGATCACTTCGCCTGACTGGAGATCGATCAGGTGGTCGTGATGGTCGCGGTCGGCGGTTTCGTAACGTGCGCGACCGTCCCCGAACTCATGTTTTTCAAGTATTCCCGCTTCCTCGAACAGCTTCACCGTTCGGTAGACTGTAGCGATGGAAATTCTGGGGTCATTTGCGCTGGCGCGTTCGTGGAGTTCCTCCACGTCTGGATGATCGTCGGATTCGTCCAGCACAGCGGCGATGATCCGGCGTTGATCGGTCATCCGCAGTTTCTTTGATTCGCACCGTTGCAGGATCGACTCGCCCATAGGAAACATCTACGCGATCACTCTGGCGAATGCCACATCTGATCGGCTTTGAGTGATTTTCTGACTCGTCCGCTGACCGACCTGAAGGCAGATGCGGCCGTTGAGACGCTCGGGTCAATCCTGCCATCCTGACCTCTAAAGACATGATTCGATCGCGTCGCCGAACTGCGCTGTGGCCGATCTTCAGGAAACGTTTCGCCGCGCGTGGCTCTCTCCAGTCTGTGCAGGGCGCTATGAGTCATTACGGCCAAACCCTGTGCGACGGGCCTTGTTTCCGCCGCCACCCAGATCCGAACCACTGTTCTGCACCACGGATGTGCGATCCGGTCCAAGCTGGCATTGGACGCAAGGAGCGATTCGGCTCGACTGTACAGCAGCGTCGCAGACAGCGGCGGTACGGAGCAGGAAACACGAGCCGAGGAATCTGGTTGACAGATTCACTTCGCTCGCATCCGTTGCAGCGCATGCAGCGAAAGGAACATATTGATGCGTTCGGGGCAGGTGCGCTCATTGCGTTTTCTGCACTGTTCGGCCTGAACCAGGTTGTTATCAAGGTTGTAAACGCCGGGCTTCAGCCGGTGTTCTCTGCGGGTCTGCGGTCACTCGGCGCAATGGTCCTGATATTTCTTTGGCTGCGGCTGACGCGAACAAAGCTGGAAGTCCAACGGGAGGTGTTGCCTTGGGGGGTGCTTTCCGGGGTGCTCTTTTCCAGCGAGTTCATCCTGCTGTTCCTTGCTCTGGACATTACGACAGTCGCACGCACTTCGGTGATATTCTATACGATGCCGGTCTGGCTTTCTCTAATGGCTCATTTCGCGATAGCAGGTGAGCGGCTGACGTTGCGGAAATGCGTCGGGCTTTCGCTTGCCTTCACCGGGGTCTGCATAGTGTTTCTGAACCGAAACGACGGTGGGCAGGCGAGTCTGTTGGGAGATGTGATGGCGGTATCGGGCGCCATCTGCTGGGCGGGGCTTGCGCTTGTCGCCCGAGCCACGCCCTTTTCCGGCGTTCAGCCTGCGATGCAGATGTTCTGGCAGCTCAGCGTTTCGTCGGTGATTCTGTTGGGTGCCGCCTGCTTTCTCGGGCCGTTCATCCGTGACTTCCAACTGATTCATGGATTTGGAATGGCGTTCCAGATCATCGCGATCGGCGCATTCGGATTCCTTCTCTGGTTCTGGCTGCTGAAGATCTATCCAGCCAACAGCGTCGCCTCCTTCAGTTTTCTGTCGCCGGTGTTCGGTGTGGTTTTCGGTTGGCTGCTCCTGGGGGAGGCGGTTGGCCGTTCCCTTTGGATTGCACTTGCGCTTATCAGCCTGGGTCTGGTGTTGATAAACCGAGCCGCCAGGCGCTGAACAAATCAATGCAAACCCGGCCGTCCAGGAACTCGGTTTGGACTCCGGAGCTTTCGTTGGATCGTACCGCCGATTGGCTTGCATCGGTCGACCTGCTTACACGCTGATGGTTGTGCTAACCATACCGGGTATTTGGTGATTGAATTTGAGATTGGCGTCAGACCCCCGGCCACGCGTTGGAATGACCGAAGGCACCTCCACGCATCGGTCAAAATTTAACGTGAGTTCCTTGCCACAACCGCAACAATCAGGAATTGTTAAATTGGGCTACCTCTCTCTGATTCAGTCGGCAGTTTCCGAAGATAACCGCAGCCGGACAGAGCGTCATTTTGTGATATGCGATGCACATGTCTGGGCGGGAGAACTGGCATGCATCCGCTACGGTGTACCTGGGACTCGCTCCCATCACTGATCGATGGCCGGCGACACGCACCCTGTGCGTCTTCGCTTTTTTTGCCTTGCAGTGTTTCCGGCCTCGACCCGGTCGGGTCAGCCGGGCAGAAGGCTCATCAGTTTCTGAGTGAGGCGCAGACAGATCCCGTTGGGACCGATTCTCATTTAGGGAAAATTTCGGGCCTCGTTGACACCCGATGTCAACGCGACTGCTGAAAGCCGCTAGGCTATCGCTTTCGGACAACAAGTCTATTCCAGGTTCATGAGTTTTCTTTTTGCTGCCTGCCCCGACAGCGCAGCTTAGGTGCAGATGCCTTGTTCAGGGCTCTGCAGAAGTGCCGTGAAGAACTCTTCCATACGGCACAAGGCGATGTGCGGCCGCAAGCGCTTCCTCCACCGCATTTTTCTGCGGCTTGAATTCCTCGAATGGATCCACCTGCGGAACTCTGATCAAAAGCTCCGCCCCATTTCCTCTCTGGGCCGGATCAATGTCTTCCGGCCAATGAGATCGCACGTTCAGCAGTTCTTCTACATTCCGATTTTCGAAAACGAGAGCCATGACATGCCTGTCCATCCTGTGTCGCAGGCCTACGCCCTTGGGGAACGTACCGGCCTTCATGTCGATCCATGTGGACCCGGATCCCTTGTTTCCTGGTTGGTTCATGAGGAGTTGCGGGTGGTGCTGGCGAAGATGTTCCCAGTAGTCACGCCAAAATGCGGTGGTTGCCCGATTGACCTGCATCACGTAGCTGCGCTTCGCCGGATCGCTTGCCTGGCGGAACACGTCCCTGCGCCATGCGGCCCGCAGACTGTTCACTGCGTCGAACCAACCTGCAATGTCCTCGTATGACACCTGGTGCTGATAGGTGCTTCCGGATGAAAGGCCGTCCAGAAATCTGCTGGGTGCACAGATGACAGTGACATAGTCATCGTAGCGGGCTTCCTTGACCAATCGCGGCCCGCGGATGTGGTAGCGCTCGTCCTGACTTGGCTGTTCCGCCGCATTGATCTTGTTCTCGATCAGAACGATGATCGACTGACCATCGGCCTTAACCCAGAGGACGATGTCCGATTCTCCGTCAGAATCCCACACGTTGCGTCTTGCCTTTTGAAGACGAGCATCCTGCACGCCGGCCCTGCTGCAGAACCAGGCAACGAAGTCCCCGGACACCGCGAACTCCTCCAGAAGCAGGAGGTCAATGTCGCTTTCGGCGAGGTTGTCGACGAGTTTCCGCGCATCGAATTTGGCCATCGCTTCGTCTTTCCTGTCTGTTGCCTGTTTGCAGGAATCGTCCGGAAGCGACCGGGAGTTGCCGCGAACCAGCTGTCCGTTCTCACCCCACCGTTCCGCGAACTTCTCGAGCCGACGAATCATCTCGGCATCTGGATTGACGACGAAGAAGGTCCGGGGGCTCCAATGCCTCCAGTAATACGCAAGCGTTCCGGTCGGGAGTCGGTCCATCCATTTCTGGATCTCCAGACGATGCCCGCCCTTGAAGCGTGTGTTGTGGTGGTAGATGACCGCAGACCGGCCGTCGGCCAGTTCCAGCGCCTCGAAAAGCGGAATCCGCTTCGAATTCTCCTTGCGCGTGTACTTGAAACCATTGTCCGGATAGAGGCCATTGTCCGGGTCGGCAAACACGAGATCACACTCGCGAGCCTAGTCTTGGTCCGCTCGAACCAATTCCGCCGCCATCGTTCGCGGTCCTTTACAGCGATTTGTGACACGTCCAGAGGCTCGTCAGCAAAAACGGCCTTGTTGAGGAGACCGGACCGCTGAACCTCCGCAATGGTTCGGCGACCCTCCCGAATCAGCTTTTTCAATCCATCGAACAGTTCGGGATCAAGACACCGCCACTTCTCCGGATATTCCAGATAATTGGTATGTCGGCCGTCGTTCACATTTTTTTCGGATCTGGGTCTGTCCGCCTATACCAAGCAACCCCAAGCCGCCTTTCTCGGCCCAACGCTCGGAGCAGGCCGTACTTTGCGAAGTCGCCGATATCTCCAACATAACGGTCCTGCATTCACCACTCTCGGACTGGCCCATTCAGTTCGCGATTGAGATCCAGTGTTGCGGCAGCCTAGCCGTGGGTCACCCGATTGGCCATATCCCCCCGAGCACTTTGGGTCATTGTATTTCATTTTTTCGAAGCGGGCCCACGATCGTGCGTTCCCACAACAATCTGGCTATGCCAACTGACTAACGCAATGCGGAAGTGACACGCATCCTGATTGCGGCTCGAGACCTCATAGACCAAGGCCGGACAGTTGCGTGAGGCCTACATCAGCACGGAGCCACAGAACTACGGCATCGAACCATTGCACCTATACAATGTCACTCAGTTCACGTTCTTAAATCCTCGCCGAATACTTCGTCAGCGCCCTCCGCGTCGAGCAGGGCGTCAATCCAGGCGTCCAGATCCTGTATGGACGCCCGGAAGAGACGCCTGCGGACATTCGGAGGCAGTTCTCCGAAACGGCGGGCCAGCAAACGAAGAATCGCATCCACCCGACCCTCGATACGGCCTTCCTTCCAACCTTCGGCAAGGTATCTCCTCTGCCATTCCTCAGCGATGGTTCCCATAGCGATCTCCCAGCCTTGCGGACATGCATTGCGCCCGACCCTTGTCAGCAAATCCATGCCAACGTCCGTCACAATGACGATGCTGCGAACAAGCCGGGCAAACAAGGGACGGTGTTTCGGCACAGCCGCGAATGCAGGAAAAACGTTTCGGCAAGGGCTTTGATGCCGCTCTTAACCACAATGTTCGCAGTCACGTTCGGCGAAGCTCGCCTAGCCCAAAATGAAACAACCTGCTACATGAGTCATACGGGAAACAACCCTACTAAAGAAGTTAGACACAAATAATATAAAATGAAAAAACAAACGATAACAATGAAAAAAGCAATCCATTGTTTTTTCGCCTGCCCGTTTTGCCTGAAGTTGCCTGCGCCGCCGTTCCGGCGGTCATTGGGGCACCTGACGACATGTATC
>JAJEAY010000177.1 GCA_022824145.1 Rhodobacter sp. | reverse complement strand
CATGCTCCACCGCTTGTGCGGGCCCCCGTCAATTCCTTTGAGTTTTAATCTTGCGACCGTACTCCCCAGGCGGAATGCTTAATCCGTTAGGTGCGACACCGAACAGCATGCTGCCCGACGTCTGGCATTCATCGTTTACGGTGTGGACTACCAGGGTATCTAATCCTGTTTGCTCCCCACACTTTCGCACCTCAGCGTCAGTATCGAGCCAGTGAGCCGCCTTCGCCGCTGGTGTTCCTCCGAATATCTGCGAATTTCACCTCTACACTCGGAATTCCACTCACCTCTCTCGAACTCAAGGCTGGGAGTTTTGAAGGCAGTTCCGGGGTTGAGCCCCGGGATTTCACCCCCAACTATCCAGCCCGCCTACGTGCGCTTTACGCCCAGTAATTCCGAACAACGCTAACCCCCTCCGTATTACCGCGGCTGCTGGCACGGAGTTAGCCGGGGTTTCTTTACCAGGTACCGTCATTATCTTCCCTGGCGAAAGAGCTTTACGACCCTAAGGCCTTCTTCACTCACGCGGCATGGCTAGATCAGGGTTTCCCCCATTGTCTAAGATTCCCCACTGCTGCCTCCCGTAGGAGTCTGGGCCGTGTCTCAGTCCCAGTGTGGCTGATCATCCTCTCAAACCAGCTATGGATCGTAGGCTTGGTAGGCCATTACCCCACCAACTACCTAATCCAACGCGGGCCGATCCCAAGGCGATAAATCTTTCCCCCGTAGGGCACATACGGTATTATTCTCCGTTTCCAGAGGCTATTCCGTACCTTAGGGCACGTTCCCACGTGTTACTCACCCGTCCGCCGCTAACTCCGAAGAGTTCGCTCGACTTGCATGTGTTAAGCCTGCCGCCAGCGTTCGTTCTGAGCCAGGATCAAACTCTCAAGTTGAAAGACCGTTGCCGGCCTGTCCTTGACGTTCGAACCCCTGCACATCTTCGCCAGTCCTGTCAGGACGGCGAAGTTCCTGTTTAACGTGCATCGTTCCAAAGAACGAAGTCCGTCAAACAGTGAAGCTGACACTCCGGTCATCGGCCAAAGCCTGCGGAGCCGATATGCAGGGACGATCCATCGCGTAGACCAGACCGCCCTCATATCCCTTCAGATACCAGCGATGTCAAAGAGCCGCACAAAACATTCGGCCGAAAGCGCAGCAATTCGTGCTAACGCACCCGACCTCGTGCATTCCTGCAATCTTATGCGCCGCGTCGCCGTTCCGGCCCGTTTGGCACCCCGGCCAACACCTTGGCGTTACCGGTAAGGGGCTTTCTACGTCGCTGCGCAGCGGTCGGCAAGCGGTTTTTTCAATAATCGCGATTTTTTTTCGATCTCCCGATTCCAGCCAAAATATAGCGGTCGAGGCACATCACACAACAAGAACGGGTCAGTTCCGGAAACCGCCCGACGGAATCCGGCGGCGCAGCATCCGGGTTCAGGCAGCGGAACGCCGCCGCCGCGGCGCCAGGCGCGCAGCAAGGAGAATCACTATGACGCCAAGATAGATCATCGGTTCCAGCTGCCAGCCTTTGACCACCATCAGAAAATGCACGCCACCCAGAAGCACGGCCCCATAGACCAGGCGGTGCAGCTTGCGCCACCGAAGCGGGCCGAGCTTTCGGACCGACAGGTTGTTCGACGTCACCGCCAACGGGACGAGCGTCACGAATCCCACCATTCCGATGGTGATGTAAGGACGCTTCAGTATGTCAGCCCAGATCTGGCTCACGATCTGTACGTCGAGGAACAGCCAGATGCAGAGGTGAAGGAACACGTAGGAAAATGCGATCACCCCGATGGCGCGCCGGAACCGGATGAGGTTCAGTCCGGTGAACTCCCGAAGGGGCGTCACCGCCAGACCGAAAATCAGCAGCTGCAGCGCGAGCTCGCCGCAAAGATGCTCAAGCGCCTTGATCGGTTCCGGACCCAGCCCCCCAGTCAGCCCCTGGTAGAACCACCAGACCGCCGGAATCGGAGCCACCAAATAGAGCAGTCCCGGAGGAAACCGCCTCGTAGCGCCGTTTATTCTCTGCGCAATGGACACGCCGTTGGCCACTGCCCCCTCCTCAATCCACGCCAAACAGGGATGACTTCCCGGCAAAGCCGGGACATGTTCCGGTCGAATGTGTCGTCCGGCGGCCCGGCAGGCCGCCGCAGGTCAGTAGAGCTTTGCCAGATCCATGCCAGCATACAGGCTCGCCACTTCGTCCTGATAGCCGTTGAACATCTGCGTCGGAACCCGGCGCGCGAACAGTCCGCCGCCGATCTTCCGCTCGCTGGCCTGGCTCCAGCGCGGATGGCTCACCTCCGGGTTCACATTGGAGTAGAAACCGTATTCCCGCGCGTTCGCCATATTCCAGCTGGTAGGCGGCTCGTCCTCAGTGAGAGTGATCCGCACAATCGACTTGATCGACTTGAACCCGTATTTCCACGGCACGACCAACCGGATCGGCGCGCCGTTCTGCTTGGGCATCGGCTCGTCATAGAGACCGGTCGCCAGAATGGTCAGCGGATGCATCGCCTCGTCCAGCCTCAGGCCCTCGCGGTATGGCCAGTCCAGCACCCCATAGCGCTGTCCCACCATCTCTTCCGGGCGCACAAGCGTTTCAAAAGCGACATAGCCAGCCGCTGGCTGGACGCCCACGCGCTCGAGCAGGTCAGCCAGCTCAAAGCCAACCCACGGGACCACCATCGACCACGCCTCGACACAGCGGAACCGGTAGATGCGTTCTTCCAGTTCCACAGATCCCACTATGTCATCGAAGGAATATTCGCCTGGCCTGTCCACCAGCCCGTCGATCATCACAGTCCACGGTTCCGTCGTCAGTTTATCCGCGTGACGCGCGGGATCTTCCTTGCCGGTCCCGAACTCGTAGAAGTTGTTGTAGCTTGTGATGTCCTCAAACGAATTCGGCTCTTCATCCGTCGAGTAAGGACTCGGCACCGCGCCAAGCTTCGCAAGCGCCGGCGCCGCGACTGTCGCCAGCCCCACGGCGCCAACCCCCGACATCAGCTGCCTGCGGTTCAGATACACTTCCTTTGGCGTCACATCCGACCAGTTCAGGTCGTTCTTCCAACGTCCGGCCATGAATTCCTCCACATCCACATTTCTGGTGATATAGCTGTGGCAGCCGGATTTACCTACTCAACAAGCGTTCACATTCACGTCGGAAAACATTTCAGGAATTCGCCGTTCAGTGCAGAACCGCGTCCTCGGGTGGACGCTGGTTCGAGGACGCGATCCTCTCGCCAATGAGCAGTCCTTCCGGTCCGGCCCTAACGCTCACCGTTTCGCCATCGGTCAGATCGCCCGACAGAAGCATCTCGGCAAGATGGTTCTGAAGCGCCCGCTGGATCGTACGCTTCAGCGGCCTTGCGCCGTAGACTGGATCATAACCCTCATCGGCAAGCCACTTTCTGGCCCCCTCATCGAGTTCCAGCCCGATTTGGCGGCGCTCCAGCCTATGACGGAGAAGATCAAGCTGGATATCGACAATTCCGTCCATATCCGCCCGCGACAGGCGGTCGAAAACAATCGTCTCGTCCAGCCGGTTCAGGAACTCAGGCCGGAAATGCGCCTTCACCGCATCCATCACATCCCGGCGCGCCTGGCTTGGATCGGCGCCTTCCGGCAACCGGCTCAACGTCTGGCTGCCAAGGTTTGACGTAAGCACGATCAGCGTCTGCTTGAAACTCACGTTATGCCCCTGCCCGTCGGTCAGCACGCCATCGTCCAGAACCTGAAGAAGGACGTTGAATACGTCCGGGTGAGCTTTTTCCACTTCGTCGAACAGAACGACCTGGTAAGGCCGGCGCCGAACCGCTTCCGTAAGCACGCCGCCTTCGTCGTAGCCGACATACCCCGGCGGGGCGCCGATCAGCCGCGCCACTGCGTGGCGTTCCATGAACTCCGACATGTCGATGCGCACCATTGCCCGTTCGTCATCGAAAAGGAATTCCGCAAGCGCCTTTGTGAGCTCCGTCTTGCCAACCCCCGTGGGTCCGAGAAACAGGAACGATCCAAGCGGTCTGCTTTCGTCCTGCAATCCAGCCCGCGCCCGGCGGACGGCATTGGACACAGCGGAAACAGCCGCGCTTTGGCCGATTACGCGTCTGCTCAGCCCCCTCTCCATGTGGAGCAGCTTGTCACGCTCGCCCTCAAGCATTTTGGCAGTCGGTATTCCCGTCCACCGTTCAACCACATGGGCGATCTGATCGGGCCGTACGGCTTCTTCGACCATAAGGTGGCCTTCCACGCCCTCGCCATCCTTCAGCTGTTTTTCCAGCTGTGGAATTATGCCGTAACTGAGCTCGCCCGCCTTAGCGAGATCACCGTCGCGCTTCGCGGTTTCCAGCTGCGCCCGTGCCCGGTCGAGCCGCTCTTTCAGTTCGCGTGAGGATTCGAGCCTGTCCCGCTCGGCCTGCCACTGCGCAGTGAGTTCAGCCGACCGCTGCTGCAGTTCCGAGACCTCTTTTTCGAGTTTTTCCAACCGTTCTCGGGACGCTTCGTCGTCCTCTTTCTTCAACGCTTCCGCCTCGATCTGCTTCTGCAGTATCTCGCGGTCCAGCGCATCGAGTTCCTCAGGTTTGGAATCCACCTCCATCCGCAGACGGCTTGCCGCTTCGTCCACCAGATCAATGGCTTTGTCCGGCAGGAATCTGTCGGTGATGTAGCGATTGCTGAGTGTCGCAGCGGACACCAGAGCGGCATCCGAAATCCGCACGCCGTGGTGCAGTTCGTATTTCTCCTTGATCCCGCGCAGAATGGAGATCGTATCCTCGACAGTCGGCTCATCGACCAGAAGCGGCTGGAACCGGCGGGCAAGCGCCGCGTCCTTCTCAACATACTTTCGGTATTCATCCAGCGTGGTGGCCCCAACGCAGTGCAGTTCTCCGCGCGCAAGCGCGGGTTTGATCAGGTTGGCGGCGTCCATCGCCCCTTCGGACTTTCCCGCTCCGACAAGCGTATGCATCTCGTCGATGAACAGGATGATCTCGCCAGCCGCGGCCTCGATCTCCTTCAGGACCGCCTTCAGCCGCTCTTCGAATTCGCCGCGGTATTTCGCTCCGGCGATCAGAGCGCCCATATCAAGCGCCATGAGTTTTTTCTTTCCCAGGCTTTCGGGAACGTCACCGTTCACGATCCGAATCGCCAGACCTTCCGCAATCGCCGTCTTGCCGACACCGGGATCGCCGATCAGCACCGGGTTGTTCTTGGTCCGGCGGCTGAGAACCTGCATCGCGCGGCGGATTTCCTCGTCCCGGCCGACAATGGGGTCGATCCGTCCCTGGCTGGCCGCCTCCGTCAGGTCACGCGCGAATTTCTTCAGCGCGTCGTAACCTTCCTCCGCTGACGCGGTGTCCGCCGTGCGTCCCTTGCGGATGTCGTTGATCGCCGAGTTCAGCCCCATAGCGTTGACGGCGCCAGCTTCCAGCGCCTCTTTCGCCTTCGACTTCACAACCGCAAGCGCGGTCAGAATCCGTTCGGCAGGAACGAAGTCGTCTCCGGCCTTGGAGGACAGTTTCTCCGCTTCATCAAGCACCTTGACGGACTGCCGGTCCCAATACAGCTGGTTCGTGGTTCCGCTGACCTTCGGGAGCTTCGACACCGCCAGATCGACGGCTTCGGCGACGCGTTCCGGCGAACCTCCCGCCCGCCTTATCAGGTTCGCGGAAAATCCTTCCTGATCGTCCAGCAGAGCTTTCAGAAGGTGCTCCGGAACGAGGTTCTGGTTATCCTCGCGCTGCGCTATGGTCTGGGCCGCCTGCAGATAGCCGCGCGACCGTTCAGTTAGTTTCTCCAGATTCATGGATCTCTCCTTGGCTCAAGCGCCGCATCGGAAGCACCCGCCTTCGGCATGCTCACAGCGGCCTTGATTCAGATTTGGAAATCGTCCAGAAGAAGTTCAACCCATCCGGCACAAATGGCCGCACACTTCCGCGTGGCCCGTTACCGCGGGAGCGGGCTGGCAGTGCTTCCCGGCCAGGTTGGCGTTGGGCCAGCGCCCGCCTGATTTGAACAGTTGACCAGCCGCGAGGAACCTGGAGTTGAATGCTGCCGATGAACGACTGATCGTCGCCCTTGACCTTCCTGAGGTTTCAGGCGCGACGCAGCTGGCCCGCCAGCTCGGTGACTCTGTTGCTTTCTACAAGATCGGACTTGGAATGCTTGCCGGCGGTGGCCTGGCGTTCGCTGGAGAGCTTAAGGACACCCATGGGAAACGGGTTTTCCTCGACCTCAAGCTGTTCGACATCGCCGCCACGATAGAGGCGGCGGTGCGGTCCATCGCGCGCATTGGCATCGATCTCCTGACCGTTCACGGCGACCCGCATATCGTGCGGGCCGCACGGGAGGGCGCGGGCGAGTCGGAACTGAAGATCATTGGGGTTACGGTATTGACGTCGCTTGACCGCTCGGATCTCGACGCTTCAATGATTGTGACCGGAACGGAATCCGGAATCGTTGTCGAGCGCGCCGCCCGTGCTTTCGAATCAGGCGCTGACGGGGTGATCTGTTCCCCGCTCGAAGCGGCCGCGGTCCGCGCCCTTCCTGAGTCCGAAGGGCGGCTGATCGTAACTCCGGGCGTGCGTCCTTCAGGCTCCGACCCCGGTGACCAGAAGCGAACCGCGACTCCGGCGGGCGCCATCGCTGCGGGTGCCGATCATATCGTGGTCGGACGTCCGATCTGGAAATCCGCTGATCCCAAAGCCGCCGCTGCCGCGATTCTAGAGGAACTGGCGGACGCATAGAAAGCGGACTTTTCCCTGCTCCGCGAAGGACTTCCATCCGGGCAGTGACTGAGCGCCAGGAGAATCGCCTGAAACGGCTCTAAGCCGACAGCAGCCTGTCGATTTCCTCACGCGCCGGCATCGATGCGGCCGTGCCTGGACGCGTCACAGAAATGGCCGCGGCAGCGCATCCGAAACGCACTGACTCGATTGGATCCTCACCTCTTGCGAGCGCTGCAGCGAGCGCGCCGTTGAAAGCGTCACCAGCGCCCGTCGTTTCAATTACCGGTCCGGCGCTGAAAGCCGGCACATGCACCGACTGTGTGGCGCCGTGAAAGAGTGCGCCGTTTTCGCCAAGAGTGATGATCGCAGCCCCCGCTCCGAGGGCAAGAAGCAGCTCTGCGGCCTCGCGCGCCTCTTCAACGGTCGTGACCGGCAGCCCGGTCAATCCGGAGGCCTCGGTCTCGTTCGGGGTCACGTAATCGCAGAGCGCGAGCGTTCCCTCCGGCAGATCGATCGCGGGCGCCGGATTGAGGACCGTTGTCGTTCCGGCCTGCCTTGCCGTTTCCAAGGCCCGCAGCGTGGCATCCACCGGCTGCTCGAGCTGGGTTACGAATACATCGGCTCCCCCGATCAGGTCCGCCCGGTCCTCAATGTACTCCGGCGATATGGTTCTGGCGACGCCGGGACAGACTATGATCGCGTTTTCGCCGCTTTCATCACTTACGTAAATGCTGGCCGCGCCGGTGTAGCCGTCAGCATGCTGCGTGACCTGCGGAACCACGCCGGCGCGTTTCCAGGTCTCGATGGCGATGTCGGCAAACGGGTCCACACCAAGCTTTGTCATGAACTGCGTGTCCCCGCCTGCCATCGCGCAGGCAACAGCCTGGTTGGACCCTTTGCCACCGGCGCCGAGCGCGAATGACTTGCCAAGGATCGTCTCGCCCATGTTCGGAAGGCGATCGGCGCGGTAGGTTGTGTCGGCGACGAATACGCCCAGAATCACGATTGTTCCGCTCATGTCATGCCTCCGGCGGAATGACGCCTTTACGGAGCATGAAACATCCGTAGAACCGTCGCTCGCCGGACTGGATCACGGCATAAGACCGTTTGGCGAGATCATAGAACGCGAACCGTTCGATTCCGACCATTGGACGATGGGCGCCTTCCGCCGCATCAATGGCCGCCTGAACCTCGGCCTGTACCGGTGGTACGGTTCCGGGATTGTCGACGATTTCCATTCGACCGGCGAAATCGTCAACAAAGGTGTCAAGCGGCAGAACGGACAGCAGAGCTTCCACAACTTCGCCGGCGGTCAGGTTCTCCATACGCAGCAGCTCACCCAGAACGGTCTCCCGGGCGATCGAGCCAGCCGGGAAATTCGTGTCCGAGACAATAACCGTGTCACCATGACCCATGTCACGCAATGCATAGAGCACATCCGCGTTCAGCCGCGGATCAATTCCTTTCAGCATTCCTTCCCTCCCAAGATCTACTTTTTGAACATGCTTTCCACCGCTGCCGCCATGGCGGCGCCAACCGCCGCCTGGCCTTCAGCGGTCAGGTGAATGCCATCGACCGGATCCACCTTCGCCACATGTGCCAGATCAATGAACTCCGCGCCCTGACGCCGTGCCACATCGGCCAGCAGCGGCGGCAGCGCACGCGATTTCGCAGCGCCACCCGAAAACATGTCTCCCAAAAAGCCGACTTCTTCAATTGGCACAGGCGCCGCGAGAAGCACACGGGGTGGCGCGAGATCCGGACCTGAATCAGACGCGTTGATCAAGGTTACCAGACGCTCAAGCCCGAGGGCGACATCGCTGGCGGGCGCCGAAAACCGCGCCTTCAGATCGTTTGTCCCGAGCAACAGGATTACCAGATCGATTGGCCGGTGCGTCTCGAGCAACGCGGGAAGCACCCTGAGTCCATTCTTGTGCTCACCTTCCACAGGATCGTCAAAGACAGCGTTGCGTCCCGGCTGCCCCTCGGCAATCACCTCCCATCGGGAGCCAAGCCTGCCGGCCATGACGTTTGGCCAGCGAACCGCCCGGTCGAACCGCTTCTGGTCGGCCAGTTCATTCATTGCCGGAGTGCCATGCGTGTTGCTGTCACCAATGCAAAGAACCGTTCGCATGTAATTCGCTCCCAGGTATCGGGGGATCATATATCTTCGCGTTATTGGCAGCAGGCCCGGATCTCCGCGTACCGCCTCCTGTTCGCAATTTCAATGCCTGATCCTGCA
>JAJEAY010000281.1 GCA_022824145.1 Rhodobacter sp. | reverse complement strand
GGATGGCCGTCTGAAACCCACCGGAACCGCAGGAAAGCGGCCTCCACCGCCCCGTACCCGGGGACGGCGCGGGCAAGTGTGGCGGCATGGCGCCGCCGGACCTGCCGTCTGCGGTATCCTACCGTGCCTTGGGGGCCGAATCCAGCCGGAGACCCGTCCCGGATCCGATCCTGCGTCGTCTGACGGCCCCGCGGAATCGCAGCAGCCGCCGTAACGGAATTAT
This sequence comes from Rhodobacter sp., assembly GCA_022824145.1. Classification (GTDB taxonomy): domain Bacteria; phylum Pseudomonadota; class Alphaproteobacteria; order Rhodobacterales; family Rhodobacteraceae; genus JAPOUP01. The sequence goes on along the minus strand of JAJEAY010000281.1, from coordinate 9,724 downwards.
TTTGCGAGAGCCTCGTGGCGATCACATAGACACGCCTTCCGTGACTTCGTACTATCTGCTAAGCAGGAACACCGGAGGCCAAGGCCTTCATTGCGATGGGAGGAGCATGCATGCCAGAGGGTTCGTTCATTGATGTGACCGCCGCGGATGGCGGCACGTTCAAAGCTTACATGACAAAGCCGGAACAGGGTTCGGGCCCCGGCCTGGTGCTTCTGCAGGAGATCTTCGGAATCAACGCCTACATGCGGTCGATGGCGGATCACTTCGCCGAAGAGGGTTATGTCGTGCTGGTGCCGGACCTCTTCTGGCGGATGGAGCCGAATGTGAACCTTGGTTACTCCGACGAGGATTTCGGCAAGGCCTTCGGCTTCTACCAGCAATTCGACGTGGACCAGGGCATCAAGGATGTCGGTGACACGATAGCCCATATGCGCGGGATGGACGAGGTCGCAGGCAAGATCGGCGCGCTGGGCTACTGCCTGGGCGGCAAGCTCGCCTATCTGACGGCGGCGCGGACTGATGTGGACTGCGCGGTGTCCTACTATGGCGTTGCCATCGAAGAGAGCCTCGACGAGGGCGGGAACATCACCTGCCCGATGGTCTTCCATACCGCCGAACTCGACAAGTTCGCTCCGCCTGAGGCCGTCGCAAAGATCAAGGAAGCCTTTGCCGACCGCCCCGACTTCGAGTTCTACGAATATCCGGGCGTCGACCACGCCTTTGCCACCCATGGCCGCGACAGCTTCGACAAGCCCGCGACCATGATGGCCTATTCGCGCTCGCTGACGCTGCTGCGCAGGATGCTGGGGCCGATCTATGACCTCAGCCACCTTTGGGACATGCACTGCTATTACGAGTTCGCCACCCGCGACGTTCATGAGACCATGAAGACAATGGTTGCCGAGCCTTACGTCAACCACATCCCGACCATGACGGGCGGGGTGGGCTACAGGCACCTGTCGCGCTTTTACAAGCACCACTTCGTCGACGCTAACCCCGACGACACCAAGCTGATCCCGATTTCGCGCACGATCGGCACCGACCGGTTGGTCGACGAGATGCTCTTTTGCTTTACCCATGACCGTGAGATCGACTGGATGCTGCCGGGCGTCGCACCGACCGGCAGATATGTGGAAATCCCGCTGGTGGCGATCGTGAATTTTCGTGGCGACAAGCTCTATCACGAACACATCTACTGGGATCAGGCTTCGGTGCTGGTGCAGATCGGTGTGCTTGATCCGGCTGGCCTGCCAGTGGCCGGCCAGGAGACCGCGAAAAAGCTGGTGGACGAGACCCTGCCTTCAAATGAACTGATGGCCAATTGGGCCTCAAGCGAAGGCAAGCCAATCTAATCATCAAAGTACTCAGGGAGAAAAACATGAAAAAGCTGTTGGGCCTGTTGGCCGGTTCGGCGCTGGCGGCGAATGTCGCCTTTGCCGACGATTCTACGCTGACGATAGCCTATAACGTGTCGCTGCCGTCTTGGGACGCCACCGTGGGTGTCTCGGCGGTGAACCCCACGATCCAGTCGATCTACAAGTCGGTCTATGACCAGTATATCGACCAGAATCCGGATCTGTCCTTCCGCCCCGGGCTCCTGACCGACTGGGGCTGGAACGAGGACCGCTCGAAGGTCTTCCTGGAGGTGCGCGAGGGTGCGTCCTGGCATAACGGCGATCCGGTGACGCCTGCGGACGTTGTGTGGTCGCTGGAACGCGCGGGCAAGGAAGAGACCGGCAACCCGATCCAGTTCCTGTGGTCGACACTTGGGAATTTTACTGTGGACGGCAACCGGATCGAGGCGGACGTGCTGCGTTTTGACCCCACGATTTTTAAGTGGATGGCGTTCCTTACCGCTTATGTGCTGCCCAAGGACTACTACACCGAGGTCGGCGGGGAGGGCTTTGAAAAGGCTCCCGTCGGCTCTGGCCCCTACATGGTCGACGAATACGTCGCGAACTCTTTCGTGAGGCTTAAACGCTATGACGGGTACTGGGGCGACGCGCCCGAGTTCGAGACGGTGATCTTCAAGTTCCTCCCCGATGCCTCTGCCCGTGTGGCCGAGGTCGAGACCGGCGCGTCTGACATCACGCTTGAGATCCCTTACGAGGAGTACGACCGCCTCGCCGCCAAGGACGGGCTCAATGGGGTCACAACGCCAGTCTCTGACATCGGCATGATCTTCATCAACGATGTGGGCGTGATGGAGGACGCGAATGTCCGCAAGGCCGCGGCCCATGCGATCAACAAAGACCTGATCGTGGACCGGCTCCTGCGTGGCTATGGCGTGCCCATCGATACATTGCAGGCCCCGGAATACGCAGCCTTCACCGCGGAGACGACCGTGGCTTATGACCCCGAAAAATCCAAGGAGCTTCTGGCGGCGTCCGGCTATTCCACTGACAATCCGGTGAAGTTCAGGATCCAGACCACCCGCGGCTTCAAACCCAAGGATTACGAGATGATCCAGGCGGTCACGGGAATGTGGAAACGTGTAGGCATCGAGGCCGAAATCGAGGTCTATGAGATCGCCAAGCATTTCGATCTGCGGGCCCGCGACGCCTTGGCGCCGGCGGCCTTCTACAACTGGGGCAACTCCATCGGTGACCCTTCGACCTCGACGGGGTTCGCGATGTTCGGCCCCTCGCCGCATTCGACCTGGGACACCGATGACGTGGACGCGATGATCGGGCCACTCTGGGGCGAGGAAGACGAGGACGCCCGTATCGCAGGCTATCAAAAGGTAGACGCCTATATCGCCGAGAACGCGATGGTGATCCCGCTTCTGCAGTTCGTTCAGCCGATCATCTATCGCGACGGGCTGTCAGTCACACCGCACGTGGCGAACTTCCTGCTGCCCCAGAACGTCAGCAGCAACTGATCTCGACTTCGTCCCGGGCCCGATCCCGGACCTCACCAGACCAACGGCTGAGGTCCGGGATCGGGCCCGGGACAGGTGATTCTGCAGTCTGAAATGGCCCGTTTACTCGTTGCGATCGGTTCGATTCTCCTGACGCTTCTGGGTGTGTCGGTGGTGATCTTCGTGATCCTGCGGCTGGTGCCCGGAGACCCGATCTCGATGATGCTGCCACCGGGCGCAACGGACGAGGTGCGCGCCAGTCTTGAGCGGCTCTACGGGCTCGACAAGTCAATTCCGGCGCAATACGTGATCTGGCTGCGCAACGTCGCGTGGCTTGATTTCGGGATGTCGACGCAGTTCCGCCTGCCGGTGATGGAGATCATCCTCGACCGCCTGCCCGCCACGCTGGAACTGGTGCTGCTGGCAAGCCTCATCGCTTTGGTGCTGGCCTTCGCCTTCTCTATCCTGGCGGTCTGGCTGCAGGTGGACATCGCGACGCTGGCCATCGACGGACTGGCGGGGTTGGCGCAGGCGATCCCCGATTTCCTCTGGGCGCTGATCTTCATCCTGACGGTGACGCTCTTCGCGCCGATGATGCCCGTCTCAGGCCGGTTCGACCCACGAACGGCGCAGGATTTCGCCACGAATTTCTACCTGCTGGAGTCGCTGGTAACGTTCCGCTTTGACACCTTCGCCGAGCTCATGCGCTACGCGGTCCTGCCTGCGCTGGCCCTCGGCCTGCCTTTGGCGGCGGGCATCACCCGGGTGCTGAAAGGCGCGCTGGAAGAGGCTATGGCACAGGATTACGTCATGCTCGCCCAGACCAAAGGCAAGAGCAGGCTTGCCATCGTTCTGGGCGAAGCCCTGCGCAACGCCTTGATTCCGACCATTGCGCTCACCTCGGTGCAGCTGACATTCCTCATCGGCGGCACCGTGCTTATCGAACGGCAGTTTTCATGGCCCGGCATCGGTTCCACCGCCATCTCCGCGGTCATCAACCGCGACCTTCCGCTGATCCAGGGGATCGTGCTGGTCTTTGCGCTGATGTTCATCCTGATCAACCTGGCCAGCAATGAACTCTATCGCGCCGCCGATCCCCGCCTGAGGACGGCGCGATGAGCGGTGTTGAGAGTTTTGCCCTTGAGAAAGGCCGTGGAGGCGGCGGTACCGGGCTGGAGCGCTCGACGGAGAGGATCTCCCGTCTGCGGATGGTCTTTGGCTGCGCGGCGATCGGAGCGCTGCTGACCGCAGCGCTTTTTGCGCCATGGATCGCGCCGCATGACCCCACGCTGGACGATCTCTTTCTGATCAACATGCCACCTGCGTGGCTAAACGATGATCTGGACTATTTCGGCATCGAGAACGCCTGGGCCTATCCACTCGGCACTGACAGTCTGGGGCGTGACGTGGCCTCGCGGCTGATCTACGGCGCACGTTTGGCGGTGATAGTGGGCGTGTCGGTCGCCTGCCTCGCAGCGCTGGCAGGGGTAATTCTGGGCGCGTTGGCGGGGTTCTATGGCGGCTGGGTCGACAACGTCATCAGCCGGATCGTGGATGTGTGGCTGTCCTTTCCGCCCGTATTGCTATCGATCATCCTGGTGGCGATGCTGGGCACGACGCTCACATCGGTGATCATCGTGGTGGCGGTGATCGACTGGACTCGGTTTGCCCGCGTTGTGCGCGCCGACGTGCTGCAGCAACGCAGTCGAGACTACATCGACGCTGCCCGCATCACCGGCGGCAGCGACCTGTCGATCCTGGTCCGAGAGGTGCTGCCCAATGTGCTGCCGCTGCTGGTCACGCTTTTCTTTTTCGAGATCGGCATCGCGGTCACGGTTGAGACCATCCTCAGCTTCGTCTCGCTTTCGGTGTCGTCAGGCGCGGCGACCTGGGGCGATATGATTGCCGAGGGCCGCCGCGTCATCAACGAGGCCTGGTGGGTCACGGCTTTTCCCGTGGGTGCGCTTGTGATCACGATCCTCGGGTTGAACGCTTTGGGCGATGCGCTGCGGTTCTACCTCGACCCGGTGCTGCGTAAATGAGCCTGCTGCAGGTCGATAGCCTGTCGCTCGGCCTGCGCGGCGCCCCCGTACTGCGTGGTGTCAGCCTGACAGTCGAGGCTTCTGAGATCGCAGGCGTCGTGGGTGAGAGCGGCGCTGGCAAGTCGATGCTAGGCAAGGCGATCCTGGGAGTACTGCCCCGTGACATCACCGTAACGGGTGGTGCGATTCGGCTTAATGGAACCGACCTGCTGGCACTTCGTCCGCGCGCCCGTCGTGCGTTTCTGAAACGCGACCTGGCGCTGATCCCGCAGGATCCGTTGAGTGCTCTGAATCCCTGCCGGACGATCTCCGCTCAGCTTGCGGAGGTGCTGCCGAAAGGAACGGTTGGCGCCAAAACGGAAGTTATCCGCTGGCTTGACGCGGTGCGCATCCCTTCGGCGGCCAAGGTCGCCAAGTCCTTCCCGCATGCGCTCTCCGGCGGCATGCGCCAGCGCGCGCTCATCGCAGCGGCTTTTGCCTCGCGTCCCAAGCTCGTGATCGCCGACGAACCTACAACCGCGCTGGACGTCACTGTTCAGAAGGACGTCCTGCACCTGATCCGGGAGATGCAGCGCGAAACCGGCGTGGGGCTGATGTTCGTCACTCATGACCTCTGCGTGGTGGCCAAGATCTGCCATTCTGTGACCGTGATGCATGGTGGACGGGTGATCGAGCAGGCCGCCTGCACCGATCTCATCAACCGGCCCGCCCACGCCTATTCGCAAGCGCTTCTGGCGGCCACCCCGCGCCCCGATCGGGCGGGACGGGAACTCGAACCTGTGCCGACTGCTTTGATCGAGCGCATGATTGCGGAGGCCGGCGATGGCTGAGCCCCTTCTGGAGGCACGAGGGCTCGGGGTCCGCTTGGGCATGCGCCGCCGCTTCCTGCGCAGGGATGACAAAGGCTACCCCATCCTGTCGAACATAAGTTTCACGATGCAGCCGGGTGAGATCCTGGCGTTGGTGGGCGAGAGCGGCTCAGGCAAGACCACGTTGGGCCGGGCCATCGCAGGGTTAACCCAGATCCAGGCCGGAAGCCTTCTGTTCCAGGGCCGAACCATAGTCGACCCGGGCAATGCTGCCACGATCCGCACCAAGGACCGTGCCTGGTACCCGCGCTGGCGGGCGTACCGCAAAGACATCCAGATGATTTTTCAGGATCCGCTGTCGTCACTGAATCCGCGCCGCACGATCGGGCAGTCCCTTGATGTGCCACTGCGGAATTTCGGCGCGACGACCACCGTCGACGAACTGTTCGATCAGGTGGGACTTACGCCAGAGTTCAAAAGTCTCTACCCTCATCGCATCTCGGGCGGACAACGCCAGCGGGTGGGCATCGCGCGGGCGCTGGCGGGTGCGCCGAAGCTCATAATCGCCGACGAGGTTGTCTCGGGCCTTGATGTCTCCAACCAGGCGCGCATCCTTCGGTTGCTGCTGGATCTGCGCGACCAGCGGGGTCTGTCGGTTCTCTTCATCACCCATGATCTTGCTGTGGTGCGCTCGCTCGCTGACCGGGTGTTGGTAATGCAGCGCGGCAGGATCCGCGAGGACGGCTCGGTTGGGCGGGTGTTTGAATCTCCGAGCCACAGCTATACTAAGAAACTGCTGCGCGCCGCGCCGTCGCCGGAATTCGACCCCGATTGGCTCGCTGAAACCGTGAAAGGGCCTTTTGCCATGAACATTGAAAACGCCACCGCCTTTGTTACCGGGGCCAATCGCGGCATCGGAGCCCGCTTCGTCGAGGCGCTCCTGTCGCGCGGCGCGGCAAAGGTCTATGCCGCTGCGCGAGATGTGACGGCGCTGCCTGACGATCCCCGCGTGGTCAAGGTTGCGCTTGACATCACCGACGCCGATGCGGTGGCCAAGGCCGCGGCCGAAGCTGGTGATGTGACGCTTTTGATCAACAACGCCGGCTTCAACAGCAATACCGGCGCACTGAAGAACCCCTCTATGGAAGACGCCCGCCGCGAAATGGAGGTGAACTATTTCGGCACGCTTTCCATGATCCGCGCGTTCGCGCCAGTGCTCAAGGCCAACGGCGGTGGGGCGATTGTCAACATGCTGTCGATTCTCAGCCGGGTTGCGCTGCCGATGATGGGCACGCTCTGTGCGTCGAAGGCAGCGGGCCTGAGCATGACTCAGGCAGTTCGGGCGGAGCTGAAGGCGCAGGGAACAAAAGTGTTCGCGATCATGCCCGGTGCGGTGGACACCGACATGAGCAAAGATTTCCCGCCGCCCAAGCTCGACCCGGCGGACGTGGTGCGCGCCGCGCTCAACGGGCTGGAGACGGGTGACGAGGACGACATCTATCCCGGCGATATGGCGCAAGGACTGCGTGCGGGGCTGGAACACGATCCAAAAGAGGTAGAGGCAGAGTTGGCAAGCTACCTGCCTTAACGCAGTTCGCTTGTGACCTGACCTCCGAAACCTCCCTCGTTCCGATGTTGAGTTTGCTCTGCCTTCTGAAGGAGCAAACAGATGCGAAAGAGCCGTTTCACGGATGCCCTGACAGGGCGGAATTTTTCTGTCGGTGATCCGCTGTTCCTGAATGGGATTTCCTGAATCGGGTGAACTGCCCCGGGGAGGTCTTCCATGACGGCGTCGGACCTTGAGCGAATCAAGAGCCGCAATGGATCTCTCGAATCCGACTGTTGGGAACCCGGCTTTCCGGTTCTTCCTGCCGATTGGTGCGGCTGTTCAAGCAGTGTCGTTGCTGTAGTGGTTCGAGCGGACGTTCCGAGCGGATGGTAGGGACCACCGCAGCAGCCGCAGAAGATCAGGCGGGAAAGCAGGGTCTGGGGCCTACGCCTGCCGTTGACGTGGTTCTTCCTGTGGTGCCCAAGCATGGCTTCGGTGACATCGACCTAGTTCTCGGCGATGTCACTTTACCGCTCAAGTAATGCGGGCCAAAGTCGTGCGGGCCAAAGTCGATCATCGACAATCCACAGTTCGGGTGCCTCGCGGATCAGCCGTTCGCGTTCTGGGTTGAGGCGCGAGACGCGCTTGCCGATCAATGGCTCTTCGATGTAGCGCAGCCGGTTCCAGATCAGGTGACCGACATAGAGCTCATTGTTGATGAGACGCGTTTCGCGCTTCACATGGCCGAGTATCGTTGTGTCCTGTCACGGCTTGCCGTTCGAGCCGGGAATGCTCTCTTCGTTAAGTGTGCGGGCAATTCTCCGTGGTCCGAGTCCCGAAGCGAATTCCCGGACAACGCGGCGGATCACATTCGCTTCGGCCTCGTCGATCTCCCTGGGGCAGATCACCTCGTGCATCAAATTGCTTGACGACCTTGCAGCGATAGCAAAGCTCGCCGCCGGACTTGCATTCTTCGACAAGACCGCGAATGCAGCGATTGGGTTCTGGCGGCGAGGTTCTTGATGAACAGCGCATTCATCATGCCCGTCAGCCCGACATGCAGCTTGCTGATCCTGCCCTCCGCCGGCGTTATGATCGGCACGCCGATGAACTTCGAATGTCCGTAGAATGTGGCGACGTCAGCTTGGTTGCGGGAAACGCGATCCAAGGGTTCGGCCAGTTCAATGTCGAACTGCCCGTCCCGGGCGTCTTGCAGACACGACCGGTTCCTTTGCCGCAGGATTATGCTCGCGCCGAAGATGTGGGCATCCTTGTAAGTGTAGATGACTTTCCGCTTCCCGCGCTTCGATTTCTCCTGGCAGATGCGGAACTGGTCCTTGATCAAGCCCTCCCGCTGGCTGTCTTAAGAACAGCGGCGCAGAGCACCGCACGCATCAAGCAAAGCCTCCGATCATGCAACTTTGTCGAGGCGGCTCGGCCGGATCAGCACTTTCGCGGAAATTCCGAGCTGCTCATGCAGCTTCCGGATCATTTCGATCGACAGGCCACGCTTGCGATTGAGAACGTCTGCCACCCGGTTGCGGGGACCGATCATCGGTTCGAGATCCTTGCGGGTGAGTCCCTGCTGCTCAGTCCGGAACTGGATCGCTTCGATCGGATCGGGAAATCCATCGGATAGTGCTTTGCCTCAAAGGCTTCGATCAGCGTAACGGGCACGTCAAGGCGGTCGCCTTCCGGCGTGCCGCTCCTGGCGCCCCACAGGCGTTCGACCTCTTCGAGGGCGGCTTCGCAGTCCGCTTCGGAGCGGATAGGTCTCAGTTCAGTCGCCATGTCTCACCTCAGCTACGTCTATCCTGCCCCCGTTTTTCGAATCCGGACTATTCAAAGGAAGTCATCGAATTCGCGCGGTGGGCTCATTTTCTCAGCCCGCTGGGGTTTCATCTCCTGAGCGCAAAAAGCGCGGCATTTTCCGAGCCGGACAGTGGCGAGATCGCGGTGAGGATTATCACGCGGGCGGGAGCCGAGCTTACGACAACGAGGAGTGTGCCAACTGCAACGTGAGGAGATCGGGCTCTTGGCAGGCCCCATCGGGGTGCTATTGGGTAGAGGTGTATAGCCGCACGAAGGTACATTAGGGTATTGACCAGATTGGGAACCACCAAAGTGTGCGGGGTCACGTGGCCGCTGGACCGTGATTCCTGCCCATGCGGACCGTGCCGGAATGGCTGCAGCTAGCATAGTTTCAAAGTCCCGTCCTTGGCCGGTTGAGCGGGCTGGCGGCCAGCAATTCCCGGTAGATTTTCTTTTCGTTCATTATCAGTTGGTTGCGGAATTGCCACGAATTTTTTTTCGTAGACTTTTAGGGCCGGATATGCTGTCCTGCGGCAAAACAGGCAAAGACCGGGCAGCGGAATGTCCAGAGACTCCTTCCGCCGGCATCTCTCGATGCCCGGCATGCTACGGGCGGTGCGCGAGTGCTTCGACCGCGTTCCCGACCCGGTCC